>NZ_JBHWBZ010000052.1:52483-72274 GCF_042735475.1 Kitasatospora sp. NPDC059577 | reverse complement strand
CTCGTACTGGACGTACTTGGACGATTCGGCGGTGCGTCCAGCCGGGATGCCCGGCGTCGTGCGCGCGGCGGGAATTGTCAGACAAGCCCTAGGGCCCGTCCGGCCGAGGCAGCGGCCGACGCCCGGTGCGTGGAGCAGAAGCAGGAGCCCCCGCCCGCCCCGGTTCGGGGTGGACGGGGGCTCCCCGGCGGAAGGACCCGACCTAGCAGCCGATCAGGCGCGCACCGAGGTACGCCTTGACCTGGTCCAGCGAGACGCGCTCCTGCGACATGGTGTCGCGGTCGCGGACGGTCACCGCGTTGTCCTCGAGGGTGTCGAAGTCGACGGTGACGCAGAACGGCGTGCCGATCTCGTCCTGGCGGCGGTAGCGCTTGCCGATCGCGCCGGCGTCGTCGAACTCGACGTTCCACGCGGTGCGCAGGTCGGCGGCGAGGCCGCGGGCCTTCGGCGAGAGGTCGGCGTTGCGCGACAGCGGCAGGACGGCGACCTTGACCGGGGCCAGGCGCGGGTCGAGCCGCATGCCGACGCGCTTCTCCATGACGCCCTTGGCGTTCGGCGCCTCGTCCTCGAAGTAGGCGTCGATCAGGAAGGCCAGCATGGCGCGGTTGAGGCCGGCCGCCGGCTCGATGACGTACGGGAAGTAGCGCTCGCCGGACTCCTGGTCGAAGTACTTCAGGTCCTGGCCGGACGCCTCGCTGTGCACCCGCAGGTCGTAGTCGGTGCGGTTGGCGACGCCCTCCAGCTCGGAGAACTCACTGCCACCGAAGTTGAAGCGGTACTCGATGTCCACCGTGCGCTTGGCGTAGTGGGAGAGCTTCTCCTTCGGGTGCTCGAAGAAGCGCATGTTCTCGGTGCGCAGGCCGAGGCCGACGTACCAGTCCCAGCGCTGCTGCAGCCAGTACTCGTGCCACTGCTCGTCCTCGCCGGGCTTGACGAAGAACTCCATCTCCATCTGCTCGAACTCGCGGGTCCGGAAGATGAAGTTGCCGGGGGTGATCTCGTTGCGGAAGCTCTTGCCGGTCTGGGCGATGCCGAACGGCGGCTTCTTGCGCGACGTGGTCTGGACGGCCTTGAAGTTGGTGAAGATGCCCTGGGCGGTCTCGGGGCGCAGGAACGCCAGGCCGCTGGCCTCCTCGGTGACACCGAGGTGGGTCTTCAGCATGCCCGAGAAGTCCTTGGGCTCGGTGAACTGGCCCTTGGTGCCGCAGTCGGGGCAGTTGACGTCCTTGAGGCCGTTCGGCGGCGGGAAGCCGTGCTTGGCCTCGTACTTCTCCTCCAGGTGGTCGGCCCGGTGGCGCTTGTGGCAGGAGAGGCACTCGGTCAGCGGGTCGTTGAAGGTGGCGACGTGGCCGGAGGCCTCCCAGACCTCGCGGGCGAGGATCACCGACGAGTCGAGTCCGACGACGTCCTCACGGGCCTGGACCATCGCGCGCCACCACTGGCGCTTGATGTTCTCCTTGAGCTCGACACCCAGCGGCCCGTAGTCCCAGGCGGCACGCGTGCCGCCGTAGATCTCGCTGCAGGGGTAGACGAAGCCACGGCGCTTGCTCAGGCTGACGATCGTGTCGATCTTGTCGGCGGCCACAGTGCTCTCTTCAGTACGTACGGCACGGTCAGGGCACGGCTGGTTGCGCGTACCCGAATACCTCAGGTTACCGGCCATATGGGTACGTGGTTCAAATCGGTATCGTCCGGCCGCCCCCACTCTTCGCCACCTGCCGTTCACCCGTCCGAGTGAGTTGACAATCATTTCCATCTGAGATGAGAATGATTGTCATGATGATCGGACGACGTACCCGCAGCTCCATAGCCCTCGCCGCCACCGCCCTCGTCTCCTCCCTCGTCCTCACCGCCTGCGGAGGCAGCAGCAGTGCCGACAGCGGCAACGGCAAGCTCAAGGTCGTCGCGTCCTTCTACCCGATGGAGTTCCTCGCCCGGCAGATCGGCCAGGAGCACGTCACGGTCACCGACCTCACCGCCGCCGGCGTCGAGCCGCACGACCTGGAGCTCACCGCCAAGCAGGTCGGCGCCGTCCAGAAGGCCGACGCGATCATCTACCTCAAGGGCCTGCAGCCCACCGTCGACCAAGCCGTCGCGCAGTCCTCCAGCAAGCACCGGATCGACGCCACCGCCGCCAGCCCGCTGGTCGACCACCACCTCGACGAGGGCGAGGCGGCCGACGGCCACAAGCACGAGGGCCCGGCCGGCGACCCGCACATCTGGCTCGACCCGACCCGCTACGCGGCGATCGCCAGGAGCGTCGGCGACGAGTTCGCCAAGGCCGACCCGACCCACGCCGAGGACTACCGGAAGAACACCGACGCGCTGGTCACCTCGCTCACCGCGCTCGACCAGGACTTCCGGACCGGACTGAAGGACACCCGGACCAGGACCTTCGTCACCAGCCACGCCGCCTTCGGCTACCTCGCCGACCACTACGGCCTCACCCAGGTCGCCATCAACGGCGTCGACCCGGAGTCCGAGCCCACCCCGGCCCGCCTCGCCGCCGTGCAGAAGGCCGCCAAGGACAACGGCGTCACCACGATCTTCTTCGAGACCCTGGTCAGCCCCAAGCTCGCCGACACCGTCGCCAAGGACCTCGGCCTCAAGACCGCCGTCCTGGACCCGCTGGAGGGTGTCAAGGACACCTCCAAGGACGACTACCTCACCGTCATGAAGCAGAACCTGGCCAACCTCCGGGCCGCCCTCGGCGCCACGACCGGCACCGGCACCACGACTGGCACCGGCACCACGACCGGCACCGACGCCCCGGCCGCGAGCAGCACCTCGGACGCCACCCCGGCCGCAAGCCCGGCCGGCCAGGACGCCACCACCCCTGCCGCCACCAGCTGACGGGACGCGAACACCATGACCCACGCGATACCCCCGGCCGTCCGCCTCCGTGACGCCGTCGCCTCCCGCGGCGGCCGACCGGTGCTGCGCGGCGTCGACCTCACCGTCCGGCCCGGCGAGGTCGTCGCCCTGCTGGGCGCCAACGGCTCCGGCAAGTCGACCACCGTCAAGACCGTGATCGGCTCCGTCCCCCTGGAGCACGGCACCCTGGAGCTGTTCGGCGCCCCGTACGGCTCCTTCCGCGCCTGGCACCGCATCGGGTACGTCCCGCAGCGCACCACCGCCGCCTCCGGCGTCCCGGCCACCGTGCGCGAGGTCGTCTCCACCGGCCGGCTGCCCCAGCACCGGCTGCTGCCGTTCCGCCGCAAGGACCGCGAGGCCGTGGACCGCGCCCTGGCCGCCGTCGGCATGCTGGAGCGGGCCGGGGACGGCGTGGCCGACCTGTCCGGCGGCCAGCAGCAGCGGGTGCTGATCGCCCGCGCCCTGGTCGGCTCCCCCGACCTGCTGATCATGGACGAGCCGATGGCCGGCGTGGACTCCGCCAGCCAGCAGGTGCTCGCCGAAACCCTGCGCACCGAGGTCGGCCGCGGCGCCGCCGTCCTCCTCGTCCTGCACGAACTCGGGCCGCTGGAGCCGCTGATCGACCGCGCCGTCGTCCTGCGGGACGGCTGCGTCGCCCACGACGGCCCGCCCGTGCCCAACACCGGCCTGCACGCGCTGCCCGGCCACGACCACGTCCACCCGCACGCCGACCTGACCCCGCCGAGGCTGCTCGCATGACCGAGATGCTGTCCTACGACTTCATGCAGCGCGCCCTGCTCGCCGCCGTCCTGGTCGGGATCACCGCCCCCGCCGTCGGCATCTACCTGGTGCAGCGCCGCCAGGCCCTGATGGGCGACGGCATGGGCCACGTCGCGATGACCGGCGTCGGCCTCGGCTTCATCTTCCAGACCAGCCCGGTCTGGATGGCCGTGCTGGTCTGCGTGCTCGGCGCCGTCACCATGGAGCTGGTCCGCTCGCGCGGCAACCAGCGCGGCGACATCGCCCTCGCGATGCTCTTCTACGGCGGCATGGCCTGCGGCAAGCTGCTCGTCTCGCTCTCCGCCGAAGCCGGCGCCGGCTCGCTGGAGAGCTACCTGTGGGGCTCGATCCTCACCGTCGCCCCCGCCGACCTGGCCGCCATCGCGGTGCTCGGCGCGGTGGTCATCGCGGTCACCGTCGGCCTGCGCCGCCAGCTCTTCGCGATCTGCCAGGACGAGGACTTCGCCCGGGTGACCGGCCTGCCGGTGCGCACCCTCAACCTGCTGCTGGCCGTGATGGCCGCGGTCACCGTCACCGTCGCCATGCGGGTGGTCGGACTGCTGCTGGTCAGCGCCCTGATGGTGGTCCCGGTGGTCGCCGCCCAGCAGCTCACCCGTTCCTTCGCCGCCACCCAGGCCGCCTCGATCGCGCTCGGCGTGGTGGTCTCGCTGGCCGGCGTCACCGGCTCGTACCAGCTCGACGTGCCCTCCGGCCCGGCCATCGTGCTGCTCGCCATCGCGGTCTTCGCGGTGTTCAGCGCGCTCGCCGCGCCGCTCGCCCGGCGGCGCCACCGCGTCGACACCGAGCAGGGACCGAAGGTCTGCGACGTCGAACTGCCGGTCCAGTCGCCGGACCGCACTTCCTCCGGCACGACCGCCCCTGAGGGGCGGGCCGGGCTGGCACAATGAGGTGCGAGACGACCACGACCCCAGGAGGACCCACGGTGACCACCGCAGGCCCGTCGCCGCGCGCCCGATCGACCCGGCAGCGTGCCGCCGTCTCGGCGGCCCTGGACGAGATCGCGGACTTCCGCAGCGCGCAGGAGCTCCACGACCTGCTCAAGCACCGCGGGGACTCCGTCGGTCTGACCACGGTCTACCGCACCCTGCAGTCGCTCGCGGACGCCGGTGAGGTGGACGTGCTGCGCACCGCCGACGGCGAGGCGGTCTACCGCCGGTGCAGCAGCGGGCACCACCACCACCTGGTCTGCCGGCACTGCGGCGCCACCGTCGAGGTGGAGGGCCCCGCGGTGGAACGCTGGGCGAACTCCGTCGCCGCCGAGCACGGCTTCAGCGACATCGCGCACACGCTGGAGATCTTCGGCACCTGCGCGGAGTGCGCCAAGAAGGCCTGAGCCCCGCACGCCGTCCGCTCGCGGCCCGCGTACGACGAAGAGGACCCCCGGGATCTGCCCGGTGGGTCCTCTTCGTCGTACGCGGGGGCTGCGCCGGCCCGTCCGGTCGGCGTCAGAACTGGGACGGCCGCGGGGCGGGCAGCTCGTTCGGGATCGCCCCGCCGAAGCGCCGGTCGCGCATCGCGTACTGCTCGCAGGCGCGCCACAGGTCCCGCCGGTCGAAGTCCGGCCAGAGCACGTCCTGGAACACGAACTCGGCGTAGGCCGACTGCCAGAGCAGGAAGTTGGAGGTGCGCTGCTCCCCGCTGGGGCGCAGGAAGAGGTCCACGTCCGGCATGTCCGGGTGGTACATGTACTTGGCGAGGGTCTTCTCGTTGACCTTCTTCGGGTCCAGCTTCCCGGCCGCGACGTCGCGGGCGATCCCCTGCGCCGCGTCCGCCAGCTCGGCCCGGCCACCGTAGTTGACGCACATGTAGAGCGTGACGGCGTCGTTGTCCTTGGTGTGCTCCTCGGCGACCTGGAGCTCCTGGACGACGCTCTTCCACAGCTTGGGCATCCGGCCGGCCCAGCGGATCCGCACGCCCATCGCGCCCATCTCCTCGCGGCGGCGGGCGATGACGTCCCGGTTGAAGTTCATCAGGAACTTCACCTCGTCGGGCGAGCGCTTCCAGTTCTCGGTGGAGAAGGCGTACAGCGAGATGTTCTTGACCCCGAGCTCGATGGCGCCGGCGAGGACGTCCAGCACCACGGACTCGCCGACCTTGTGGCCCTCGGTGCGGGGCAGTCCGCGCTCCTTGGCCCAGCGGCCGTTGCCGTCCATCACGATGGCGACGTGGCCGGGGACCAGCTCACCGGGGATCTTCGGGGGCTGTGCGCCGCTGGGGTGCGGGGTCGGGGGCGCGTACGCCCGCTGCTTGCCGCCGCCGAAGAGCCGTCGCGCTGCCATGTGCTCACTTCTCCACGTATCTCATCGAGCGGATGCCCCGCTCCAGGTGCCACTGCAGATAGGCCGCGACCAGGCCGCTGCCCTCCCGCCAGTACCGCGGCTCGCAGGCGTCGGCCGTCCGCCAGTCCCCTGACAACAGCGCCCCGAGCAGTACCAGTGTCTCAGGGGAGGGTACGGCACATCCGGGGACACGGCAGTCCGCGCAGAGCACCCCGCCCGCCTGGAGCGAGAAGAAACGGTTCGGCCCGTCCAGGCCGCACTTGGCGCAGTCGGTGAAGCTCGCGCCGTACCCGTTCACCGCGAGCGACCGCAGCAGGAAGGCGTCCAGTACCAGGTGCGACTCGTGCAGCCCCGCCGCCAGCGTGCGCAGCCCGCCCACCAGCAGCAGGTACTGCTGCACGGCGGGCTCCCCCTCGTTCTCGGCGAAGCGCTCGGCCGTCTCCAGCATCGCCGTGCCGGCGGTGTAGCGGCCGTAGTCGGTGACGATCGACCCGCCGTACGGCGCGATGGTCTCCACCTGGGTGCAGAGCGGCAACCCGCGGCCGACCAACTCACTCCCCCGGCTGAAGAACTGCACGTCCACGTGCGAGAACGGCTCCAGGCGGGCACCGAACTTGGACTTGGTCTTCCGCACCCCGCGCGCCACCGCCCGCACCTTGCCGTGCTGGCGGGTCAGCAGGGTGATGATCCGATCGGCCTCGCCGAGCTTCTGCGCCCGCAACACGACGCCGTCGTCCCGGAAAAGACTCATGGGGACCATTGTCCCCCAGCCGCGGACAACCGCGGACAGCCGTGTTGCCCGCACCGGGGCCGTAGGGGAGGACCACTGCGGTGCGGGTCACGGCGGGCCCGGAGGGGGGTTCGGGCCCGTTTTTGTGGGGGATCTCGGAGATGGTCCACGGGTGGTCGACGGTCGGGGTCGACGGTCAGGGGTGTGACGTGGCCGCAGGGGCCGGGGGTGGGCGGTGTCTCGGGGGTGAGCGGTGTCTCCGGGGGTCGACGGTGTCTCGGGGGCCGGCGGTGGCCGACGGCCCCCGGCGGTGTCCCGCGGGGTCGGCGCTGCGCTCGCGGCCCGTCGTGCGCCCGGGTCGGGCTACTTGTACGGGGTCCGGGTCGCCGCCTCCAGCAGCGCCCCGACCCGGGCCTTCGGCAGGTCCAGGCAGCGCCCGACCGCGGCCAGCGCCTCGCGCTCCTGCGGCAGGTACCGACCGTCGGCCAGGGCGATCGCCGCGCCCTGCAGCAGCAGCCGCTCGCGGCCCTGGTGGGCGATGTGGGGGGTGAGCGGTTCGAGCACCGCGTGCAGTTCCACGGCCAGGCCGCCGGTGTCCCCCAGCCTCCGGCCGGGGGGCGACTCCAGTTCGTGGGCCTCGTAGAGCTCGCCGCCGAGTCCGGACAGCGCCGCGAGCGCGGCCAGCACCTGGGCCTCGCCGCAGTCCTCGAACCCGGCCTCGCGCACCGCCGCGCAGGCCGCCTCGCGGGCCGCCCGGTGGGCGGTGCCGCCGGCCGCGAGCAGGGTCAGCGCGATGGTGTACTGCGCGTCCCGCAGCATCCCGCCCAGTCGCACGCAGGTCGGCTGTTCCAGGCTCTCGACGCCGTACCGGCCGTGGCAGCTGGTGCACTGCACGCTGCCGATCACCGGTCCGAGCGGGAGCACCGGGGTGCCCAGCAACCGCAGCCACCGCCGGCCGTGCTGCCGGCGGTAGTTGCGGTCCCCGCCGCAGCCCGGGCAGAAGAAGTCACCGAGAACGTCAGTCCGCCACCGCGGGCGAACACCCCACAACCTGGTCACGGCGCCACTCCCCAGACATGGCAGGCGGCCTGCTCGACGATGGGCAGGTCACGCGACCGGACACCGGGCCGTCCCACCGACCCGGCTTTCCGGTGGATCGATGTTGCCACGGTTACCGGCACGTGTCAGTACCTCGAACGGCTTCCGATCCCAAAAAATGTGGCGCAGGACACAGCGCCCCGACGGAGGTGCCGGAGCACGGCGAAGGGCCGCCCCGCAGGACGGCCCCGCCGCGTGCCACTCGTACGAACTACCCGCGCTGCGACCGGTTGACGGCGCTGATCATCGCCTTCAGCGAGGCCAGCACGGTGTTGCCGTCGATCCCCACGCCCCACAGCACCTTGCCGTCCACCGCGCACTCGACGTACGCGGCGGCCTGGGCGTCACCGCCCTCGCTCAGCGCGTGCTCGGCGTAGTCCAGGACGCGGACGTCGAAGCCGATCCTGGCCAGCGCGTCCGCGAAGGCCGAGACCGGGCCGTTGCCGGTACCGCTCAGCGCCACCGGGGCGCCGTCCACCACGGCCTCCGCGGTCAGCGCGTCCCGGCCGTCCTCGGTGGTCAGGGTACGCGAGCCGCTCAGCGACAGCCGGCCCCACGGGTTGCCCGTGGTCGGCAGGTACTCGTCCTCGAAGACCCGCCAGATCTCCGCCGGGGTGACCTCGCCGCCCTCGGCGTCGGTCTTGGCCTGGATGATCCGGGAGAACTCGATCTGCATCCGGCGCGGCAGGTCCAGCTTGTGGTCGTTCTTCAGGACGTACGCCACCCCGCCCTTGCCGGACTGGCTGTTGACCCGGATGACCGCCTCGTACGTGCGGCCGACGTCCTTCGGGTCGATCGGCAGGTACGGCACGCCCCAGGTGTGCTCCTCCACCGGCACGCCCGCCGCCTTCGCGTCCGCCTCCAGGGCGTCGAAGCCCTTCTTGATGGCGTCCTGGTGCGAGCCGGAGAAGGAGGTGTACACCAGGTCACCGGCGTACGGGTGGCGCGGGTGCACCTCCATCTGGTTGCAGTACTCGGCGGTGCGGCGCACCTCGTCGATGTCGGAGAAGTCGATCTGCGGGTCGATGCCCTGCGAGAACAGGTTCATCCCCAGCGTCACCAGGTCGACGTTGCCGGTCCGCTCGCCCTGCCCGAACAGACAGCCCTCGATGCGGTCCGCGCCCGCCATGTACGCCAGTTCGGCGGAGGCGACGGCGGTGCCGCGGTCGTTGTGCGGGTGGACCGACAGGCAGACGAACTCGCGGCGCGACAGGTTGCGCGACATCCACTCGAACTGGTCGGCCTGGACGTTCGGGGTGGCCCGCTCGATGGTGGCCGGCAGGTTCAGGATGATCTCGCGGCCCTCGCCGGGCTGCCAGACGTCCATGACCGCCTCGCAGACCTCCAGCGCGAAGTCCAGCTCGGTGTCGACGAAGATCTCCGGCGAGTACTGGTATCCGAAGACGGTGTCGTCGCCCAGCAGCTTCTCCGCGTACTCCATCACCAGCCGGGTGCCGTCGGTGGCGATCGCCCTGGTCGCCGCCCGGTCGTTGCGGAACACCACCCGGCGGAACAGCGGCGCCGTCGCGTTGTACAGGTGGACGGTCGCGCGCGGGGCGCCGACCAGCGACTCGACGGTCTTCTCGATCAGCTCCTCGCGGGCCTGCGTCAGCACCGAGATGGTGACGTCCTCGGGGATCGCCCCCTCCTCGATCAGCGACCGCACGAAGGCGTGGTCGGTCGCCCCGGAGGAGGGGAACCCGACCTCGATCTCCTTGTAGCCCATCGCGACCAGCAGATCGAACATCTTGCGCTTGCGGGCCGGGGACATCGGGTCGATCAGGGCCTGGTTGCCGTCCCGCAGGTCGGTCGAGAGCCAGCGCGGCGCCTTGGTGATCACGGCGTCCGGCCAGGTGCGGTCCGCCAGGTCCACGGCGCCGAACGGCAGGTAGCGCCCGTACCGCATGCCCGAGGGCTGCTGGCGCACGGAGGCGGCGGTGATCGGGGTGGGCCGGTCGACGAAGGCCGGGGCGGCGGGGACGGACGCGGCGGAGGTCTGCTCGGTCATGGAGGTGACTCTCGGCTTCCTGTGGATGCGTGGTGCGGGCGGGTCGGGAGGGATCAACACCGACTGGCCGGCCTCTGCTGCCGCTGCACGACCCGCCGTTGGGTCGCCCGATGACGCGCACAGCTCGTTCCCCGCGGCGAGGGAGCCGGCCCCAGTGGACTACAGGCCCTCGACGCGGCAGCTAAGAAGAAGCAGCCCGTTGCGCATGATGGGACCCAGCGTAACCCAGCGCCGCGCGCCCCCGAAGTGATCCGGGCCCCCGTTCCACTCCTTGAGACGTCGACCGGTCATGTCAAGGGTGATGACATCCGGTCACCGGAGCCTCACCCTGGGCCACATGACTGCAGCAGTACCGATCTGCGCGATCGTCCCGCCGTACGTCCTGGACCGCCTCGCCGAGGCCGGTCACGAAGCCGCCGTCCACTCCCTCGCGCTCGACGACGCCCACCGAGCGGCCCGCCTCTCCCCGCCCCCGCCCGCCGGCGGCGCCCCGGGACTCGACCGGGTGGTCTCCGACGCCGGCCACGGCCGGCGACTGCCCGGGCGCACCGCGCGCACCGAGGGCCAGGCGGCCGTCACCGACGCCGCCGTCAACCACGCCTACGACGGCCTCGGCGCCACCTTCGCGCTCTACGCCGACGCCTTCGGCCGGCGCTCGATCGACGACCACGACCTGCGGCTGGACGCCAGCGTCCACTACGGCCGCAACTACGACAACGCCTTCTGGAACGGCCACCAGATGGTCTTCGGCGACGGCGACGGCGAGATCTTCGGCGACTTCACCGCCTGCATCGACGTCATCGGCCACGAACTCACGCACGGCGTCACCCAGTTCACCGCCGGACTGGACTACCAGGACCAGCCCGGCGCGCTCAACGAGTCGGTCTCCGACGTCTTCGGCTCGCTGGTCAAGCAGTACGCGCTGCACCAGTCCGCCGCCGACGCCGACTGGCTGATCGGCGCCGGCCTGCTCGCCCCCGGGATCCAGGGCGTGGCACTGCGCTCGATGAAGGCGCCCGGCACCGCCTACGACGACCCCCGGCTCGGCAAAGACCCGCAGCCCGCACACATGCGGGACTACGTGAACACCGCCGAGGACAACGGCGGGGTGCACATCAACTCCGGCATCCCCAACCACGCGTTCTACCTGCTGGCCACCGCCCTCGGCGGCTCGGCCTGGGAGCGCGCCGGGCGGATCTGGTACGACGCGCTGACCGGGCGCACGCTGCCGGCCGACGCCGGCTTCACCGCCTTCGCCCGGGCCACCGTGGCCGCCGCCGAGGCCCGCTACCCCGACCAGTCCTCGATCGCGGACACCGTCACGGCCTCCTGGGCGCAGGTCGGCGTCAGCCCGGGGTGACCGGAAGCCCCAGGCCGGACCGCCGGATCCGGGCCTCCGGGCCGGGCCTGCGGGCCGGACCTGCGGGCCGGGTCTCCGACCGACCGAGACCGGTTGAGACCGGGTTGAGGTGCGCTTAAGGTCACGGTCCGGGAAAAGCGCCGCAAAAGCCTTCCCTGCGTAGCACCATGGACACCATGCGTATCCAGGTGACCCGGACCGGCGGCTTCGCGGGAATCGTCCGCCACGCGGAGCTCGACACCGCCGAGCGCACGGACGCCCCGCACGTCCACGCGCTCGCCCGCGAGGCCGTCGCGGGCGGGTTGCGCGCCCCCTCCTACGGGGTGCCGGACGGCTTCCACTACGAGATCACCGTCGACGGCCGGAAGGTCTACTGCGCCGATCCGAAGCTCACCGACTCGCAGCGGGAGCTGGTGTCACTGGTGTTGCGCGAGGGCGCCTAGGATCCGCCTTCCGGCCCCTGCCCGTGGGGCCGGGGAACGGCGGTGGCCCGCCCGGACGCTGCACGTCCGGACGGGCCACCGGCCATCCCGTTCTCGCCGAACTCCCTTTCCGGGAGGGCTGGTTCAGAAGCCGAGCTTGCGCAGCTGCTTCGGGTCGCGCTGCCAGTCCTTGGCGACCTTGACGTGCAGGTCGAGGTAGACCGGCGTGCCGAGCAGTGCCTCGATGTGCTTGCGGGCGGTGGTGCCGACGTGCTTGAGCCGCGCGCCCTTGGCGCCGATCACGATCGCCTTCTGGCTCTGCCGCTCGATGTAGACGTTGGCGTGGATGTCCAGCAGCGGGCGGTCCGCCGGGCGGCCCTCGCGCGGGAGCATCTCCTCGACCACGACGGCCAGCGAGTGCGGCAGTTCGTCCCGCACGCCTTCGAGCGCGGCCTCGCGGATCAGCTCGGCCACCATGATCTGCTCGGGCTCGTCGGTGAGGTCGCCCGCCGGGTAGAGCTGGTCGCCCTCCGGCAGCAGCTTGGTGAGCAGGTCGGCGACCAGCTCCACCTGCTTGTCGCCGACCGCGGAGACCGGGATGATCTCGGCCCACTCGAAGCCCAGCTCGATGCCGAGCTGGTGGATGGCGATCAGCTGCTCGGCCAGGCGCTTGGAGTCGACCAGGTCGGTCTTGGTGACGATGGCGACCTTCGGGGTCTTCTTGATCCCGGCGATCTCCTTGGCGATGAACTTGTCGCCGGGGCCGATCTTCTGGTCGGCGGGCAGGCAGAAGCCGATCACGTCGACCTCGGCCCACGTGGTGCGGACCAGGTCGTTGAGGCGCTCGCCGAGCAGCGTGCGCGGCTTGTGGAGGCCGGGGGTGTCGACCAGTACGAGCTGGGCGTCGGGGCGGTGCACGATGCCGCGCACGGTGTGCCGGGTGGTCTGCGGTCGGTCGGAGGTGATCGCGACCTTCGTCCCCACCAGGGCGTTGGTCAGGGTCGACTTGCCCGCGTTGGGCCGGCCGACGAAGCACGCGAACCCGGAGCGGTACGAGGAGGAAGGGGCATTCATGGGCTCCATTCTCCCTGATCACCGGAGCCCCGCCGTCCGGGGTCGTCCGAGGGGGCTCCGACGGCCGCGGGCGCGCCCGGCGCGGGGCTCAGCCCTTCTTGCCGCCCTTGCCGCCGCCGGGGATCAGCGAGACCACCACCAGCACCAACAGGAAGGCCAGCGAGCCGAACAGCCAGACCTGCGATCCGGTCTCCTGCCACTTGCCCAGCCCCATCACGAACAGCAGCAGCCCGGCGAAGAACGCCACCGCCCCCATGCCCCAGTCCCCTCACCGAGTCCACTCCCCCGGTGAGATTATCTGCAGAAGCCATGGGGGCAACCACGCCGGGCCACCCTGGCCGGAAAGGCCTCCCCGAGGCCCCCGCCGACGTTCCCGACGGCGCCCCGCCCCGCCTCCGACGCCCCCGCGCGAGGCCTCAGCGCGCCTCGGCGGCCACCCGCAGCACCCCGTCCGGACCGGCCAGCAGCACCGGCGTCCCCGCCCCGCCCAGGTCCCGCACGGCGGCCAGGTCCGCCTCGGCGGGCTGCTCCGCCTCGCTCACCACGGCCGCCGCCTCCAGCGACCTGGCGCCACTGGCCACCGCCATCGCCACCGCCGTCTGCAGTGCGCTCAGCCGCAGCGACTCCAGGGCGACCGTCCCGGCCACGTAGGTGCGACCGGTCTCGTCACGCACCGCGGCCCCCTCGGGGACGCCGTTGCGGGCGCGGGCCGAGCGGGCCAGGGTGATGATCTTCTTGTCTTCGGGGTCGAGCTCGACGATGTCACTCATGCCGCCGAGCATAGGGACCCGTCGCGGATCAGTGGCCGACCGGGTGGGTAGGGCCCGGGTTCGGGTTCATGACCTTGACGAAGGTCTTCGGCCCGGACGGCATCGGCTCCTCGGTCTCCGCACGGTGGCGCCAGTACGGGTTGTCGTGCGGCAGGTGGCTGCTCACCCGGCCGTACATGCCGAAGGTCGTCAGGACGACCCCGAAAAGGAACGCGAACAGCACGTTCGACATCCGGAAGTTGAGGATGTTGGCGTCCGGGCGTCCGAGCACCGTCAGGCCGTAGAAGCCGGACACCACGAACAGCACGCCCACCACCATGTTCAGGTTGGCGGCGAAGTTCCCGCCGATCACCGCGCCGATCACCAGGATCGCGCCCACCACGATGGACAGGACGGCCAGCGTCCCGTTGGTCGACAGCCCGACGATCCGGTCCCCCTCGGTGTCCAGGAAACCCGGGTGGTCGGCCAGCCCGAGGGCGCCGAACACGATCAGGAAGACCCCCCCGAGTCCCGCTCCGATCCGCCAGACCAGGAGGAGCTTGTGGTCGACGGGCAGTTCGTCTTGCAGCTTCATGGCGACCTCCATGGCTCGGCCACGGCCTAGCTGTAGGGATGGCTCCCCTGCATGTGCGGCACCTCGTGCATGTAGAGCGAGCCGCACTGCTGGCAGCACCGCAACCCGGTCCCCCACTCCTGCTCGGGCCGCGTCTCGGCGTCGTCGGGCATGGTGCGCCCGCAGAGCGCCACCGACAGGTCCTCGTCCCGCACCACGTGCCAGGACTTGACTCCGCCGGCCGCCCCCTGCGGGCCGTACTCCGCGCGAAGTTTGTGCGTCATGCCCTCCATGGTCGCTCGGCGACCGCCCACCCGCTACTCGCCCGCCGGGTCCTCGGGGTCGTCGGTGGCGCGGACCGGGGCGGCGACCACGGAGCCGATGCGGTTGCGGCGGCCGGCCGAGGACTCGGCGGTCAGCAGGATGCCGGTCAGGCCGTCCTCGACGGGTTCCGGCAGCGGGATCTCGCAGGCGGAGCCGGGGATCGGCACCCGGCCGAGGTGCTTGGCCAGCAGTCCGCCGACGGTCTCGACGTCCTCGTCCTCCAGCTCGATGCCGAACAGCTCGCCCAGGTCCTCCACCAGGAGGCGGGCGGTGATCCGGTACGAGCCGTCACCGAGGTCCTCCACCGGCGCGATCTCCCGGTCGTACTCGTCGGTGATCTCGCCGACGATCTCCTCCAGGACGTCCTCGATGGTGACCAGGCCGGCCGTGCCGCCGTACTCGTCGATCACGATCGCGACGTGCGAGCGGCGCTGCTGCATCTCGCGCAGCAGGTCGCCGGCCGGCTTGGAGTCCGGGACGAAGACGGCCGGGCGCATCACCGCGCCGACCTCCTCGGCCTCCGCCTCCCGGTTGATGTGGGTACGCCGCACCAGGTCCTTGAGGTAGACGATGCCGACCACGTCGTCCTCGTTGTCGCCGACCACCGGGATCCGCGAGAAGCCCGAACGCAGTGCCAGGGTGAGCGCCTGACGGACGGTCTTGTGGCGCTCGATCATCACCAGGTCGGTGCGCGGCACCATCACCTCGCGCACGATGGTGTCGCCCAGTTCGAAGACCGAGTGCACCATCCGGCGCTCCTCGTCCTCGATCAGGTCGTCCTTCTCGGCGAGGTCCACCAGCGCCCGCAGCTCCGCCTCGGAGGCGAACGGCCCCTCCCGGTAGCCCTTGCCCGGGGTCAGCGCGTTGCCGAGCAGGATCAGCAGCCGCGGGATCGGGCCGAGCACGGCGGCCAGCGGCAGCAGCACGAAGGAGGCCGCGGTGGCCGTGGTGAGCGGGTGCTGGCGCCCGATCGTGCGCGGCGAGACTCCCACCGCGACGAAGGACACCAGCACCATCACGCCGAACGCCAGCAGGACGGCCTGCCAGGTCGGGGTGACGTTGCGCACGCACACCACGGTGACCAGGACGGCCGCCGCCATCTCGCTGGCCACCCGGATCAGGGTGGCCAGGTTGAGGTAGCGGATCGGGTCGGAGGCGAGGGTCAGCAGCCGCGCGGAGCCGCGCCGTCCGACCCGGACGGCCTCCTCCGCCCGGAACCGGGAGACCCGGGAGATGCCCGCCTCGGCGCACGCGGCCAGCCAGCCGAGCACGACGAGCAGCACGGCACCCAGGATGAAGCTCGTACTCTCACCACTCACAGGGGTTCGGGCTCCGCGCTCAGTGGGTGGTGGGGGCCGGGGAGATGCCGCCGAGGCCGCGGCCCGCCCGCCAGTCGTCCAGGATGCGCTTCTGGAGGGCGAACATCTCCTCCTCCTCCTCGGGCTCCTCGTGGTCGTAGCCGAGGACGTGCAGCACGCCGTGCACGGTGAGCAGTTGCAGCTCCTCGTCCATCGAGTGCTTGGAGGGGGCGGCCTTGCCCTGCTGCTCGGCGACCTCGGGGCAGAGCACGATGTCGCCGAGCAGGCCCTGCGGCAGCTCCTCGCCCTCCTTGCCGGGCCGCAGCTCGTCCATCGGGAAGGACATCACGTCGGTGGGTCCGGGGAGGTCCATCCACTGGATGTGCAGCTCCTCCATCGCCGCACCGTCCACCAGGATCACGGACAGTTCGGACTGCGGGTGGATCCGCATCTTGTCCAGGGCGAAGCGGGCGACGTCGAGGATGGCTTCCTCATCGGCGTCCCAACCGGACTCGTTGGCGATGTCGATCGACATGACGGGCTGTGTGCTCAGCTTTCGGTGCGATGGGACTGGCGGGGTGCGCGGGGCGCGGTCGTCTTGCCCGGGCGCCGCTGGGCGGGCTTGCGGGCGGCCGGGGACGCGTCCTCGGCCTCCTGACGGGCGTCCCAGCGCTCGTACGCGTCCACGATCCGGCCGACCAGCTTGTGGCGGACCACGTCGGTGCTGGTGAGGACGGAGAAGTGGATGTCGGGCACGTCGGCCAGGATCTCCTGGACGACCTTGAGGCCGCTGCGGGTGCCGCCCGGGAGGTCGATCTGGCTGGTGTCGCCGGTGACGACCACCCGGGAGTTGAACCCGAGGCGGGTGAGGAACATCTTCATCTGCTCGGGCGAGGTGTTCTGGGCCTCGTCGAGGATGATGAAGGCGTCGTTGAGGGTGCGGCCGCGCATGTACGCGAGCGGAGCGACCTCGATGGTGCCGGCCGCCATCAGGCGCGGGATGGAGTCCGGGTCCATCATGTCGTGCAGCGCGTCGTAGAGCGGGCGCAGGTAGGGGTCGATCTTCTCGTAGAGGGTGCCGGGCAGGAAGCCCAGCCGCTCCCCCGCCTCGACCGCCGGGCGGGTCAGGATGATCCGGTTGACCTCCTTGGCCTGCAGGGCCTGGACGGCCTTGGCCATCGCCAGGTAGGTCTTGCCGGTGCCGGCCGGGCCGAGGCCGAAGACGATCGTGTGCTTGTCGATCGCCTCGACGTAGCGCTGCTGGTTGAGGGTCTTGGGACGGATCGTGCGGCCGCGGTTGGACAGGATGTTCGCGGTGAACACCTGGGACGGCGCCGGGCTGTCCGGGTCCTCCGCCTGGCTGCGGAGCATCGCGATGGAGCGCTCCACGGAGTCCTCCGTCAGGGGCTGGCCGGTGCGCAGCACCAGCATCATCTCGTTGAAGAGCTTCTGCACGAGGGCGACCTCGGCGCGCGCCCCGGTGGCCGTCACCTCGTTGCCGCGGACGTGGATGTCGGCGGCGGGGAAGCCCTGCTCGATCACGCGCAGCAGCGAGTCCGCGGCGCCGAGCAGGGTGACCATCGGGTGCTTCTCGGGGATGACGATCCGGGCGCTGACGTGGCCGTCGTCGGCCGGTTCGGGGCGCGACTGACCGTTGGTACGGGTCTGCGATGTGTCACTCATAGGTCGGCGCTGGGGCCTGCCTCATCCCATCCGTGGTGTCGTGTGCCGCTCGGTGTCTCCGGGGCACCAGGGTACGCCGCAGGCGTGATCGCCGCGGCGGGCGGCGGGGCCGCACCCGTCGATGCTGCGGCAGTTCGGGGGACGGCGCGAGCCCTTTTTCCGCGGGTGCCCGGCGCGGGCCGGTCCACGGCCGGCGCGGGCGGGGCCACGGCCGGTGCGGGCGGGGCCGCGGCCCGGGTCGCGGCCGTCGGCGGCGGGGGCGGGTTCACGGCTGGCGGCGGGCGGGGACGGGCACCCGGGCGAGGTCGGCGGCCAGCACCAGCTCCCCGTCGAAGTGCTTGCGGGCGTCGGCCAGGTGCTGGCCGAGGTCCGGGTAGCGCTGGGAGAAGTGGGTCAGCACCAGGGTGCGCGCGCCGGCCTCGGCGGCGACCTTGGCGGCCTGCCCGGCGGTGAGGTGGCCGTGGTCCTCGGCGAGCCGGGCGTCGGCGTCGGTGAAGGTGGCCTCGACGACCAGCAGGTCGGTGCCCTCGGCGAGCGCGTACACGCCCTCGCAGAGCCGGGTGTCCATCACGAAGGCGAACTTCTGGCCCGGCCGCGGCTCGCTGACCTCGTCCAGGGTGATCTGGCGGCCGTCCACCTCGATCGCTCCCCCGTGCTGCAGCCGGCCCACCGCGGGGCCCCCGACGCCGAGCGCGGCGAGCCGTTCGGGCACCAGTCGGCGGCCGTCCGGCTCGGACAGCCGGTAGCCGAAGGACTCCACGGGGTGGTCCAGCCGCACGGCGTCCAGCGCGAAGCGGGCGCCGGGCGCGGGCAGCGGCCCGGGCTCGTCGATCGGCCGGGGCCGCAGGACGGCGGTCTCGTGGTAGGCGGTGGCGTGCCGCAGCCGCTCGAAGTACACCTCGCCGGAGGCCGGGAAGTAGACGTCCACCGGGTGCGGGACCCGGTCCAGGTTGATCCGCTGGATCACTCCCGCGAGGCCCAGGCAGTGGTCGCCGTGGAAGTGGGTGACCGCGATCCTGGTGATCTGGGTGGCCGTGACCCCGGCGTGCAGCATCTGGCGCTGGGTGCCCTCGCCGGGGTCGAACAGCAGCCCCTCGCCGTCCCAGCGCAGCAGGTAGCCGTTGTGGTTACGGTGCCGGGTGGGCACCTGGCTGGCGGTGCCGAGGACGACGAGTTCGCGCTGGGACACCTGGGATCAGACCATGCTCTCGGTCATGTGCGTGCCGCCGAGCACGTGGACGTGGGCGTGGAAGACCGTCTGCCCGGCCCCCGCACCGGTGTTGAAGATCAGCCGGTAGTCCGCGATGCCCTCGTCCTCGGCCACCCGGCCCGCCTCGGCGAGCAGTTCGCCGGCGATCTCCGGCTCGGCGGCGGCCAGCGCGGCCGCGTTCGGGTAGTGGGCGTGCGGGATCACCAGGACGTGCACGGGGGCCTTGGGGGCGATGTCGCGGAAGGCGAGGGTGCGCTCGGTCTTGCGCACCACGGTCGCCGGGATCTCGCCCGCCGCGATCTTGCAGAACAGGCAGTCGGGCTGCGGCTCGCCGGCCATCGGCTACTCCTCGGGATCGGTACGTCGGGTGGTGGGGCCGTACGGGCGCAGCCTAGCCGAGCCCGGCCACGGCCTGCTGGTACTCCTGCAGGTGCTTCCAGCGCACCGCACGCATGCCGACGATGTCGCCGTCGTCCAGGTCGAAGTCCTCGGAGATCAGCGCCACCGCGAGGAAGACGAAGCCGAGCAGCCAGCGCCTGGTGAGCCGCCAGGTGTTGGGCCGCATCACCCGCTTGGTGCGCACCACCCGCATCGCCAGGACCGCCTTCCCCACGCTGAAGCCGACGAGGCGGGCGAGCACCACCTGGTTGAGGAAGGACACGGCGAGGCCGACGACGAGCAGCGCCACGACGTACGGCACGGCCGGGCCGCCGCTCTGGACGGTGTGGCCGGCCACGTGACGGACCTTCGGCCGGCTCGCGGCGTCGGCGGCGACGAAGCCGAGGCCGACGGCGAGGGCGAAGTCGAGCACGATCGCCAGGAAGCGCCGCCCGCCGCCCGCCTCCTTGGGACAGGGCGGCAGGGCGGCGCCGGGCCGCGGGTGCTCCGGCTGCTGCGGGTAGGGGTTCGGGTACGGCTGCGGCTGCCCGTGCTGCGGCGGCTGGGGCTGCCCGTACTGCGGCGCCGACGGCTGCGCGTACCCCTGCGGCGGGTACCCCTGCGGTTGTTGCTGCTGCGGGTACCCCTGCTGCTGCGGCGGGTACGGCTGCGGTTGCGGCTGTCCGTAAGGGTCCTGGCCGTACGGGCCCTGGCCGTACGGATTCTGACCGTAAGGGTTCTGTCCGTGCTGCTGCGGCGGCGGGTAGCCCTGCGCCATGGTGGTTCCCCCGTGAGCTGTCGATCCGGTGCGCGATCAAGAAACAGGCCCGCATCCTACCCACGCCCGGGAGGGGGCAGTGGGGGCCGCCGGCGTACCGCGGCCCCGGGGGGGCACGCCAGGGCCCCGGCGGGGGCGGGCGGCCGGGGGT
>NZ_JBHWBZ010000052.1:35123-52473 GCF_042735475.1 Kitasatospora sp. NPDC059577 | reverse complement strand
GGGGCCCCCCCGCCCGGGGGCGTCGCGGGCCCCCAGCCCCACCCCCCCCCACACACCCCCCCCCGGGCGCGGGCGCTTGGGGCCCCGGCCCCGCCCCCCCCTCCCCGGTCGCTACCGCCAGGGCAGCGGCGGCGCCGTGCGGGCCGGGCTCTCGGCGAGCGCGGCCAGGGCGAGCCGGACCCCCTCGGCGAGCTGCGGGTCCTCGCCGGCCGCCCAGTGGTGCGGGGCGATCGGCACCTCGACGTCCGGGTCGACGCCGTGGTTCTCCACGCCCCAGCCGTAGTTGTCCAGCCAGAACGCGTACTTGGGCTGGGTGACCAGGGTGCCGTCGACCAGCCGGTAGCGGCTGTCGATGCCGATCACCCCGCCCCAGGTGCGGGTGCCGACGACGGGGCCGATCCCCAGCGCCTGGATGGCGGCGTTGACGATGTCGCCGTCCGAGCCGGAGTCCTGGTCGGCGAGCGCGACGACCGGCCCGCGCGGGGCGTCGCCGGGGTAGGGCACCGGGCTGTCGGTGTCCCGGCTGACGTTCCAGCCGACGATCCGGCGGGCGAGCTTCTCGATCACCAGCTGGGAGGTGTGGCCGCCGCGGTTCTCCCGGATGTCGACGATCACGCCCTCCTTGGCCATCTCCGAGCGCAGGTCGCGGTGGATCTGGGCCCAGCCGGTGGTCTGCATGTCGGGGACGTGCAGGTAGCCGAGCCGCCCGCCCGCCAGTTCGCGCACCGCGGCCCGCCGCCCGGCCACCCAGTCGTGGTAGCGCAGCGCCTCCTCGTCGGCGAGCGGGACGACCACCGGGTGGCGCCGGTCGGTGCCGTCCTTGCCGGCCACGGTCAGCTCGACCGGCTGCCCGGCGGTGCCGGCCAGCAGCGGGGCCGGGCCGGTGACCGGGTCCACCGGACGGCCGTTGACCGCGAGGACCGCGTCGCCCGGGCGGATCGCCGCACCGGGGGCGGCCAGCGGCGAACGGGCCCGCGGGTCGGAGGACTCGCCGGGCAGGATCCGGGCGATCAGCCACTGCCCGCCCTCCTTCACGAGGTCCGCGCCGAGCAGCCCCTGGCGCCGGGCGGGCTCGGTGTGCGCGCCGTACGGGACGACGTAGGCGTGCGAGGTGCCGAGTTCGCCGTGCACCTCCCAGAGCAGGTCCACCAGGTCGTCGTGCGAGCCCACCCGCTCGACCAGCGACCGGTAGCGCTCCAGGACGCCGGCCCAGTCCACGCCGGCCAGGTCGGGGCGCCAGAAGTTGTCCCGCATCAGCCGGCCGTTCTCGGCGAACATCTGCCGCCACTCGGCGGCCGGGTCGACGGTGACCCGCAGCCGGGCGAGGTCCACGGCGGTCTCGTCGTCCTCGCCGGCCGCCTTGTGGTCGGCCGGGACGATCCGCAGCTCGCCCTCGTCCAGCACGGCGACCCGGCTGCCGTCCCCGCTGACCGCGAAACCGTCGACGTCGTGCACCAGTTGCTCGGCCCGGCGCTTCTTCAGGTCGAAGCGCTCCAGCACCGGCCGGGGCCGATCGTCCTCCAGGGAGGCCGCCTCGTCGCCGAGTTCGCCGAGCAGCGGGACCCTGGTCCACAGCAGGCCGTCCTTGGCGGCCCGCAGGGTGCCGAACAGGCCGCCCTCGACCGGGAACGGGACGATCCGGTCGGCGATGCCGTCCAGGTCCACCCTGGTCACCGGTGCGGCGTCGCCGCCGCCCTCCTCACCGTCGGCCTTCTTGGCCCGCGGCTCGTCCTCCTCCCCGCCGAGCGGGCGCCCGGCCCGCTGCGGGCCGAACGGGGACGGCGTGTCGGCCGCCAGCGTGATCAGGTACGGGCGGCAGCCGTTGGGGAACGACAGGTCGAAGACGTGCGAGTCGTAGACCGGGTCGAAGTTGCGCACCGACAGGAACGCCAGGTAGCGGCCGTCCGCGGTGAAGGCCGGCGAGGTGTCGATGAAGCGCTGCTGGGTGGCCTCGCTCACGGTGCGGGTGGCCAGGTTGGCCAGCACGATCTGGCGCAGCGAGTACGGGCCCAGCCCCGGCACCGGCCGCGACCAGGCCAGCCAGGCCGAGTCCGGGCTGAAGACCAGCCCGCTGACCTCGCCGTCGGTGCTGCGGTCCAGCTCGTGCACGGTGCCGTCGGCGAGCGCCACCAGCAGCACCCGGCCGTCGTGCACGCCGAGCGCGGCCTGCTTGCCGTCCGGGGAGACCGCCAGCGCGTTGACCCGGCCGAGCTGCCCGGCGGCCAGCCGGCGGCGCTCGGCGCCGTGCACGGCGGGCGCGAACTCCAGGGCGTCCTCGCCCTCGGCGTCGGACACCCAGAGCACGCCCTGGGAGCCGTCCTCGCCCGGCACCACCCGCACCAGGCGCCCGCGCACGCCCGGCGTCTCGTCCAGCACCCGGGCCGGGCCCTCGCGGTGGGTCAGCCAGTGCACGCTGCCGCGCACCACGACGGCGCTGGCCCGGCCGGTGCGGTCGGGGGCGACGGACTCCAGCCAGTGCGCGGCGGGCACCGGGCGGGGGCGGCGGCCGCTGCGCGGGCCGGCCAGCCGGATGTCCAGGCGGCGCGGCTCGGCGCCGGCCAGGTCGTCCAGCAGCCAGACGTCACCGGCCCGGTGGAACACCACCCGGGTGCCGTCGGTGGCGGCGTTGCGGGCGTAGAAGCCGTCCGTGCCGGTGGTGTGGCGGCGCAGGTCGGTGCCGTCCGGGAGGCTGGACCACAGTTCGGCGACGCCCTCGTGGTCGGACAGGAAGGCGATGCGGCCGCCGTCCCCGCCGGCCACCCACAGGGGCGAGGACAGCTGCCCGTCCAGCTCCTCGTGGACCCGGGCGAACTCCTCCCGGCCCAGCCACAGCTTGCCCGCCCGGCCGCCCCGGTAGCGCTTCCACCAGGCCGGTTCGCGGATCGCGGCGCTGGCCAGCAGCACCCGGTCGCCGCCCGGCTCGAAGGCGATCCCGCCGACCGGCCCGTACGGCAGTCGCGCGGGCTCGCCGCCGTCCGGCGGCACGGCGTGCGCCCAGGTGCGGCGCGGGGTGGCCTGGCCGGCGGTGGTGGTGGCGATCGGGCGGCCGTCGGCCGTCCAGCCCTGGACCCGGGTCTGGCCACTGCCCCAGTGGGTGAGCCGGCGGGACGGGCCGCCGTCCACCGGCACCACGTGCACCTCGGGCGCGCCGTCCCGGGTGGAGGTGAAGGCGATGTGCCGCCCGTCCGGGGAGAACCGGGGGTCGTGGACCGGCAGGTGGTCGGCCGTCAGCCGCCAGGCCCGGCCGCCCTCCAGCGGGGCGAGCCAGAGGTCGTTCTCGGCGACGAAGGTGACCAGGTCGCCGTGCAGGTGGGGGTGGCGCAGGTAGGCGCCCGCGGGGGTGCTCAGGGAGTCCGTCACGCGGCCAGGGTAGGCACGTACGCGTACGAGCCGCCGGGCTTTTCGGCAGAGTCGGGCCACTCGGGCGAGCCCGCTGGACCCGGCCGCGGGACCGTAGTACGGCGGGCTACGCCCAGCGGCCGGTGCGTCCCAGCAGCAGCGCGCCGGCGGCCACCCCGGCGGTGGAGGTGCGCAGCACCGAGGGGCCCAGCCGGTACGGCTTCGCTCCCGCGTCGGCGAACGCGGCCAGTTCCTCCGGGGACACCCCGCCCTCCGGGCCGACGACGAGCACGAGGTCGCCGGCGGCGGGCAGCGCGGCGTGCGCCAGCGGTTCGGCGCCCTCCTCGTGCAGCACGGCGGCGAACGCGGCCCCGGCGAGCACCGGTGCCAGCTGCCTGGTGGTCATCGGGTCGCGCACCTCGGGGAAGCGCAGCCGACGGGACTGCTTGCCCGCCTCCCGGGCGGTGGCCCGCCATTTGGCGAGCGCCTTGGCGCCGCGCTCGCCCTTCCACTGGGTGATGCAGCGGGAGGCCGCCCAGGGGATCACCACGTCCACGCCGACCTCGGTCATGGTCTCCACGGCCAGTTCGCCGCGGTCGCCCTTCGGCAGCGCCTGGACGACGACGATCCGCGGCGCGGGCTCCGGCTCGCGCCGCACCGCGGCGACCGCGACGTCGATCGCGTCCTTGCCGTGCACCGCGGCGACCGTTCCGTCCACGCCGAGCCCCCGTCCGTCGGCGAGGGTCACCGCCTCACCGGCCTCCAGGCGCTTCACCGCGGCCGCGTGCCGCCCCTCCGGGCCGTCCAGGCGCACCAGCGCGCCGGGCGCGGCGGCGGCGATCCGTTCGGTCTCGACGACGAAGACGGGCGCGGTCATGCGGGGGCACCTTTCCGGGGCGGGGCCTGGGGCGGGAGGGGGAACCGGCGGGGGCACGCGAAAGGGGTGCCGGGGTCGGCCCCCGGCACCCCCGCGCGACGGCTACCGGCCGTTGAAGGCGTCCTTCAGCCGGGAGAACAGGCCCTGCTGGCCGGGCGCGAACTGGCCGGAGGGCCGCTCCTCGCCGCGCAGCACCGCCAGGCGGCGCAGCAGCTCCTCCTGCTCGGGGTCGAGCTTGGTGGGCGTCTTCACCTCGACGTGCACTATCAGGTCGCCCCGGCCGCCCCCGCGCAGGTGGGTGATGCCGCGGCCGTGCAGCGGGATCGACTGGCCGGACTGGGTGCCGGGCCGGATGTCGACCTCCTCCAGGCCGTCCAGGGTCTGCAGCGGCACCTGGGTGCCGAGCGAGGCAGCCGTCATCGGGATGGTGACGGTGCAGTGCAGGTCGTCGCCGCGCCGCTGGAAGATCGCGTGGGCGGACTCGGCGATCTCGACGTACAGGTCGCCGGCCGGGCCGCCGCCGGGGCCGACCTCGCCCTCGCCGGCCAGCTGGATCCGGGTGCCGTTGTCGACACCGGCCGGGATCTTGACGGTCAGGGTGCGACGGGCGCGGACCCGGCCGTCGCCGGCGCACTCCGGGCACGGGGTCGGCACGACGGTGCCGAAGCCCTGGCACTGCGGGCAGGGGCGGGAGGTCATGACCTGGCCCAGGAAGGACCGGGTGACCTGGGAGACCTCGCCCTTGCCGCGGCACATGTCGCAGGTCTGGGCGGAGGTGCCGGGGGCCGCGCCCTCGCCGCTGCACGTGGTGCAGGTGACGGCGGTGTCGACCTGGAGCTCCTTGGTGGTGCCGAACGCGGCCTCCTCCAGGGTGATCTCCAGCCGGATCATGGCGTCCTGGCCGCGGCGGGTGCGCGAGCGCGGGCCGCGCTGGCCGGCCGCGGCGCCGAAGAAGGCGTCCATGATGTCGGAGAAGCCGAAGCCCGCCGCGCCCGCGCCGAAGCCGCCAGCGCCGCCCCCGCCCGGGGACAGCGGGTCGCCGCCGAGGTCGTAGACCTGGCGCTTCTGCGGGTCGGAGAGCACCTCGTAGGCGGCGTTGATCTCCTTGAACCGCTCCTGCGTCTTCGGGTCCGGGTTGACGTCCGGGTGCAGTTCGCGTGCCAGGCGCCGGAACGCCTTCTTGATCTCGTCCTGCCCCGCATCCCGTCGGACGCCGAGTACCGCGTAGTAGTCCGTGGCCACCAAATGCTCCGCTTGTTCCGCCTGTAGTAGTGCTGCGACTGGACGCCGTCAGGATGTCCGACGGCTGTTTGCTACGACTCGGCCAGGATCTGACCCACGTACCGCGCCACCGCCCGCACCGCCCCCATTGTGCCCGGGTAGTCCATCCGGGTCGGACCGATCACACCCAGTTTGGCCACGCTCTCGTCGCCCGAACCGTAACCGACCGACACGACCGAGGTGGAAATCAGCCCTTCGTAGGCGTTCTCCCGCCCGATCCGGACCGTCATCGCGGCGTCATTGGTCTCACCCAGGAGGCGGAGCAGGATGACCTGCTCCTCCAGGGCCTCCAGCACCGGCTGGATGGTGAGGGGGAAGTCGTGGCCGAAGCGGGTCAGATTGGCCGTGCCGGCCAGCATGATCCGTTCCTCGTTCTGTTCCGCGAGCGTCTCGAACAGGGTCGCCAGGACCGTGCTGACGGTCGGCCGGTCGGCCTGCTCGAACATCGCCGGGAGTTCCTCCAGCAGCCCCGGGACGTCCGGGAGGAGGCGGCCGGCCGCTCTGCCGTTCAGCGCGGTCCGCAGGTCCGCCAGGACCGTCTCGCCGACCGTACCCGGGCAGTCGACCATCCGCTGCTCGACCCGGCCGGTGTTGGTGATCAGCACCAGCATCACCTTGGCCGGGGCCAGCGCCACCAGCTCGATGTGCCGGACGGTCGAACGCGTCAGCGACGGGTACTGGACGACCGCGACCTGCCGGGTCAGCTGGGCGAGCAGCCGCACGGTGCGCGCGACCACGTCGTCCAGGTCGACCGCGCCGTCCAGGAAGTGCCGGATCGCCCGGCGCTCGGGGGCGCTCATCGGCTTGACCTCGGCGAGCCGGTCGACGAAGAGGCGGTACCCCTTGTCGGTCGGGATGCGGCCGGCGCTGGTGTGCGGCTGGTGGATGTAGCCCTCCTCCTCCAGCGCCGCCATGTCGTTGCGGACCGTCGCCGGCGAGACCCCGAGATTGTGCCGCTCCACGAGGGCCTTGGACCCGACCGGCTCCTCGGTGCCCACGTAGTCCTGCACGATCGCGCGGAGCACGGCGAGCTTGCGGTCGTCCAGCTGGCGGACCTCTCCGGCCATGGGGCACGCACCTCCGTCTTCGCACGTTGTCCGTCTGTGTCCCTGAGTGCTGCGGGCCGCTCCGGGAGGCCCCGGTCCTGGCACTCTGAACGCGCGAGTGCCAGAACCGTACCTGCCAGTGTAAGGCCCGGGTCCTACGGCAGGAACGGCCGGACCGGAGTGATCCTGCCCGCAGTTCCGGGTACGGCCCGCGGGACGGGGAGCGTTCACGCTTCCCGGCGCGGGGGTGGTGCCTCGCGGCCGTCCGGGTGGCAGCATCGAAAGCGACGGCGAATGGAGGAGCAAGCGATGTCGAGCTCGGGCCAGCACACCCGTTTCGCGCCCGACCGCGGCCTGACCGGCCGCATGGTCGCCACGATGTTCGTGATCGGGCTGCTGTACGTCGGTTTCACCGGCCTGCTGATCGCGCTGCTGCGCGGCGCATGGCCGCTGATCGTCCTGATCTCCGGCGGGCTGTTCGTGGCCCAGTTCTGGTTCAGTGACAAGATCACCGAACGGGCCATGGGAGCCCACCAGGTGTCCCCGGAGGACTTCCCCCAACTGCACGGCACGATCGACCGGCTCTGCGCGCTGGCCGACATGCCCAAACCCCGCGTGGCGGTCGCCGACAACGACATGCCCAACGCCTTCGCCACCGGCCGCAACCCGCAGAACGCGGTGGTCTGCGTCACCACCGGCCTGCTGCGCCGGCTGGAGCCCGAGGAACTGGAGGGCGTCCTCGCGCACGAGCTGTCCCACGTCGCCCACCGGGACGTCGCGGTGATGACGATCGCCGGCTTCCTCGGCGTGCTCGCCGGCGCGATGACCAGGATCGCCGTGTACGGCGGGTTCATGGGCGGCGGCCGCAACAACAACGACCAGAACACGGCGATCCTGGCGCTGATCATCCCGCTGGTCTCGATGGTCGTCTACGCGATCAGCTTCCTGCTCACCCGGCTGCTGTCCCGCTACCGCGAGCTGGCCGCCGACCGCGCCGCCGCCCAGCTCACCGGCCGGCCCAGCGCGCTCGCCTCGGCGCTCACCAAGGTGACCGGGCAGATCTCCGCCATCCCCACCGAGGACCTGCGCAAGTCGCAGCCCTACAACGCCTTCTACTTCGCGCCCGCGCTGAGCGCCCGGGAGACGGCCTCGCAGCTGTTCTCCACCCACCCGACGCTGGAGACGCGGCTGGCGCAGCTGGCGAAGATCTCCGAGCAGCTCGGCCGCTGACCGTCCGAGCACACGAAAGGACCGCCGTGGGAATCCTGGACGCCCTGTTCGGCCGCACCAAGCCCGTCAAGCCCGACCTCGACCAGCTGTTCGGCGTGCCGTCCGCCGCGCTCACCCTGGAGGCCGCCACCGGCTTCCTGCCCACCGGGCTCGGCTCGGTCTGCTTCGCGGCCGTCGAGGGCGCGGCCTTCGTCCAGGTGGAGCAGCAGGTGCGGGCGCTGCTGGACGCCGACACCGAGCGCGGCGGCGTCCCGGTGGAGGCCTCCAAGGACGACTACGGCTACTCGTGGCTGCTCGCCCGGCACTCCCCCGGGGAGCTGCCGGAGCTGGTGAACGACCTGCACGCGGTCAACAGCGAACTGGAGGCGAACGGCTTCGGGCCGCAGCTGCTCTGTTCGCTGGTCGGCTTCCGCGACGCGCAGGGGCAGTCGCTGGCCCTGGTCTACCTCTACAAGCGCGGCACCTTCTACCCGTTCGCCCCGATGCCCGGCGGCGGGGAGAAGCGCAACAGCCCGCTGGAACTGCAGGTCAACGCGATGCTGGGGAACGACCTGCGGCTGGAGAAGGACCTGAGCCGCTGGTTCCCGGTCTGGGGCGCGCCGGGCCTCTGACGCACCGTCCGCCCTCCCTATGATCACCCGTATGCGCAGCCGCCAGTACGGACCCGACCTGACCCCACCGTGGAAGAAGCAGACCCCCGCCCCGGAGGTGCCCGCCGAGCGGGACCTGGTGGTCGAGGAGGCGGCGACCGGCTTCTGCGGGGCCGTGGTGCGCTGTGAGAAGACCGCCGAGGGGTTCACCGTCACCCTGGAGGACCGCTTCGGCAAGCACCGGGTGTTCCCGCTGGTGCCGCGCGGCTTCCTGCTGGAGGGCTCGGTGGTCACCCTGGTCCGTCCCGCCGCCCCCGCGGCGCCCCGCACGCCCGGCCGCACCGCCTCCGGCTCGGTCGCCGTGCCCGGCGCCCGCGCCCGGGTCGCCCGGGAGTCGCGGATCTACGTCGAGGGCCGGCACGACGCCGAGCTGGTCGAGCGGGTCTGGGGCGACGACCTGCGGATCGAGGGCGTCGTGGTGGAGTACCTGCGCGGCATCGACGACCTGCCCGCGATCGTCGCCGACTTCGCCCCCGGCCCCGGCCGCCGCCTCGGCGTCCTGGTCGACCACCTGCTCCCCGGAACGAAGGAGCACCGCATCGCCGCGCAGGTCACCGGGGAGTCCGTCCTGGTCGTCGGCCACCCCTACATCGACGTCTGGCAGGCCGTGAAGCCCTCCTCCGTCGGCATCCCCGGCTGGCCCGCCGTCCCCCGCGGCGAGGACTGGAAGGAGGGCACTTGCCGCCGCCTGGGCTGGCCGGTCGACACCCCGGCGGCGTGGAAGCGGATCCTGTCCGGCGTGGACAGCTACAAGGACCTGGAGCCCGAACTGCTGGGCCGGGTCGAGGAACTGATCGACTTCGTGACGCTGCCGGATCAGGCGTAGATCCGGAACTCCGAGGTGTCGAGCGTGACGCCGAGCACGTCGACCTCGATCGGATCGCCGAACTTGCTGGTCCGTTCGGCCCAGTACACGGGGACACCGGAAGCCGTGTCAGTGGTCGGATCCGTGAGGAGCACGCACACGCCCCTCAGCGGGTCGACGATGAGGTACGCCGGGATCCCGCCCTGGGCGTACATCTCGCGCTTGGTCCGGTAGTCCCGGTGCACGCTGGTCCTGGAAACCACCTCGACCGCCACGGTCACCGCGGAGGCGGGCAGCAGACGGCCCGCCTCCGGGACGACACCCCGCTCGAAGACGACCAGATCCGGCTGGGGTTCGCCGGCCTCGCCGGAGATGATCAGATCCTGGGTGTCTGCAGCGCCCGGAACCGTGCGTAGGGAGTCTGGTGCTGAATCGCGGAGACGATGAGGTTGTGGACCGTGTCCGGCCCGGCCGTCATCACGATTTCCCCCCGGATGAGCTCGGCCTTGACGCCCTCCGGAGCCTCCAGGCTCTCGAAGATCCCCGTCATCCGGCCATCGATGGCGGTCATTGCGCGCTCCCTCCGACGGCTGACACCACGTCAACGAACGTCAGTCCACGAGGTCACGCACGACCCCGTCGGCCAGCAACCTCCCCCGGAGGGTGAGGGCGGCGCGGCCCCGCCGGTAGGGCTCCTCGGCGAGCAGGCCGTCGGCAAGGGCCCGGTCGGCGGCCTTCCGGCCGGTGTCGGTGAGCAGGTCGAGGGCGACGCCCTCGACCAGGCGCAGCTCCAGCAGGACGCGTTCGACGCGGCGGTCCTCGTCCGCCAGGACCTCGCGGCCCAGCGCCGGGGTGCGGCCCTCGGCGAGGGCCTGCGCGTAGGCGGCCGGGTGCTTGGCGTTCCACCAGCGGACGCCGCCGACGTGGCTGTGCGCGCCGGGGCCTGCGCCCCACCAGTCGGCGCCGGTCCAGTAGAGCTCGTTGTGGCGGCAGCGGCCCTCGGGGGTGGTGGCCCAGTTGGAGACCTCGTACCACCGGTACCCGGCGGCGGAGAGCGCCTGCTCGGCGATGAGGTAGCGGTCGGCGTGCACGTCGTCGTCGATCATCGGCAGTTCGCCGCGCTTGACCCGGGCGGCGAGCTTGGTGCCCTCCTCGACGATCAGGGAGTACGCGGAGACGTGGTCCGGTCCGGCGCCGATCGCCGCGTCCAGGGAGGCCCGCCAGTCGTCGTCGGACTCGCCCGGGGTGCCGTAGATCAGGTCCAGGTTGACGTGCTCGAAACCGGCCTCGCGGGCCTCGGCGACGCAGGCCTCGGGGCGGCCCGGGGTGTGGTGGCGGTCGAGCAGGCTCAGCACGTGGGGCCGGGCGCTCTGCATGCCGAAGGAGATCCGGTTGTAGCCGCCCTCGCGCAGCTCGGCCAGGTACGCCGGGTCGACGGACTCCGGGTTGGCCTCGGTGGTGACCTCCGCGTCCGGGGCGAGCCCGAACTCGTCGCGGATCGCGGCGAGCATCTTCACCAGGTCGCGGGCGGGCAGCAGGGTGGGGGTGCCGCCGCCGAGGAAGACGGTGCGCACCGGCAGTTCCGCGTCCCCGAGCACCCGCCGGGCCAGCCGGACCTCGGCGACCACGTTGTCGGCGTACGTCTCCTGGGAGGCGACGGCCCCGGAGGAGCGCAGCTCGGTGGCGGTGTAGGTGTTGAAGTCGCAGTAGCCGCAGCGGCTGGCGCAGTACGGCACGTGCAGGTAGAAGCCGAACGGCCGGCTGCCGAGCCCGGCGAGGGCGTGCGCGGGCAGGGAACCGTCGGACGGCACGGGTTCGCCGTCGGGGAGTGCGGAGGGCATGCCCCCATTGTCCCGTACGGCCCGCAGAACTCCCGTACGGTCCGCGGCGCACGCGCGGACCGTACGGGGACGGGGTGGGTCAGGCCTCGTTGGCGCCCGCGTACATCGCGGTCACGGCGTCGGCGTAGGTCCGCTCCACCACCGGGCGCTTGATCTTCAGGCTCGGGGTGAGCTCGCCGTGCTCGATGTCGAGGTCGCGCGGCAGCAGGTGGAACCTCTTGATCGTCTGCCAGCGCTGCAGCCCCGCGTTGAGCCGCTTCACGAAGCCCTCGATCAGCTCGTGGACGGCCGGCTCGGCGGCCAGCTCGGCGTAGGACCTGCCCGCCAGGCCGTGCTCGGCGGCCCACGGCATGAGGACCGCCTCGTCCAGGCCGATCAGCGCGGTGCAGTAGTTGCGGCCGTTGCCGATCACCAGGATGTTGCTGACGAACGGGCAGACCGCCTTGAACTTGCCCTCGACCTCGCTGGGCGCCACGTACTTGCCGCCGGAGGTCTTGAACAGGTCCTTCTTGCGGTCGGTGATCCGCAGGAAGCCGTCCGGGCTGAGCTCGCCGATGTCCTCGGTGTGGAACCAGCCGTCCGGCTCCAGCACCTCCGCGGTCTTCTCCGGCAGGTTGTGGTAGCCGCGCATGATGCCCGGGCCGCGCAGCAGGATCTCGCCGTCCTCGGCGATCCGCACCTCGGTGCCGGGCAGCGCGCGGCCCACCGTGCCGATCCGCACGTCCTCCTCGCGGTTCACGCAGGAGCCGGCGCTGGTCTCACTGAGGCCGTAGCCCTCCAGGATCGGCACGCCCGCGCCGAGGAAGAAGTAGCCGATCTCGGGGGCGAGGGCGGCGCTGCCGGAGACCGCGCCGCGCAGCCGCCCGCCGAAGGCCGCCCGGATCTTCGCGTACACCAGCTTGTCGGCCAGCGAGTGCTGCACCCGCAGCCCGAACGGGGCGGTGCCGGTGCCGGTGGCGACGCGGCTCTCCTGGACGGCCCGGGCGTGCTCGCGGGCGACCTTGGCCGCCCACAGGAAGATCTTGTACTTGGCGCCGCCCTCGGCACGGGCCTTGCCCGCGATGCCGTTGTAGACCTTCTCGAAGATGCGCGGCGCCGAGGCCATGATGGTCGGCCGGATCACCGGCAGGTTGTGGATGATCCGGTCCACCCGGCCGTCCAGCGCCATCACGTGGCCGGTGGCGATCTGCCCCGAGATCAGCGTCTTGCCGAAGACGTGCGACAGCGGCAGCCACATGAACTGCACGTCGTCGGAGCGCAGCAGCCCACTGGCCTCCTGCGCCCGGCCCTCGTACGCCCAGCAGTCGTGCACCAGTCGCACGCCCTTGGGGCGGCCGGTGGTGCCGGAGGTGTAGATCAGGGTGGCCAGCTGTTCCTTGCCCAGCCCCTCGACGGCCTTCTCGACCGCGTCCGGGTGCTCCGCCAGGTACTCGGTGCCGCGCCGTTCCAGCTCGGCGAGGGTGAGCACGTCGAGGCCGGCCGCGTCGGGGGCCTCGTCGGGGGCGTCGAACAGGACGACGGTGCGCAGCTCGGGCAGCTTCTCCAGCTGCGCGGCGGCCTTGGCCAGCTGGGCGGCGTTCTCCGCGAACAGCGCCCGGGAGCCCGAGTCGGACAGGATGAAGGCGGTCTCGTCCTCGTTGGTGCTCGGGTAGACGGTCGTGATCGCGGCGCCCGCGCACATGGCGCCGAGGTCCGCGAGGACCCATTCGAGCCGGGTGGACGACGCCAGGGCGACCCGGTCCTCCGGCTGGATGCCGAGCGCCATCAGACCGGCGGCCACCGCCTTGACCCTGGTCGCGGTCTGCGCCCAGGTCAGCGAGCGCCACTGCTCCGCGCCGGGCGCGCCGTCGGCGGCCTGCTCGTCGACCGGGGCGGGGTAGCGGTAGGCCTCGCCGTTCGGGGTCGCGGCGACCCGCTCCAGGAACAGGTGGGCGACGGATGCGGGACGCCCGGCGACGAGGTCGGGCCTGCCGGAGTCGATCAAGGACTGCGCGGAACTCAACGAGGACCTCCGGGGGCGGGTGGCCGTCTGAGGGATTGTCTCGGCGGCCGTGGGGGCGGTCACCGGGCCCCGGGTTCACCTGGACGGTACCGGTCGGTAACAAGGGGGCAACCAGCAGCCTAGGGGGAAACCGGTCATTCCGTAAGGGGGCGAAGCCGGACGGCACGCCCCGACGGCACCGGTGACCACGCCGCGCCGACGGACGCGGCCCGCGTGGAAACCAACGAGCGAACTGCCGGACGGTTCGGCAAAAGCCCGGCAAACCCCCGGTTCCCACACGCCGAATGGCCTGTACGACGCTACAGAAGAACGAGAATTGGGGTGCGAACCCGACCGGCGACGACAAGAGTGTGCAAGTGCTGATCAGACTGCTGAGGGCGTACCTGCGCCCCTACTCCCGACCGATCACCCTGCTGGTGCTCCTCCAGCTGGTGTCCACCCTCGCGGCGCTCTACCTGCCGACGCTCAACGCCGACATCATCGACGACGGCGTGGTCAAGGGCGACACCGGCTACATCCTGCGAGTCGGCGGGGTGATGATCGGCGTGACCGTCCTCCAGGCGCTCTGCTCCATCGGCGCCGTCCTCATCGGCTCCCGCGTCGCCATGGCCTTCGGCCGGGACGTCCGCGCCGCCGTCTTCGACCGGGTGCAGAGCTTCTCCGCCCGCGAGGTCGGCCAGTTCGGCGCCCCCTCCCTGATCACCCGCACCACCAACGACGTCCAGCAGATCCAGATGCTCGCCCTGATGAGCTTCACGCTCATGGTCGCCGCACCGATCATGTGCGTCGGCGGCATCATCATGGCGCTCAACCAGGACGTCCCGCTGTCCGGCCTGCTGCTCGCCGTCATCCCCGCCCTCGCCGTCGTCGTCGTCCTCCTGGTCCGCGCGCTGCGCCCGCAGTTCCGCAGCATGCAGGAACGGATCGACACCGTGAACCGGGTCCTGCGCGAACAGATCACCGGCATCCGGGTCATCCGCGCCTTCGTCAAGGACGGCCAGGAACAGGCCCGCTTCGCCACCGCCAACGAGGACCTCACCGACGTCGCCCGCCACGTCGGCCGGCTGATGGCCGTCATGTTCCCCGCCGTCATGCTCGTCGTGAACGTCTCCAGCGTCGCCGTCCTCTGGTTCGGCGCCCACCGCATCGACAGCGGTGCCATGGAGATCGGCGCGCTCACCGCCTTCCTCTCCTACCTGATGCAGATCCTGATGAGCGTCATGATGGCCACCTTCATGTTCATGATGGTGCCCCGCGCCGAGGTCTGCGCCGAACGCGTCCAGGAAGTCCTCGGCACCGAGTCCAGCGTCGTCCCGCCCGCCACGCCCACCACCGAGGTCCCCCGCCGCGGCAACCTCGAACTGCGCGCCGTCGACTTCCGCTACCCCGGTGCCGAGGCCTCCGTCCTGCGCGGCATCGACCTCACCGCCCGCCCCGGCGAGACCACCGCCATCATCGGCTCCACCGGCAGCGGCAAGTCCACCCTCCTCGGCCTCGTCCCCCGGCTCTTCGACGCCACCTCCGGCCAGGTCCTGCTCGACGGCATCGACGTCCGCGAGCTCGGCGCCGACACGATCGCCGACAACGTCGGCATCGTCCCCCAGAAGCCCTACCTGTTCACCGGCACCGTCGCCAGCAACCTCCGCTACGGCCGGCCCGACGCCACCGACGAGGACCTCTGGCACGCCCTGGAGATCGCCCAGGCCAAGGACTTCGTCGAAAAGCTCCCCGAAGGCCTCGACGCCCCCATCGCCCAGGGCGGCAGCAACGTCTCCGGCGGCCAGCGCCAACGCCTCGCCATCGCCCGCGCCCTCGTGCGCAAGCCCTCCGTCTACCTCTTCGACGACTCCTTCTCCGCACTCGACTACGCCACCGACGCCAGACTGCGCAAGGCCCTCTCCCGCGAGACCTCCGACGCCACCGTCCTGATCGTCGCCCAGCGCGTGTCCACCATCCGCGACGCCGACCGGATCGTCGTCCTCGACGAGGGCGCCGTCGTCGGCACCGGCACCCACCGCGAACTGATGGCCGACAACCCGACGTACCGGGAGATCGTGCTCTCCCAGCTCACCGAGCAGGAGGCGGCGTGACCAGCCCCGGAAGCCCCACCGCGGACACCGCGGACACCGCGAAAGCCGATCTGACCAAACCCGGCCCGGCACCGGCCGCCCCGGCCAAGGCCGCCGGCGGACTGACCACCGACTCCCAGGCCGCCGCCGCCCGCCGCGGCCCCGCCGGCCCCGGCCGCTTCATGGGCGGCCAGGGCGCCGAGAAGTCCATGGACTTCAAGGGCTCCGGCAAGCGCGTCCTCGGCCTGCTGCGCCCCGAACGCAACATCCTCGTCGGCGTCCTGCTCCTCGGCGTGCTCGGCATCGGCTGCGCCGTCATCGGCCCCAAGATCCTCGGCAACGCCACCGACCTGATCTTCGCCGGCGTCGTCGGCGCCCGCTTCGCACCCGGCACCTCCAAGGCCCAGGTCATCGACGGACTGCGCGCCCACGGCCAGGGCGGCGTCGCCGACCTGCTCTCCGCCGTCGACTTCACCCCCGGCCAGGGCATGGACTTCGGCGCCATCGGCACCGTCCTGCTCTGGGTGCTCGGCATCTACGTCGCCTCCGCCGTCTTCGGAGTCTTCCAGGGCCGCCTGGCCACCAAGGCCATCCAGCTCGCCAGCTACCGGCTGCGCCAGGACGTCGAGGCCAAGCTCGCCCGGCTGCCGCTCAGCTACTTCGACAAGCAGCCGCGCGGCGAAGTCCTCAGCCGGGTCACCAACGACATCGACAACATCGGCCAGTCCATGCAGCAGACCATGGGACAGGTCGTCAACTCGCTGCTCACCGTGGTCGGCGTGCTGGCCATGATGTTCTGGATCTCCCCGCTGCTCGCCGTGATCGCCCTGGTCTCCGTGCCGGTCTCGGTGGTCGTCGCCACCAAGGTCGGCAAGAGGGCGCAGCCCCAGTTCGTCCAGCAGTGGAAGTCCACCGGCCAGCTCAACGCCCACATCGAGGAGATGTACACCGGCCACACCCTGGTCAAGGTCTTCGGCCGCCAGCGCGAGGCCGCCGAAACCTTTCGCGAGCACAACGAGGCCCTGTACGAAGCCAGTTACAAGGCCCAGTTCATCTCCGGGATCATCCAGCCCGCGATGATGCTGATCGGCAACCTGCAGTACGTGCTGGTCGCCGTCGTCGGCGGTCTGCGGGTCGCCGGCGGCGCCCTGTCCATCGGCGACGTGCAGGCGTTCATCCAGTACTCCCGGCAGTTCAGCCAGCCGCTCACCCAGGTCGCCAGCATGGCCAACCTGGTCCAGTCCGGCGTCGCCTCCGCCGAGCGCGTCTTCGAACTCCTCGACGCCCCCGAGCAGAGCGCCGAACCCGCCGTTCCCGAGAAGCCCGACGCCGTGCACGGCCGGGTCGCCTTCCAGGACGTCTCCTTCCGCTACGACCCCGACAAGCCGCTCATCGAGGACCTCTCGCTCAAGGTCGAACCCGGCCACACGGTCGCCATCGTCGGCCCCACCGGCGCCGGCAAGACCACCCTGGTCAACCTGCTGATGCGGTTCTACGAGGTCAGCTCCGGACGGATCACCCTCGACGGCGTCGACATCTCCGCGATGTCCCGCGAGGACCTGCGCTCCGGCATCGGCATGGTCCTCCAGGACACCTGGCTGTTCGGCGGCTCCATCGCCGACAACATCGCCTACGGAGCCCGCGGCGCCACCCACGAACAGGTCGTCGAAGCCGCCAAGGCCGCCCACGTCGACCGCTTCGTGCGCACCCTCCCGGACGGCTACGACACCGTCATCGACGACGAGGGCGCCAACGTCAGCGCCGGCGAGAAGCAGCTCATCACCATCGCCCGCGCCTTCCTCGCCCAGCCGTCCATCCTGGTCCTGGACGAGGCGACCAGCTCCGTCGACACCCGTACCGAGGTGCTCATCCAGCGGGCCATGGCCCGGCTGCGCACCGGCCGCACCAGCTTCGTGATCGCCCACCGGCTCTCCACCATCCGGGACGCCGACGTGATCCTGGTGATGGAGAACGGCTCGATCGTCGAGCAGGGCTCGCACGACGAACTGATCGCCGCCGACGGCGCCTACGCCCGGCTCTACCAGGCCCAGTTCGCGGAGGCCGTGGCCGAGGTGGACTGACGCGAGGCGGACCGGCGGGGGGGGGGGGGGGGGGGCGGCGCCCCCCCCCCCGCCCGCGCGGGGCGCCCCCCCCCCCCCCCCCCCCCCGCCGGCGTCGCCCCCGCCGCGCGGGCGCGCGGCGGGCGGACG
>NZ_JBHWBZ010000052.1:26860-35113 GCF_042735475.1 Kitasatospora sp. NPDC059577 | reverse complement strand
CTCCCCCCGGCTCTACCCGGCCCAGTGCGCGGCGGCGGGGGCGGGGGGGCCCTGACGCGGGGCGGCCCGGGGGGCGGGGGGGGAACCTTCCGCCCCGGCCCTTCGCGCGTCCGGGCCCGGCCCCGCCCCGCCCGCCCCGGTCTTCGCAACCGGGCCCGGCGGGAGCTACCTTGGGCCCGTGATCGACGACCAGCCCCCGGCCGCACCGGACGCCTTCGAGGCCAACCGCCGTTACCTGGGCTCGGTCGCCTACCGCCTGCTCGGCTCCTTCACCGACGCCGAGGACGTCCTGCAGGACGCCTGGCTCCGCTGGCAGGCCGCCGAGCGCTCCACCGTCGCCGACCCCCGCGCCTTCCTGACCACCGTCGTCACCCGGCTCTGCTACGACCAGCTGGGCTCCGCCCGGGCCCGCCGGGAGGCCTACTACGGCGAGTGGCTGCCCGAACCGGCCGTCTCCTACGCGGACGGCCCCGACACCCCCGCCGACCTCGCCGAACGCGGCGAGTCCGTCTCGCTCGCCCTGCTCGCCGTCCTGGAACAGCTCTCCCCGGCCGAGCGGGCCGCCTTCGTGCTGCACGACGTCTTCGCGGTCGGCTTCGAGGAGATCGGCGCCTCGCTGGACCGATCCGCCGACGCCGCCCGCCAGCTCGCCTCCCGGGCCCGCCGCCGGGTCAAGGACGGCAGCCGGCGCGGCGGCGGCACCGGCACCGCCGAGCACCGCCAGGCGGTCGAAGCCTTCGCCGCCGCCAGCAGCCGCGGCGACATCCTCGCCCTGATGGAGGTCCTCGACCCGGACGTGGTCTGGCACTCCGACGGCGGCGGCATCGTCCGCGCCGGCGTCCGCCCCATCCACGGCGCCGACCGGGTGTCCCGCATGGTGGCCGGCCTGGTCGCCAAGTGGTTCACCCCCGACACGGCGATCGGCCACGCCCTGGTCAACGGCGAACCCGGCCTCGTCTGGTACGACCGGGCCGGCGGCACCGTCGGCGGCGTGCTCGCCTTCACCGTGACCGACGGACGGATCACCGAGGCGTACGTCGTCGTCAACCCCGAGAAGCTCGGCCGGATCAGCCCCGTCACGGCCCCCTGACGACTCCCCGACGACCCTCCGGCCCCCCGGATACCTCCGAAGACCCCGGGAGACCCCGGAGGCACCGGAGGCACCGGAGGCCCCGGAGGCCCCTGCCCGGACCCTCCGCGGTGCTGTGACGCGGGTCACGGTCACATCCCGACCGGCCGCGTCGTCCCCTTCCCGAACAGCGCCCCACGGGGGCGCACCGAACGGAGGCGGACGAGATGACCAGCACCACCACCACCACCGGAAAGCGGATCGTCGTCCTGGGCGCCGGGTACGCCGGGCTCACCGCGGCCAAGGGCGCCGGACGGCACCACGACGTCACCCTGGTCGCCCCCGAGGAGCGGCTCCTGCACCGCATCCGCCAGCACGAGGCGGCGGCCGGCCGCGGCCGCGACTGGCCGGCCATCGGCGAACTGACCCGCGGCCGCACGATCCGGCACCACCGGGCCCGCGCCGTCGAACTCGACCTCGCCGGCCACCGGGTCCGGCTCGACGACGGCACCAGCCTCGCCTACGACACCCTGGTCTACGCCCTCGGCAGCCGCACCGCCTGGCACGGCGTCCCCGGCGCCGCCGAGCACGCCCTCCCCGCCGAACGCGCCGCCGAGGTCCGGCACCGGATCCGCGAAGCCGACCAGCCCGGCACGCTCGCCGTCGTCGGCGGCGGCGCCACCGGCATCGAGCTGGCCACCGAACTCGCCGAAGCCCACCCCGACTGGACGGTGCGGATCGTCGCGGCCGGCCCGGTCGGCGGCATCTACTCACCCAAGGGCCGCACCCACGTCCGGCGCGTCCTCGACCGGCTCGGCGTCCACGTCCACGAGAACGCCACCGTCACCGAGGTCACCCCGGACGGACTGCGCACCACCGCCGGCCCGGTCGACTCCGACCTCACCGTCTGGGCCGCCTCGATGGAGCCGCACCCGCTCGCCGCCGAAGCCGGGCTGGCCGTGGACGAACGCGGCCGGGCCCTGGTGGACGACCACCTGCGCTCGGTCTCGCACCCGGACGTCCACGTGGTCGGCGACGCCGCCGCCGTCACCGTCCCCGGCGTCGGCACCCTGCGGATGGGCTGCGCCACCGCCCTGCCGCAGGGCCAGTACGTCGGCAAGCTGCTCGACGGACGCACCGGGAAGCCGTTCTCGTTCCGGTACGTCGTGCAGTGCCTGAGCCTCGGCCGACGGGACGGGCTGCTCCAGCTGGTCCACGCCGACGACTCGATGAAGCCCACCGTGTTCACCGGCACCATGGGCCGGCTGGCCAAGGCCGGGATCGTCTCGGCCGTCTTCAGCGCCCTGAAGTGACCGCCGCGGCGACCCGCGCCGCGTTCCGCTGCGGCGCCCCCGCCGCCGGAGCGCCCCGCGGGAACGCGAAAGGGCCCGGGCGTGACGCCCGGGCCCTTCGGCTCGCCTCGGTTACTTCTTTTCCTTCGGCGCCTCGGCGTCGGTGGACAGCGCGGCGATGAAGGCCTCCTGCGGGACCTCCACGCGGCCGACCATCTTCATCCGCTTCTTGCCTTCCTTCTGCTTCTCCAGCAGCTTGCGCTTGCGCGAGATGTCACCGCCGTAGCACTTGGCGAGGACATCCTTGCGGATCGCGCGGACCGTCTCACGGGCGATCACCCGGGAGCCGATGGCCGCCTGGATCGGCACCTCGAACTGCTGGCGGGGGATCAGCTTCTGCAGCTTGCCCGCCATCATCACGCCGTAGCCGTAGGCCTTGTCCTTGTGGACGATCGCCGAGAAGGCGTCCACCGCGTCACCGTGCAGCAGGATGTCGACCTTGACCAGGTCGGCGGTCTGCTCGCCGATGGGCTCGTAGTCGAGCGAGGCGTAACCGCGGGTCTTGGACTTCAGCTGGTCGAAGAAGTCGAAGACGATCTCCGCGAGCGGGAGGGTGTAGCGCAGCTCGACCCGGTCCTCGGAGAGGTAGTCCATGCCCTGCAGGCTGCCGCGGCGGGACTGGCAGAGCTCCATGATCGCGCCGACGAACTCGTTGGGCGCGAGGATGGTGCCGCGCACGACCGGCTCGTACACCTCGGCGATCTTGCCGACGGGGAACTCGCTCGGGTTGGTGACGGTGTGCTCGGTGCCGTCCTCCATGATCACCCGGTAGACCACGTTGGGGGCGGTGGAGATCAGGTCGAGGTTGAACTCGCGCTCCAGGCGCTCCCGGATGATCTCCAGGTGCAGCAGGCCGAGGAAGCCGCAGCGGTAGCCGAAGCCGAGCGCGACCGAGGTCTCCGGCTCGTACACCAGGGCCGCGTCGTTGAGCCGCAGCTTGTCCAGGGCGTCGCGCAGCAGCGGGTAGTCCGAGCCGTCCAGCGGGTAGAGGCCGGAGAACACCATCGGGCGCGGGTCCTTGTAGCCGCCGAGCGGCTCGGTCGCACCCTTGTGCATCGAGGTGATCGTGTCACCGACCTTGGACTGCCGGACGTCCTTCACACCGGTGATGATGTAGCCCACCTCGCCGACGCCGAGGCCGTCGGCGACCTTCGGCTCGGGCGAGATGACACCGATCTCCAGCAGCTCGTGGGTGGCGCCGGTCGACATCATCGCGATGCGCTCGCGCTTGGTCAGCTGGCCGTCCACGACACGGACGTAGGTGACCACGCCGCGGTAGGAGTCGTACACCGAGTCGAAGATCATCGCGCGGGCCGGGGCGTCCTTGACGCCGACCGGGGCCGGGATGGTGTCGACGATGTGGTCCAGCAGGTCCTCGACGCCGAGGCCGGTCTTCGCGCTGACCTGGAGCACGTCACCCGGGTCACAGCCGATGATGTGCGCGATCTCGGCGGCGTACTTCTCCGGCTGCGCGGCCGGCAGGTCGATCTTGTTCAGCACCGGGACGATCGTGAGGTCGTTCTCCAGCGCCAGGTACAGGTTGGCGAGGGTCTGCGCCTCGATGCCCTGGGCCGCGTCGACCACCAGGATGGTGCCCTCGCACGCGGCGAGGGAGCGGGACACCTCGTACGTGAAGTCCACGTGGCCCGGGGTGTCGATCATGTTGAGGATGTGCGTCGTCCCGGCGTTCGAGCCGGTCTTCGGCGCCCACGGGAGGCGGACCGCCTGCGACTTGATGGTGATGCCGCGCTCACGCTCGATGTCCATGCGGTCGAGGTACTGGGCACGCATCTGCCGGGGGTCGACGACGCCGGTGATCTGCAGCATCCGGTCTGCGAGCGTCGACTTGCCGTGGTCGATGTGGGCGATGATGCAGAAGTTGCGAATCAGCGCCGGGTCGGTACGGCTGGGCTCTGGCACATTGCTGGGGGTCGCGGGCACCTTGGTCCGATTCTCCGTTGGTCCGGGGCCGGGGGCGTCCGGGTCATCACTGACCGGTTCCCGGGGACCGGACAGTCTCGTCCGATCGAAATAGTTCCTCCCATCCTCCCACGAGCACGGGCCCTGCTGCCGTTCGGGCACCGTCCGGCCCTTCCCGCACCCCTCACCGGGCGGCAGGATGGCCCCCCGTGATCCTCGAAAGCGCCCTGCTCGACGTCCTGCCCGGCCGGGAGGACGAGTTCCTCGCCGCCTTCGCCGAGGCCCGCCCGCTGATCACCGTCCAGCGCGGCTTCCGCTCCCTGCGGCTCCGGCGCTGCCTCGACGAGGGACGCGACTCGCGCTTCCTCCTCCAGGTCGAGTGGGACACCCTCGCCGACCACACCGAGGGCTTCCGCACCTCCCCCGAGTACCAGCGCTGGCGCGCGCTCCTGCACCACTACTACCGGCCGTTCCCCGAGGTCGAGCACTACGGCGAGCCGCTGCTCGACGCGTAGCGCCGGCCGAGGCTGTCCGGGCGTAGCGCGCGGGGGCGGTCTGGGGGGCCGGCCGGGGGCCAGCCGGGGCGGTCCGGGGACGCTTCCGGGCCGCTTCCGGGGGCGGGCCGGGGGCGTTTCCGGGGGCCGATCCCTGGGCAGTCCGGACGCGGTCCGCAGGGCGGCGCCGGGGCGTCTCGCGCGACGGTCCGCGGACGGGAGCCCGGTTTGGGGCGTGCGGCGGGCCCTGGTAGCGTGGTCAGCTGCACCTGGCCTCGGCATGCCCTCTCAGCTGGTCCGACGGCCGCCCGGTGTGATCCCGTTCAGCATCTTTAGACAAGACTGAGGCTCTTTCGTGGCGAACATCAAGTCCCAGATCAAGCGCAACAAGACCAACGAGAAGGCGCGCCTGCGCAACAAGGCCGTCAAGTCCTCGCTGAAGACCGCTCTGCGCAAGGCCCGTGAGGCCGCTGCCGCCGGCGAGACCGAGAAGGCCGTCGTGCTGGCCCGCGCCGCCTCCAAGGCGCTGGACAAGGCCGTGAGCAAGGGCGTCATCCACGCCAACCAGGCCGCCAACAAGAAGTCGGCCATCACCAAGCGCGTCAACACGGCCGCCCAGGCCTGACGCCCCTCGGGGGTCTGAACCCCCGACCGCCTCGGGACGGTCCGGCCCTCTACCCGGACACCCGAGACGAGCGAGACTCGCACCGCACGCGGCCTGCGTTCGCCACGCGGGTGCGGTGCACGAAGCAGTACGGCAGGCGCCGTAGTCGGCCTCCTCCCCGGAGACCACTGCGGCGCCTGTCGCGTTCCCCGGTCCGGCCGCTATGGTCGGTCAGGTGCGATCGAGGTGCGGGGGAGCACCCCGGCGCCGGGTTTGGGGGGAGAACTTCATGACGACGCCACCACCGCCGGCACCGAACGGGCCGGGGTACGGATTCCCGCAGCAGCAGCCGCAGGGCACGGGCGCGCAGCCCGTACCGGGGGCGCAGCCTCCGTCGGGCGCGCCGGGCTTCGGGCCGCCCCCCGGATTGCCCGCAGCCCCGGGCATGCCCGCGGCCCCGGGGACGACGACCGCTCCCGGGATGACGGCGGTGCCGGGGGGCCGCGCACCGGGTTCCGGGGGGAACCTGCGACGCAACGCCGTCTGGGCCTTCGTCGGCGCCGTGCTCGCCTCGGCCGGCTGGACCGCCGCCGTGATGACCGTCCCCGGCATCGTCAGCAGCGCCTCCTCGCCGCGCAGCCTCGGCAGCTACCACCTCTCCGACGACTTCTGCACCACCGGCAAGCCCACCAAGCTGCTCCAGACGTACTCCGTCTCGGACACCTCCGCACCGACCCACCACACCGACCGGAACCCGGCCCTGGACAGCATGAACTGCTCGATGAGCCTCAAGCGGACCGGCGGCAACAGCGACAGCGAGTACGCCTCGGTCTACCTGCGCGCCGACCTGCACAAGGCGGTCAACCCGGCGCCCGAGCTGCAGGCCAACAAGGAGCTCTACCGGGCCCGCGGGTACCAGGTCACCGACGTCTCCGGGATCGGCGAGGAAGCGTACTTCCTGTACAAGGACGACAGCTCGGACAAGTACCACAGCATCTACGCCGAGCTGGACATCCGCGACGGCGGGATGACCTACTACATCAACTACAGCGCCAGCTACACGGACGGGAAGGCCAAGCCGCCGTCCAAGGACGACCTGCGCAGCGCCCTGCAGTCCGACGGACAGGACGCCATCCGGGCCATGCGGAAGTAGGCCCCGGCGCGGGACGCCACGGTCCGCGCCGAGCCCCTCCGGTCAGTGCCGGTTCGTGCCGGTTCGTGCCGGATGGCGCCGGGCCACGCCGAGACCCGCCGAGGCCGCCGCGTCAGTAGGCGGGGCGGGAGCCGGCCCGTGCGGCCCGGGCGACGGCGACCACCGCGCGCTCCAGGGCGAAGGCCGGGTCGTCCGAGCCACCCTTGACGGCGGCGTCGGCCTGGGCGATCGCGGTCAGCGCAGTGGCCACCCCGTCGCCCGTCCAACCCCGCATCTGCTGGCGGACCCGGTCCACCTTCCACGGCGGCATGCCCAACTCGCGGGCCAGGTCGGCCGGACGCATGTTCCGCCCGGTGGTCGCCAGCCGCCCGATACTGCGCACGCCGGAGGCCAGCGCGTAGGTGATGCCGGTCGGCGGCTGGCCGACGGCCAGTGCCCACCGCAGCCGCTCCAGCGCCTCCGCCGCGCGGCCGGTCACCGCCAGGTCGGCCACCTCGAAGCCGGTCGCCTCGGCCCGGCCGCTGTAGTAGCGGGCCACCACCGTCTCGTCGATCGTGCCCTCGACGTCCGAAGTCAGCTGGTGGCACGCGGCCGCCAGCTCGCGCAGGTCGCTGCCGAGCGCGTCCAGCAGCGCCTGACAGGCCTCCGGCGTCGCCGAGCGGCCCAGCGCCCGGAACTCGCCCTTGACGAAGGCCAACCGCTCGTTCGCCTTGGTCAGCTTGGCGCAGGCCACCTCGCGGCCGCCCGCCTTGCGCCCGGCGTCCAGCAGGCCCTTGCCCTTGGCGCCGCCCGCGTGCACCAGCACCATGATCACTTCTTCGGCCGGTGCCTCGATGTACGCCTTGACCTCCTTCACCGAGTCGGCGGAGAGGTCCTGGGCGGCGCGCACGACGATGACCTTGCGCTCGGCGAACAGCGACGGCGTGGTCAGTTCCGCCAGACTGCCCGGCTGCAGCCCGCCGGGCGGCAGGTCCCGCACGTCCGTGTCCGGATCCGCCGCCTTCGCCGCCGCCACCACCTGGGCGACCGCGCGGTCCAGCAGCAACTCCTCCTGGCCGACCGCGAGGGTCAGCGGGGCGAGCAGGTCGTCGGGTGCACTCTTCCTGGCCATCGCCTACCAGCATCCCACGCGCCGCGGACACTCCGGCCCGACCGACGGCCCGACCAGCCGCCCACCCGAACGGCCGAACCGGGCGGCCTGGAGAATGGCCGGGTGACCGACAACCACACCACCGACCTCCCGGACGTCGCCGACCCGCACGCCCGGCAGCTGCTCGTCCTGCCCGACCGTGACGCCGCCGAAGAGGCGGCCGAGGACCTCGGCGCCACCCAACCCGACCTCGGCGAGCTGGAGATCGTGCGCGACTCGCTCGCGGGCGAGGACGACGCCGAGGACGCCCAGTGGCTCGTCGTCGTCGAAGCACCCGACACCGGCTGGACCCCCGCCGTGCTGAGCGCCCTCGACGCCCTGGCCGCCGAGCACGAGGGTTGGCGCGAGGAGGCCTGAACCGGAGGCATGACGGGCAAAATTTGGCCCTTCATTTCTCGGCGGGGGGGGGGGGGGGGCCCCCGGGGCGCCAGAAGTGTTTGGTGTGGCGCGCCCCCCGCCGCCCCCCCGAAGCACACACCCCCCACCCACACCCCAACACACTCCCCCAGGG
>NZ_JBHWBZ010000052.1:15511-26850 GCF_042735475.1 Kitasatospora sp. NPDC059577 | reverse complement strand
CCCGCCCCGTTGGTGTTGTGGGGGCGTGCTCCTATCTCTCGCTTTGCTTTGTCTTATTATTCGTAATTTTTTTTGCGGGGCCCGGGGGGGCGCGCCGCCCCCCCCCCCCGAAACGTTTCTGCTGGGCCCGCCGCCGCAGCGCCACGCTTCCTCCCAACCCCACTCCCTACCCCTTTCCCTTCCCCACGTGGTGGTTGGGAGGAGGACAGCGGAGCTCACCCGGGCGGAGCCCGCGGTGCACCGGGGGCCTGTCCGGGACGGGTGGGGGCCGCGGAGTCGGCCGAGGCCCGGGGGGCGCGGCGCGGGGGCGCGCGGGCCGGGGGGGGGGGGTGGGGGGTACCCCGTGGGGGGGGGGGGGGGCGGGGGGCCACCGCGGTGGCCGCCCCCCCCCCCCCGACCCCGGGGCGGCCGCGCGGCCGCCGCGGGCCCCGCCCGGGGCGGGGGGGGGGCCGGGGCCGCCCCCCCCCCCCGCCCCGCCCCCCGGGGGGCCGGGGCCCCCGGGCTGCGGGTGGACGGATACACCGAGGGTGGCCGGGGAGTCGCCGGTCACCGCGATGTCACCTGCCAGGTCGGTCCGCAGCACTGCCGCACCGAGCGCGCGCAGCCGGTCGACCGTCTTCGGGGACGGGTGTCCGTACGCGTTGCCCTCACCGCAGGAGATGAGCGCCAGCCGGGGCCGCAGGGCACCGGTCAGACCCCAGTCCTGATGGGCCGAACCGTGATGCGCGACCTTCAGGACGTCGACCCTTCCCAGTCGCCCCGACAGGGCCGACTGGGCCGGCGGTTCGAGATCTCCGAGCAGTGCCATCCGTAGTCCTCCTGTCAGTGTCACCATCAGTGCGACGCTTGCGTTGTTCGCGCCGGGCGCCTCGATGTCCGACCCGGGAACGGGCCACACCACGTCCCAGGCCAACTCCGTTCCGATCGACCGCCGTTCGCCACGGCCGGCCCGCAGCAGCGGAACGCCGGCCCCGGCTGCCCAGCTCGCCACCCGGGCCGCCTCGCCCGGCGGCTCGTCCAACGTCGTCCCCTCGACCGCACCGACCTTGCGGCCTCGCAACACCCCTGGTACGCCCTCGACATGGTCGGCGTGGAAGTGCGTCAACAGCAGCAGGGGCACGGTCGTGATGCCGAGGTCGCGCAGGCACCTGTCGGCGGCGCTCGGATCCGGACCGGCGTCGATCACCACCGCGCTGTCCGGCGCACCGGTCGCAAGGGCCAACATGTCCCCCTGGCCGACGTCGCACATCGCCAGGCGCCACCCCGGTGGTGGCCAGCCGGTGGCGATCCGGCTGAGTTGCGGCGGGCGCAGCAGCACCGCCAGCAGGACCACCAGCAGCGCACCGGTCACCAGAGCCCGGACCGCCCTGCGCCGCGGGCGGGCGGGTGCCCGGATGCCGGGCGCCGTGTGCCGGGGCAGCAGGAGCGGCGCCGCCCAGCAGACGGCCAGGACCGCTACCGCGACCGTGACCGTCCCGAACCAGCCTCCTGGCCACGACAGTTGGCCTCCCGGCAGCTCGGCTCCGCGTCGAGCGACCAGGGCGAGCCAGCCGGCCGGCACCCCGGCCGGCACCGCGAGCAGACGGGCCAGGGCCGGGAGGAACGGATGCAGGGCGAGCACCCCGAAACCGAGCAGGGTCGCCGGGGCCACCGCCGGCTCGGCCAGTAGGTTGCACGGGATGCCGACCAGGCTGATGTGCCCGGAGAGCACCACCGTCACCGGTGCGCACAGTGCCTGCGCGGCTGCCGTCGCCGCGACGGCGCCCGCGAGGTGGTGCGGCCAGCGCCGAGCCCGCAAGGCCTCGGCCCAGTGCGGCCCGAGGACGAGCAGCCCGGCCGTGGCGAGCACCGAGAGCAGGAAGCCGAACGAGCGCGCCAGGAACGGGTCCAGCAGGACCAGTACCAGGACGGCCCCGGCGAGCGCGGGCACCGCCTGACGGGGCCGGCCGGTGGCGAGGGCCAGCATGCCGATCAGTCCCGTCCCGGCTGCCCGCAGCACACTGGGCTCAGGGCGGCACACGGTCACGAAGGCCAGCGTCAGCCCCGTGCCGAGCAGGGCGCAGGTCCGCAGGGGGAGCCCCAGTACGGGTGCGAGCCCGCGCCGTTCCGGGGTGCCTGCCTGGCCGGGTGCGCCCAGCAGCGCACCGAGGACGATGGCCAGGTTGGCCCCGCTGACCGCCACCAGGTGGACCAGGTCGGTGGCCCGGAACGCGTCTTCGAGGTCGTCGGGCAGCCGCGAGGTGTCGCCGACGGTCAGGCCCGGGAGCAGCCCGCGCGCATCCGGCGGGAGCCCGTCGGTGGCGGTGCGCAGGCCGGCGCGCAGTCGTCCGGCGATCCGCTGGGGCAGGCTCGGCGGTGCCAGCTGCCGGGGCGGGCCGTGGACGACCAGGAGCGCCGCGGATTCGGTGTCGTGGCCCTCGCCCGCGGGCTGCACTTCGACCTCCACGGACAGCCGTTGGGACGGGAGCATCCGCTGCCAGGCCTCGCCGTCGGCCCCTCGGACCAGGACGGTCACGGGTGTACGCGTCCGGGTGGCCGGCCCGTCCGGGAGGAGGGTGACCCGGTCGGCCAGGGCGTCCACGGTGAGCAGCGGCTGCCCACCGGTTGTGCCGCCCCGGGAGGTGCGGACTTCGGGGTCTCCCGCGATGGTCAGCTCCACCTCCACCGCCCGGGCGGGAGCGTCCGGCGACCGTGGCACGGTGTGTTCGGCCGCGCGGGCGAGTTCGGGCAGCGGGCCCCGGTGCAGGTCGGCGGTGTGCAGCGGGGTCGCGATCGCGGCCGCCACTCCGGTGAGCAGGACGGCGGCGAGCGTCACCCCGGCCCCTTGTCGGCGCAGGACGCCCGGCCGGACGAGCAGCAGGACGGCCGCGAGCGCGGCGGCTCCCGCCGTCGCGAGGACGGGGGCCGTGTACCTCGCCTCCAGGCCGAGGAGCGCCGCCGTGACCACCCAGGCCGAGACGGCGGGCAACAGCAGTCGGAAGTCGGTGCCGGAGGGGTGGGCATGCGGGATCGATGCGGTGGTGGACAGGGCGGCACCTCCCTTCGGAGTGAGCGGGACGGACAGACGAGCGAGCGGGACGGACGGACGAGCGGGCGGCGGATGCGTCAGAGGGTGAGCAGCGGCCTGAGTTCGGCGTACGTACGGGCCCCGATGCCGCTGACCTGCCGGAGCTGGTCGACGGAGCGGAAGGAGCCGTGCGACGTGCGGTAGGCCAGGATGCGCTGGGCAAGGGTCGGACCGACGCCGGGGAGGGTGTCCAACTGTTCGAGGGTGGCGCGGTTGAGGCTGACTGCCGGCCGGGGTACGGCGGGCCCCGGCGGTCCGCCGTCGCCGGCGGTTCCGGCGGCCGGCGCGGGTGCGGCGGGCTGCTCACCGACGACCAGCTGTTCACCGTCCGTCAGGAAGCGGGCCAGGTTGAGGTTCCTGGTGTCCGTCTCCGGCAGCACGCCGCCTGCGGCCCGCAGGCCGTCGGCCACCCGCGAGCCGCCGGGCAGGGTGTGCAGTCCCGGGGCGTGGACCCGTCCGCCGATGTCGACCACGACGGCCGCACTGACACCGCTATCGGCGCCGGCACCGGCCCTGGTTGCCGCACCGGCAGGGCCGCCTCCGGCCGCACCGACCCCGCTCCCTGATGCTGCGTCGACGGATGCCGCCACGTCCGGATCCTGATGCGCCGAGGCGGCTGCCAGCGCGGGAACAGCGACGGTCTCCGGCCTGGCCAGCCAGAAGTGCTGGACGGCGTAGCCGACCGCGAACAGCAGCAGGATGACCAATCCGGCCACCGCACGCCGGTCGAGCGCCACGGCCGGAGTGAACGAACCGAAGCGCGGGCGGGCCGCGGCATCCGGTGGATCCGGGGCGGGGTCCCGATCCATGACGGGGTCCGGACGGGCTCGACCGTCCGCGCCCGGAGGCCACGGCGTCGCACCCGTCGGCGGCCCGGTGGCAGGCCACTCCCCCGTCGCGGTCGAGGCAGCGCCCTCGGCCGCCCCCGGGGAGCCTCCCCCGCCTCCTCCGGCGTCCCGGCCGCCGTCCGTCGGCGCTTCGCCCGCCGGCAGCAGTGCCGCCATCCGCAGCCGCACCGTCTCGTTGATCGTCTGGCGCTTCGCCGCGCCCAGGCCCATGGTCGTCATGCCGAGGACGCTAGGAGTCCTCCGGCGGACATGCGGAAATTGCCGAAATCCTGTGGATAACCCGGGGGTTGTGGACAAAGCACGTCACTCACACGAGTGATCGAGACCCTCGGAAGTTGACCAGAGGATGCCCCGTCACCGATCCCCGGCCCCGCGTCCCGAACCCCGATCCCCGGCACCACGCCCCGCGCGCCGTCGGCCACACCACCCCACCTGCCCGCCGCCCCCGTCAGCGCGGTGCGACCACCACCGCGAGCAGCCCCGGCCCGACGTGCGCGCCGATCACCGCCCCCACCTCGCCGACGTACAGCTCCCGCAGCCCCGGCACCCGCGCCCGCAGCCGCTCCGCGAGCGGTTCGGCCCGGTCCTCGGCAGCCAGGTGGTGCACGGTGATGTCGACGTCCCGCTCCCCCGACCGCTCGACCGCGATCTCCTCCAGCCGCGCGATCGCCCGCGACGCCGTCCGCACCTTCTCCAGCGGCTCGATCCGCCCCCCGTCCAGGTGCAGCAGCGGCTTGACCGCCAGCGCCGACCCGAGCAGGGCCCGCGCCGTCCCGATCCGCCCGCCACGGCGCAGGTACTCCAGGGTGTCGACGTAGAAGAACCCGCTGGTGTCCGCCGCCCGCCGGCCCGCCGCCTCGGCCGCCTCCGCGAGGCCCTGCCCCGCGGCGATCGCCTCGGCCGCCGCCAGCACCCCGTACCCGAGCGCCATCCCGACCAGCCGGCTGTCCACCACCCGCACCGGTACGGGTGCCTCGGCGGCCGCCAGTCGGGCCGCCTCGACGGTGCCGGACAGCTCGCCCGAGATGTGCACGGAGACGATCCCCTTCGCCCCGGCTTCGGCGGCCGCCCGGTAGGTCGCCGCGAAGGTTTCCGGGTTCGGCCGGGAGGTGGTCACCCGCTGCTTGCCGCGCAGCGCCTCGGCGACGTCCTTCGGGGAGATCTCGACGCCCTCGCTCAGGACCGAGTCACCGACCGCGACGCTCAGCGGGACCACCGTGATCCCGTGCCGGTCGAGGGCCTCCTGCGGCAGGTAGGCCGTGGAATCGGTGACAAGCGCGAGGTCGGAGGGCATGAGGCGGAGGTTACTCCCCGTTGGTGCGCGAGGACAGCGCCCGTCGGCGAAGGGCCGTGCCCCGGCCACGACATACCCGCGACGCGCTCTCGACGTACCCTCGACGTACCCTCGACGCGCTCTCGACACGCACTCGACACGCCGCTGCAAGCCCGGCGACCGACGCCCGGCAACCGACGACCGGCGACCGGTCCCGGCCGGAGACGGGGAGCGGGTCAGCCCGCCGAGGATCCCGTCGACGGCTTCCGCAGCCGCTGCGCCAGCTTGGCCAGCGGGTCGGCGAGCCCCAGCAGTTCCTCGGCGCTCGGACGGCTCTTCCCGTCCGTCAGCCCCGCCCGAGCCTGTCCCCCAGCCCCCGAACCAGCCCCCGAACCGGCCCCCGCACCCGGCTGCGACCCGGGCCGCGCGCCGGTGCCGGTACCCGCACCGGACCCCGCCGCCGGACCCGCGGAACCGGGTCCCACACCGTCCCAGTGCCGCAGCGCCCCGGCCTCGCTCTCGCACTCCTGGCCGAGCCGGCGCAGTTCGTCGTCCGCGAACCGGTGCATCCGGTCCTGTGCGGCCCAGCGCATGGTCTCCGCCGCGTGCGTGATCCGCTCGGCCCGCTCCCGGAGCTCCGGCAGCTTGGCGGCGATCCGCGCGGTGTCCGGCTCGCGTTCGAGCATCCGCAGCTCGCCGTCGAGCTCGGCAGCGTGGGCGTCGAGCCGGGTCAGCAGGGCGAGCGACTCGCTGAGCTGACCGTCCTGTTCGAGTCCGCCCTCCAGCACCTGCCGGGTGCCCTCGAGCGAGGTCCGCAGGCCGAGCCGGACGGTGGCGATCTGCGCGGGCGGGCCGATCCTGGTGTACGTCTTCGCCTTGAGGGTGGCGGTCTCGACGGCACGGCGGGCGTTGGCCTCGTGCTTCTCGATCTTCACGCCGACGGCCTTGGCCGCTTTGACCGTGCCGACCACCGCCATGGCGACCACCGCGATCCCGATGAGCAGGACCAAGCCGATCATCACGCCGAACACGTCCATCGCGCGCCACCTTCCGCCGCCGTTTCGGCCCCCACCGCGCCCAACGCGGGCCGCATCGCCATGGGTTCCAAGGTAGCGCCGGATCGCTCGCCGGGGCGGCCCGAACGGGCCCGGCGGCCGGAGATCAGGGTCAGATCCGGGATCTCCCCGAGGGCCCGGGCCCGTCCGACGCCGCACCGCAGTCACGGAACCGCACCGCACCCACGGAGCGCCGAAGCACGCACCGAGAACACCCCGCCCGAGAGCATCAGTCCGACAGCATCAGTCCGAGACCACCCCGCCCGAAAGCACCGGGCGGGCGCCCCGAAGGACGCCCGCCCGGTCGGTCACGGCCGGTGTCAGCCGGTGACGATGTTCACCAGCTTCGGGGCCCGCGCGATCACCTTGCGCACCTCCGCGCCGCCGATCGCCGCGACGACCGCCGGCTCCGCCAGTGCCAGCGCCTCCAGCTCGGCGTCCGAGATGCTCGGAGCGACCTCCAGCCGGGCCTTCACCTTGCCCTTGATCTGCACCACGCAGGTCACCGTCTCGTCCACCACGTACGCCGGGTCGGCGACCGGGTAGTCGGTGTGCGCCAGCGACTCGCCGTGGCCCAGGCGGCGCCACAGCTCCTCGGCGACGTGCGGGGCCAGCGGCGCGACCATCAGCACCAGCTGCTCGGCCACCGCCCGCGGCGTCGAGCCGCGCTTGACCAGGTAGTTGTTCAGCTCGATGGCCTTGGCGACGGCCGTGTTGAAGCGCAGCCCGGCCATGTCGCCGCGGATGCCGTCGATGGCCTTGTGCAGGGCGCGCAGCGTGGCCTCGTCCGGGGCCTCGTCGGTGACGACCAGCTCGCCGGTGGTCTCCGAGACGACGTTGCGCCACAGTCGCTGCAGGAAGCGGTACGAGCCGACGACGGCGCGGGTGTCCCACGGGCGGGAGACGTCCAGCGGGCCCATCGACATCTCGTACAGGCGCAGCGTGTCGGCGCCGTACTCGTCGGCGATGTCGTCGGGCGCGACGGCGTTCTTCAGGGACTTGCCCATCTTCCCGGCTTCGCGCTTGACCGGCTCGCCCTGCCAGGAGTACTGGCCGTCGCGCTCCTCGACCTCGGCGGCGGGCACCGGGAAGCCGCGCTCGTCGCGGTAGACGTCGGCGGTGATCATGCCCTGGTTGAACAGCTTGTGGAACGGCTCGACGGACGAGACGTGGCCCAGGTCGTGCAGCACCTTGTGCCAGAAGCGCGCGTACAGCAGGTGCAGGACGGCGTGCTCGGCACCGCCGACGTACAGGTCGGCGCCGCCGGCGGGCTTGGTCTCGGTGGGGCCCAGCCAGTACTGCTCGTTGGCCGGGTCGACGACCGCGGAGGAGTTCGCCGGGTCGACGTAGCGCAGCTCGTACCAGCACGAACCCGCCCAGTTGGGCATGGTGTTGGTCTCGCGGCGGTACTTCTTCGGTCCGTCGCCCAGGTCCAGCTCGACGTTGACCCAGGCCTCGTTGCGGGACAGCGGGGTCTCGGGCGAGGAGCTGGAGTCGAAGGCGTCGTAGGTGCGCGGCGAGTAGTCGTCGACCTCGGGGACCTCGACCGGCAGCATCGACTCGGGCAGGGCGTGCATGACGCCGTCCTCGTCGTAGACGATCGGGAAGGGCTCGCCCCAGTACCGCTGGCGGCTGAACAGCCAGTCGCGCAGGCGGTAGTTGACGGTGCCCTCGCCGATGCCGCGCTCGGCCAGCCAGGCGGTGGCGCGGGCCTTGGCGTCGACGACGCTCAGGCCGTCCAGCGACAGGTCGCCTTCCTCGCGGGCGGAGCCGACGATGACGGAGTCGTAGGTGTCGAAGGCGTCGTCCCACTGTGCCGGGTCCTGGCCGCGACCGTCCGTCGGCTCGACGACGCAGCGCATCGGCAGGGCGAAGGCGCGGGCGAAGGCGAAGTCACGGTGGTCGTGGGCGGGGACGGCCATGATGGCGCCGGTGCCGTAGCCCATCAGGACGTAGTCGGCGATGAAGACCGGGACGGACGCGCCGCTGACCGGGTTGGTCGCGTAGGCGCCGGTGAAGACGCCGGTCTTGACCTTGGCGTCGACCTGGCGCTCGACGTCCGACTTGGCGGCGGCCGTGGCACGGTAGGCGGCGACGGCCTCGGCGGGGGTGGCGGCACCGCCGGTCCACTCGGCGGGCACGTCCTGCGGCCAGGCGGCGGGGACGATCGAGTCGACCAGGCCGTGCTCGGGGGCCAGCACCATGTAGGTGGCGCCGAACAGGGTGTCGGGGCGGGTGGTGAAGACGGTGATCGGCTCGCCGGAGCCGACCGCGAAGTCCACCCGGGCGCCTTCGGAGCGGCCGATCCAGTTGCGCTGCTGCAGCTTGATGGCCTCGGGCCAGTCCAGCAGGTCCAGGTCCTCGATCAGGCGGTCGGAGTACGCGGTGATGCGCATCATCCACTGGCGCAGGTTGGACTTGAACACCGGGAAGTTGCCGCGCTCGGAGCGGCCGTCCGCGGTGACCTCCTCGTTGGCCAGCACGGTGCCCAGGCCGGGGCACCAGTTGACCGGCACCTCCTTGGCGTACGCCAGGCGGTACTCGCCCAGCGTCTCGTCGCGCTCGGCGGCGGACAGCGACGCCCACGGGCGGCCGTCCGGGGTCTGCCGCTCACCGGACTCGAAGGCGGCGATCAGCTCGGTGATCGGCCGGGCCTTGCGGGCGGTGTCGTCGTACCAGGAGTTGAAGATCTGCAGGAAGATCCACTGGGTCCAGCGGTAGTAGTCCGGGTCGATCGTGGAGATCGAGCGGCGCGGGTCGTGGCCCAGGCCCAGCCGGCGCAGCTGCTGGCGCATGTTGGCGATGTTGGCCTCGGTGGAGACCCGCGGGTGGGTGCCGGTCTGCACCGCGTACTGCTCGGCGGGCAGGCCGAAGGCGTCGTAGCCCAGCGTGTGCAGCACGTTGTGGCCGGTCATCCGCTGGTAGCGGGCGAAGACGTCGGTGGCGATGTAGCCCAGCGGGTGGCCGACGTGCAGGCCCGCGCCCGAGGGGTACGGGAACATGTCCATGATGAAGCTGTGCGGCCTCGCGGCGACGTCACCGGCCGACGGGTCGGCCAGCGCACCGGTGGGGTTGGGGGCGTGGAAGGTGCCCTCCTTCTCCCAGATGTCCTGCCAGCGGGACTCGATCTCGGCCGCCAGCGCGGCGCTGTACCGGAACGGCTCGGTCGCGGTCTCGGACGCGCCGGACGCAGGGGTCGTCTCGCTCATGGTCCTTCAAGCTCCATCGATGTCGGTGGGCGAACCGTGCGGGCGCCCGGCCGGTGGGACCCCGCCCGGGTCGGGGCCGGGGGCGGAAAACAAAAAAGCCCCTCGCAGGAGGGGACGCCACGCCGACTCCGGCACCGCCCGAGGGCGCAGCCGGTCCTGGTCAGCGCGGCCGGCTAAGGAGCAGGCGCACGGTTCGCATGGGCTCAGGGTACCGCAAGCACATCGGCGCGCTCCCGGGTATACCGCCGGGACGGCCCTCCGAGCGGCGCCACGGCGGCCTCGGCCCGCGACCCCGGCGACACCACGACGGCCCCACCGCCCCGCCCCACCGGCCCCACCAGCCCGACACCACAGCAGCCACAGCAGCCACAGCCAAAGCCGCAGCCAAAGCTGCAGCACCACGGCGACCTCACCGCGACGCCGCCCGCCCCGCCGCGTCGAAGTCCCGCAGCGCCTTCGCCAGCCGCTCGGACTGCATCCCCGCCGCGAGCGAGCGTGCCAGCGCCGCGGTGCGGGCCGCCTCCCGCTGGTCGCCGAGCCGCCGGTGGGTCTCGGCGAGGCGCACCATCAGCAGCGCCTTGGAGCGCGCCCGCCCGGGCCCCAGCCCGGCCACGGCCTCGGCGAGCAGGGCCTTCGCGGGCCGGTACCGGCCGAGCGCCAGCCGTCCCTCGCCGACCATCCCGGCGAGGGAGGCACGGGCCTCCTCGGCGCCGGGCACGCCGTCCAGTTCGGCGAAGGCCCGGGTGGCGGCGGCCTCGGCCCGCTCCGGCTCGTCCCGGCGGCCGTGGGCGCGGGAGAGCCTGCCGAGCTGGCGGGCCCGCCCGTTGGGGCCGAGGGCGGCGCCGTGGGTCTCCAGGGCGGTTTCCAGTGCGGAGACGGCGTCCAGGCCGCGTCCGCCGGGGCCCTGCGTGGCGAGCACCACCAGCGCGCCGAGCACGGCGACCCCGAGCCTGGGGTCGCCGCTGACGTGGGCGGCGCGCAGCGCGGCGACGAAGGCGCGCTGGGCGGCGGCGTCGTGGCCGAGGTCGTACGCGGCCCAGCCGGCCAGCCGGGCGAGCCGGCTGGCCGTGCCGTACAGCTCGCGGCCCAGCCGTTCGTCGTACGCGCCCAGTTCCAGCAGTTTCGCCAGCATGGCGAGTTCGGCGCGGGTGGGGCCGAGGACGAGGCCGCCTCCGCAGGAGCGTTCGAGGCGTTGTTTGCTGCGGTAGGACAGGCCGAGCTCGCCGACCAGGCCGGCCTCGACGCGCAGCGCGCCCTCGCCGCCCCCGACGGGTGGTGGCGGCGAGTCGAGCCGGGCGGCGGCCTGGTCGAGGTCGGCGTTGCGGAAGAGGTCGGTGAGGCGGACCGGCCCGGCGTCGGTGGCGGCCTCGCGCAGCGCGGTCTGGGCGGTGTCGGCGGTCCACGGGTCGGTGAGCAGCCGGGGCGAGAGGATCTTGGCGCCGCGGTGGCCGCCCATCCGGCCCCAGAGCTGCTCGTAGGTGACGGCGATGCCGAGGGTGCGGCTGAGCACTTCGCAGACCGCCTGGTCGTGCGGGCTGCGCGGCACCATGCCGCGGTCGCGCCACTTGTACGGGGCGGTGGAGCTGATGGCCAGGCCCGGTGGCAGTGCGAGGCTCACCTCACGGGCGAGCCGTTCCGGGCTCCAACCGAGCTGGTGGAGTATCCGGGCCAGTTCCTCGTTCCGCCTTCGCTCCAGATCGGCCATGGCACGACGGTAGCGGGATTCCGGCCCCTCCCGCCGGTGGGAGCGTCGAAACAGCAGAGAGCCCCGGGCCGCGCCCCGCCGCCGCGGGCGCGCCCGGGGGGCGGGGGGGGGGGGCGTTCCCGCCCCCCCCCGCGGGCGTCCGCGACCGCCCCGCCCCCCAACCACAACAACCCCACCCGCCG
>NZ_JBHWBZ010000052.1:0-15501 GCF_042735475.1 Kitasatospora sp. NPDC059577 | reverse complement strand
TCACAACACCATCTCCCCCCCCATCCGTGCCGTGTTGCGGCGACATAGACTTCTGTGGAGCTATGGGGAATTGAACCCCAGACCTCTTGCATGCCATGCAAGCGCTCTACCAACTGAGCTATAGCCCCTTGACCTGCGATGCCACCGGGTCTTTCGGCCGTTTCCGTCCGGTTTCCCTCGGCGACATCGATTACTTTACACGGTCCTGGGCGTGCTCCAGAAATCCGTTTCCCGGGGCCCGCCGCGGGGGCGCCCGGGAGGCCGCCGGGAGCCCCCTGCCGGCGCCCTCCCGGAAGCGTTCCCCCGCGACCGCCCCCGCCCCCCAGCCACGCGCGCGCCCCCTCCCGTGCCCCCGCACGCGCCCCCTCCCGCGCCCCACCTGCGGCCACGCACGCGCTCGTCCGCTACCGCGCCGCCCGCCGGCTGCGCGCGGCGAAGCCCGCGGCGGCCAGCACCGCGACGGCGTTGACCAGCAGCGTGGTCCGCAGCGCGTGCCCGGACTCGGCGGCCGGCGCCGGCAGGTCGACCTGTCCGAGGAACACCGAGCCGAGCACCGCGACCCCGACCACCTGCCCCAGCTGGATGACGGTCACCATCACCCCGCTGGCGTCGGCCGCGTCCTCGGGCGCCACGCCCGCGAGCGCCCGGGCGAACAGCGGCGCGTACGCGCAGCCGGCGATGAGACCGAGCACGGCCATTTCCGCCAGCGGCCCCGCGCCGATCTCGGCGCCGTCGCCGAGGAGCAGACCCAGCAACAGGTAGCCGCCGCCGAGGAACACCCCGGCGAGCATCGGCAGGGTCCCGTGCAGCCGCCCGGGCAGCCGGTGCCAGTGCATGCTGGACAGGCCGAAGCCGATCGCGACGGGTGCCGAGCAGAGCCCGGCCTTCAGGGCGGTGTGGCCGAGCGCGGCCTGCTGGTGCAGGGCGAAGGAGAACATGAAGCCGGCGAAGGCCGCCATGATCGCGAACAGTCCGGCCGCCGCCGGCCGCAGTCCGGGGGCGCTCAGCACCCGTCCGGGGATCAGCGGCTGCCCTCCGTTCCGGGCGATCCGGCGCTCGACCGCCACGAACAGGCCGAACAGCAGCACGCCGCCCGCGATCATCGCCCAGCCCCAGGCGGGCCAGCCGAGCTCGTGGCCGAGGACGAGCGGCACCACGAGCAGGCCGAGCGCCGCGCCGAGCACCACCAGGCCGGGGATGTCGAAGCCGCGCGAGGCGTCGCCGGGGAGCCGGGGCAGCAGCCGGGCGCCGGCCGCCAGCAGCAGCACGCCGATCGGCACGTTGACCAGGAAGACGGGCCGCCACCCGCTGCCGAACAGGTCGGCGCTGACCAGCACGCCGCCGAGCACCTGGCCGAGTGCCATGCCGCCGGCCAGCACCGCCGAGTAGAGGCCGAGCGCCCGGGTGCGGGCGGCGCCGGTGAAGGTGCGCTGCAGCAGGCTCATCACCTGGGGCACCATCAGCGCCGAGCCGGCGCCCTGGAGCAGCCGGAAGGCGATCAGCCAGCCGGTGGTCGGGGCGAGGCCGCAGGCCAGCGAGGCGGCGGTGAAGGCGGCCAGGCCGAACTGGAACAGCCGGCTGTAGCCGTACCGGGCGCCCAGCCGGGCCCCGGTGATGAGCAGTACGGCGTAAGCGATGGTGTAGCCGGCGATCACCAGCTGCAGGGCGGCGCCCGAGGCGCCGAGGTCGGTGCGGATGGTGGGTACCGCGACGTTGACGATGGAGACGTCGAGCACGGCCATGAACTGTCCGCACAGGACGAGCGTGAGGAGCAGCCCGGGCCGTACGGCCGGGACTGCGGTGGTGCCTCCGGCCACGCCGGGCCGGATCTGGAGGTCCGTCATGGCCACCAGCCTGCGGCCGTGCCGGTACTGGTGGTTAGAGCCTGCTGATCCTGGTACTGGCAGCACCTGTATCGCCCGCCGGGCCTGCGGCACGATGGTGGCCATGACCGTCCTGGAGGAACTCCCCGCTGCCGCCCCGGGCGGGCGCGACCGCCGCCGCTCCGAGCTGGCCCGCTTCCTGAAGGCCTGCCGGGCGCGGGTGACCCCGGAGGAGGTCGGGCTGCCGCCGGGGCTGCGCCGCCGGACTCCGGGGCTGCGGCGCGAGGAGGTCGCGCAGCTCGCCGGGGTCGGGGTCACCTGGTACACGTGGCTGGAGCAGGGACGGCCGATCAACGCGAGCGAGCAGGTGCTCCTGGCGGTGGCCCGGGCGCTGCGGCTGGACGGCACCGAGCGCGAGCACCTGTTCCGGCTGGCCGGGATGTCCCCGTCGCCGCACGCGCAGCCGGCCGCGCCGGAGCTGAGCCCGTCGATCCGGGTGATCCTGGACTCGCTGGCCCCGCTGCCTGCGGCGGTCTCCAACACCCGGTTCGACGTGCTGAGTTACAACGGGCCGTACCGTTCGCTGTTCGGCACCGAGCGGATGCGCCCGTCCCGCGGGGCCGTCTTCAACAGCCTCTGGTGCATGCTGACCGCCCCGCCGTGCTGCAACCCGTGCGGGAACCGCGACGAGGCGCTGCCGCGGATGGTGGCGGTGCTGCGCTCGGCCTACGGCAAGCACGTGGGCGAGCCGGCCTGGGAGGAGCACGTGCAGCGGCTGTCGGCGCGCAGCGCGTTGTTCCGGGAGTTGTGGGACCGGCAGGAGGTGGCACCGCCGGAGACCTGGTTGCGGTTTTTCCGCCACCCGCGGCTCGGGGTGCTGCGGCTGAACGCCACCTACCTGACGATGCCGGGCGTGCCGGAGTGCTACATCGTGGTGTACGTGCCGGCGAGCCCGGAGGACCAGGAGCGGGTGGAGCAGCTCGACTCGCTGCCGCCGGGCGGCTGGACGCACATCTGCGAGCTGTGACGGGCACTCGGGGAGGGCGGCGGGACCAACGCCCGCGCGAGCCCCGGGACGAAACGCCGGGAGGCCGCCACCCGATGGGTGACGGCCTCCCGAACTGCTGTGGAGCTATGGGGAATTGAACCCCAGACCTCTTGCATGCCATGCAAGCGCTCTACCAACTGAGCTATAGCCCCGCGACACGGACGACCCTGGCTGACCACGACCGCCGATGCGGAGTGGAGCTATGGGGAATTGAACCCCAGACCTCTTGCATGCCATGCAAGCGCTCTACCAACTGAGCTATAGCCCCGCACTCACCGGATCTCCCGCTTCCCTTCCGGGCCGCGTTCCTTCCCTGCGAACGAGGAAGACTCTAGCTGGTCAGGGCCGGAACTGCGAAATCCGTTCCTTCGAGGCCCCCGCCCGCCCGTGCCACGTCCTCGCGGCGGGCGCCCGTACCCGGAACGCCCGAGCCGGAACACCCCATCCGGAACACCCCGAGCCGGAACACCCGAGCGGAACACCCGAGCGGGACGCCCGAGCCGGACGCCCGCACCCGGACGCCCGTGCCGGAACCGCTCAGGTGTCGTCGCCGATGACCGGCTGCGGGAGCGTTCCCGCGTTGTGCTCCAGCAGGCGCCAGCCGCGCGATCCCTGGCCGAGCACCGACCAGCAGCAGTTGGACAGCCCGCCGAAGCGCTCCCACTGGGCCGGCTCCAGGTCGAGCAGCCGTCCGAGCATCGTGCGGATCGTCCCGCCGTGGCTGACCACGACCAGGGTGCCGTCGTCCGGCAGCTTGGCGGCGGCCTCCAGCACCACGGGCACCGAGCGGTCGGCGACCTCGGTGGCCAGCTCGCCGCCCCCGCCTCGGCGCACCGGCTCTCCGGCCGCCCAGGCCGCGTACTCCTCGGGGAAGCGTTCGCGGATCTCGGCGTTGGTCAGGCCCTGCCAGGAGCCCGCGTAGGTCTCCCGCAGGCCCTCGTGGTGCGTCACGTCGAGCCCGGTGACCTTGGCGAGCTCCTCTGCGGTGCGCCGGGCGCGCTCGAGGTCCGAGGAGATCAGCAGGTCGGGGCGGAGCCCGGAGAGCAGCCGGGCGGCCCGCTGCGCCTGGAGGACGCCCTGGCCGGTCAGCTCGATGTCCGTGGTGCCCTGGAAGCGCGATTCGAGGTTCCAGGAGGTCTGGCCGTGCCTCCAGAAGACGATGCGCGGGCCCCGCGCGCTGCGGCTCAGTGCAGGTCCTCGGGCTTGCCGAAGTCGTCGGCCGGGGCGACGGCGTTGCCGGCCACGTCGGTGTGGGCGTCGGGGCGGTTGCGGGAGGCCAGGGCGTCCTCGGGCAGCGTCAGCTCGGGGCAGTCCTTCCAGAGGCGGTCCAGCGAGTAGAAGGAGCGCTCCTCGGAGTGCTGGACGTGCACGACGATGTCCAGGTAGTCGAGCAGGATCCAGCGGCCATCGCGCTCGCCCTCGCGGCGCACCGGCTTGATGTCCAGCTGCTCGCGCAGCTGGTCCTCGATCTCCTCGGCGATCGCGCGGACCTGGCGGTCGTTGTTCGCGGAGGCGATCAGGAAGGCGTCGGTGATCGACAGCACCTCGCTGACGTCGAAGGCGATGATGTTGTTCGCGAGCTTGTCGGCCGCCGCCTGCGCGGCGACGGTGATGAGCTGCTGGCTGTGGTCGGTGACGGTCACGGTGTTCTTCCGGCTCGGCGGCTTGGGGCTGCACCCCGGCGCACGGCCGGGGTCGCCTTCCAGGATCTCACGCCGCCCGGGCGGGCCCGGAACCGTTTTCCGCGCCGGCCCCGGCCGCGTGCGACACGGACCGGCCGCCGCGCCGCCGGGCCCCGCGCGGCGGGTGCCGCCCGGGGCCGGGCCGCCGCGCGGACGCGGACCGGACCGACCGGCGGGACGGCCTGGCCGTCCCGCCGCTCCGGAGCCGCCCACCGGGCCGGGCTACTGGCCCTTCGGCAGCTGGTAGTCCTTGCCGAGCACGACCAGCAGGTCCGCGTTCTGGGTGTCGCCGGTCACCTTCTTCACCGCCGTGTCCGGCAGGCCGAGGCTGGTCGCCAGCGACTTCGCCGCGGCCTGCCGGGCGTCGTCGGTGTAGCGGATCTCACTGGTGGCCTGCGCGGCGGACTTGGCGCCGCCGGGGATGAAGGTCAGGCCCGAGTTGACGATCTGGACCTGCGCGGCCGCGCCCGCCGCGTCGTTGCCGCTGGCGTCCTGCAGTGCGACCCGGGCCGGGGCGTCACCGGCGGCCGCGGACTTCACGGTGCCGCCGAGCACGTCCTTGACCTGCTTGCCCGCGGTCGCCTCGTCCAGGCTGCCGTCCGGCTTGACGGTCAGCGCGGTGGTGGAGACGTGGCCGTCCTTCGCCTGCTCGGCGAGCTGGGCGAGCACCCCGGCGAGGGCGTCCTCGGGCAGCGAGGGGTCGAGCACCGCGTTCATCCGGTGCACGTCGTCCTTGGCGTCCTTGAACTCGGTCGGCATGGTGCGCACCACCGCCTCCATGACCTGTCCGAACCGGGCCAGCTGGGCGTCCCGGTTCTCGCCGGCGTTCTGCAGGGTGGCGTACGCGACCGCGGCCTTCCCGCTGAGCATGGTGTTCTTCCCGGCCGCGGACAGCAGTTTGCCGTCCGGCTTGCCGCCCTCGTGGGTCTCGGCGTTGGTGTCCACCCGGACGCCGCCGAGCTGGGAGACCAGCAGTTCCAGGTACGGGGTGTCCAGCCGCCAGGTGCCCGCGACCGGGGCGCCGAGCACGGTGGCCAGGCCCTCCCGGGTCGCCGAGGCGCCGATGGTGTCCATGGCCTGGCCGATCGTGGTGACCGGCGGGTCGGCGGGGCCGGGCAGCCGCAGGTTGTCGGGCAGCAGCAGCACCGTGGCCTTCTTGCCGGAGGCGTCGTCGACGAGCAGCGCGCTGGACACCTTGCCCTGCAGGTCGCGCAGGTGGACGACGTTGACCTTGCGCCCGCCGGCCGCGGCGGCCGCGGTCGGCTTGTCGCCGGTGAACCACAGGTAGCCGCCGACGCCGCCCGCCGCGAGCGCCACCACCACGCCGAGGCCGATCAGCCGGTTGCGCAGCTTGCGGCGGCGCTCGGCCCGGACCTCGCTGCGGGACTCGGCGAACTTCAGCCAGTCGATGACGTCCTCGGTCTCCTCCGCCTCCTCGTCGACGAAGGTGAACTCGCCCGTGGTGTAGCTGTCCTTGGGTGCCTTGCTCCCGCCCTTGCCGCCCCGGGCCCCGGCGACCTGCTCGGACGGTGCCGCGGCCTTGGCCGGAGCCGCCTCGGCGGCGGGCCGGGACACCCGCGGCCGCGGCGTCACCGGAGCGGTCGCGGCGGTGGCCGCAGGAGCGACGGGCGCGGCGGGAGCGGCCGGCGCGGTGCCCCCGGGCTGCGCCTGCGGCTCGGCGACGACCGGGGCGGCGGCGGCCTGGTACGGCTGCTGGTAGCCCTGGTACCCCTGCTGCCGGCCGTACGGGTCCTGGGTGTACACCGGCTGCCCGTACTGGTCGTACTGCGGCTGCTCGTACTGCCCCTGCTCGTACGACTGCTGCTGCGGGAACTGCCCGGCCTGCCCGGCCTGCCCGGTCTGCCCGGGTTGCCCGGGTTGCCCGGTCTGCTGGTACCCGTCGTACCCCTGGTACCCCTGCTGCTGGTAGCCGTACGGGTCCTGGGTGTACACCGGCTGCCCGTACTGGTCGTACTGCGGCTGCTCGTACTGCCCCTGCTCGTACGACTGCTGCTGCGGGTGCTGCGAGTACTGGTACTCCTGGCCCTGCCCCTGGTACGGCTGCTGGTACTGCCCGGTCGACCAGTCCTCCGGCCGCTGCTGGCCGCCGCTGCGTTCGGTCATGCGCCGCTCCTGGCTCAGGTCCCGCGCGGCGCGTACAGCGCCCGCTTGTCGATGTAGCGGACCACGCCGTCCGGGACGAGGTACCAGACCGGCTCGCCCTTGGCGACCCGGTTGCGGCAGTCCGTGGAGGAGATGGCCAGCGCCGGGACCTCCACCAGGGAGACCCCGCCCACCGGAAGCCCGGCGTCCGAGAGAGTGTGCCCCGGGCGGGTGCACCCGATGAAGTGGGCCAGCGAGAAGAGCTCGTCGGAGTCGCGCCAGGACAGGATCTGGGCGAGCGCGTCGGCGCCGGTGATGAAGAAGAGGTCGGCGTCCGGGTGCAGGGCGTGCAGGTCGCGCAGGGTGTCGACGGTGTAGGTGGGGCCCTTGCGGTCGATGTCGATCCGGCTGACGGAGAACTGCGGGTTCTCGGCGGTGGCGATGACCGTCATCAGGTAGCGGTCCTCGGCCGGGGTGACGTGGCGGTCGCTCTTCTGCCACGGCTGCCCGGTCGGAACGAAGATCACCTCGTCCAGGCGGAACGCGCTCGCGACCTCACTGGCGGCGACGAGGTGGCCGTGGTGGATCGGGTCGAAGGTCCCGCCCATCACGCCGAGGCGCTTCTTCACCGGTTCCGGTCCGCCGGGATTCCCGGCCTGCTCTCCCATGCCGCCACACCTTACGCGACGCCCGTTACGGTGCGGGAACGCCCGGGTGGGGGTTGCCGGCAGACCCCGTGGGGGTTGCCCGCAGATGCGTGAGGGAGCGGCCGGCCGGTGGCCGGACGCTCCCCTGGCGGTCCGCGGAGCGGGCTCAGCGGTCCCGGTTGAAGCGGGTGGTGACGAAGAGCAGGAGCAGCAGGATCACCAGGGCGGCGCCACCCGTCAGGAGCGGGTTCAGGCTGTCGTGGTTGCCCCCCTCGCCCTCGGCGAGCAGGTTCAGAACGGGGAGTGCGGCGGCAGTGCTCATGGTCGGCGGGACCTTCTCGGCTCGGTGAACGGACCTGGGGGTGGTACCGGGCCGGCGAGGGCCCACCCGTCATCGTACGGGGGGTTACACGGCAACCGCTCGGCGGCCCACCGCCACTGACCGGGCGTGAGCCCGCACGAGCCGGACCGGGCCCGGAGGCCCTGCCGCCGGCCCGTGCGGGCGACTGCACCGGGGCCGGATCAGCGACCGGACCAGCCGTCCCGGCCGGGGTCTAGTTGCCGCGGAAAGCGCGGGCCATCACCCAGACCAGCAGGCCGATGCCCACGAAGGACGCGATCACGATGATCCGCAGGAAGAGGCCCGGGCCGGCCTCGTCGGAGATGGGTGAGGCCAGGCTGACAAGCGCGTCGGTGGACATCTGCGGGGCTCCTCGAACTGCTCGGTACCGCGGCCGGGTCCGGTCTCGGTGGTCCAGGGCATTCAGGGTAAACCGGCCTCACACCGGCGCCGGCCACCGGCCCCTCCGGCGCGACCGGGCCCGCACGTACGCTGCTCCCCGGGGACGAGTACGCAACCACGGACGTTGCACAGACAGTCGTTTCAGGCGAAGACCAGTGGGGGGCCGGCCAGCGGGCCGCAGCCGCCGTCGACCAGGAGGTACTCAGACCATGACCGACACGACCGCGAAGACCCCGAGCCGCCGCCGCGAGCGCTTCCCCGGGATCTCCACCCGGGCCTGGGAGCACCCGGCGGACCGTTCGGCGCTGGTCGCCCTGCGCAAGCTGACGGGCTTCGACGACGTCCTGAAGAAGCTCGCCGGGCTGGTCTCCGAGCGCGCGATCCGGCTGATGTTCCTGGCCACCGCGGTCAAGACCTCCGAGCGCCAGTTCCCCGAGCTGTACGACATGGTGCGCGACACCGCCTACGTGCTCGACCTGGAGCAGGTGCCGGACCTGTACGTGACCCAGGACCCGACGGTCAACGCGTTCACCATCGGCATCGACACCCCGATCATCGTGGTCACCAGCGGCCTGGTCGAGCTGCTCGACGAGGAGGAGCTGCGCTCGGTCATCGGCCACGAGGTGGGCCACGCGATGTCCGGCCACGCCGTCTACCGGACGATGCTGATGATCCTCACCAACATCGCCGCCCGGATCGCCTGGGTGCCGCTCGGCAACCTGGCGATCATGGCCATCGTCACGGCGCTCAAGGAGTGGTTCCGCAAGGCCGAGCTGTCCAGCGACCGGGCCGGCCTGCTCGCCGGGCAGGACCTCCAGGCGTCCATGCGGGCCCTGATGAAGCTGGCCGGCGGGCACAACCTGGCCGAGATGAACGTCGACGCGTTCCTGGAGCAGGCCGAGGAGTACGAGAAGGCCGGCGACCTGCGCGACGGCGTGCTCAAGCTGCTCCAGGTGCTGCCGCAGACCCACCCCTTCGCGGTGGTCCGGGTCGCCCAGCTCAAGAAGTGGGCGGAGAGCGACGAGTACCGCTCGATCATGACGGGCGCCTACCCCCGCCGCGCGGACGACCCGGACACCTCGGTCGGCGAGCAGTGGAAGGCCGCCGCCGACCACTACACGACCTCGGTGAAGGAGAGCAAGGACCCGCTGATGGGCCTGATCCGCGACGTCGCCGGCGGCGCCGCGACCGTGGGCGGCAAGCTCCGCGACACCTTCACCGGCGCCGCCCGCAGCGGTTCGAACGGGTCCAGCGGCTCGAACGGCTCGAACGGTTCGGCCGACCACGGCGACAGCTGAGCGCCGACACCCCGGGCCGCGGGCCCTGAGGCCCTGAGGCCCTGAACAGCGGCCCGCACGCCGGGCCCGCACACCGACGACGGCCGGTGACCCACCCGGGTCACCGGCCGTCCGCCCGCCTGCTCGCCCCGACACCCATCCGATGCTCACCCGACACCCAGCGGGAACGCCGGGAACGCCGGGAACGCAATGGAACGCCGGAAGCCCGCCGGGTGCCCCGCGACCGCCCCCGGGCCTCAGCTGCCCGCCAGCACCCCGCACACCTGCCACGCCGGCCTGGCGTGGTTGCCGGGGTCGACCGGCGTCGGCGGCGCGACCGCCGTGCCCTGCGCGGTGGCCAGCACCGGCTGCAGGAAGCCCGCCATCGAGGTGCCGCAGGGCGCGGGCCCGGCCTGCAACACCGAGTCCACCAGCCGCAGCTGCGCCGAGGCCAGGTCGACCCGGTCGAACTGGAAGGTCAGCTGCCGCCGCACGGTCTCCAGGGTGACGGGTGCTCCGGCCGGGGCGCCGGCCGGCTTCAGCGCGTAGACGAAGGTGTGGTCGGTGGTGATCTCCAGCGTCCCGCTGTCCGCCTCGTCGATCCGCATCGCGCCGACCACTTTCACGGTGTCCGACGCCAGCGCGACCTGCGCCGGGTCGAAGCGGACCATCCAGCCGGTCACCGCGTGGTGCCGGTCGTCCACGGGCTGGGTCACGCTCGCGTCGAACTCCGCCTGCTCACCGGGCGTGACGAAGGCGCGCACGTCCGCGGTGGCGCCCTGGACCAGGGCGGTCGGGGCGAGCGAGGAGGCGACCAGGTAGCGCTGGACGGTGTCGAGCGCCTTGGTGACCTCGACCCGGCTGAAGTGCTCGGTGGCCGCGCCGGTCGGGGTGTTCAGCCCGATGGTGCCGTCCCCGTAGCCGGCCGGCAGCGCGGCGAAGGGGTTCGCCGGGTCGGCCGCCGGATGGACGGCCGACGCCGGGCTCAACGCGACCAGGCTGACGGTCAGTTGACTTCCCTCGGGCCGAGCAGGGACGCCCCTCGGCGAGCTGACCCCGAAGTACACCGCGGCCCCGAAGGCGGCCAGGATGAGCAGCAGCAGGGCGAGCGCCTGGCGCGGCACGGAGCCCAGCGGGCCGAGCCGGACCCGTTGCCGGGTGGCCTTGCCGAAGGAGCCCGCCAGCCGCTCCCGGGCGGACAGCTCCTGGATCCGGGCAGCACGGACGAACGATTCGTCGAAGACGACGGACCGGAATTCGTCCTCGTTGCCGGAACCGCCCTCGGGCGGACCCTCAGGAGGCTCTCGCGGGTCACCCATAACACCAGGGTAGGCGGACACCCGCGCCGCCACGAGGGCCCCTGCGCAGATTCCCGGGGACACTCCGTGACCACCGCCCCGGGCGTGCGCCGCCCCGGGCAGCGGGATCCGGCCGGGGGCGCGATGCCCGGGCGACGGTGTGGAGGCCGAGGCGTCCCGGGCGGCGGCCTAGGGCTTGTCAGGCAAGCCCTAACCCGCGGGTGCGGTGACCAGCGACGGCTCGGCCGGCACGGGTCGCGGTTCCACCCCGGCACTGCTGCTTCCGGACCCCGGTCTGCCCGGCGTGCCCGACGAGCCCGTGCCCTGGTAGACCGCCGCGACCGCCACCGCGACCAGGCTCACGCCCATGATCACGGCGAGCACCCAGGCCACCGGCCGGTGCCAGCGCTGCTGGGCCACGTACCGGCCGCGGGCGCGCACCGGGTCGTAGCCGCGCCGCCACCGGCGTCGGCCCCGTCGGTCGGCCGACCGGCCCGGCCCCGACCACGGGTCGGGGTAGAGGTGGTCCGCGTCGAGTCCGCTCGGGTACGGGCGCAGCTCCAGCGGGAGCCCGTCTCCGGCCGAGACGTCACAGTGCCAACCCGGGCCCGCGGTGTCCGGCTCGAACCTGGCCTCGGCAGCGGCGAGTTGCCGCTCCTTGGCAGTCGGCTCGTGCACGGCGGCGGACCGGACGAAGGCCTCATCGAAGACCACGGTGGCGAACTCGTCGTCCGCACCACCGTGGTCGGCGCCGTCGGGGTACGGCAAGCCCCCCACATCCTCAGCCACGGATTCAGCGTATTACCGGGCGGGCGTTTTGTCTGTGGCTCCCGGCAGTTGGTCCGTCACACGTGTGACGGACCCGGCCGGTGCACCGCTCAGCGGACGTCCGGGGCCCCGCCGACAGTCTGCGACGCCTCGCCCCGGACGTGCCCGTCACCGGTGACGATGTACTTGGTGCTGGTCAGCTCGGGCAGGCCCATCGGGCCGCGGGCGTGCAGCTTCTGGGTGGAGATGCCGATCTCCGCGCCGAAGCCGAACTCGCCGCCGTCGGTGAAGCGGGTGGAGGCGTTGACGGCCACCGTGGTCGAGTCGACCAGCTGGGTGAAGCGCCGGGCGGCGGCCTGCGAGGTGGTGACGATCGCCTCGGTGTGGCCGGAGGACCAGCGGCGGATGTGCTCGACGGCGGCCTCCAGCGAGGGCACCACCGCTGCGGCCAGGTCCAGCGAGAGGTACTCGGCGCCCCAGTCCTCGTCGGTCGCGGGCACCGCGGTGACCGGTCCGCCCGCGGCGGCCTTGAGCACCGCCTCGTCGCCGTGCACGGTGACCCCGGCCTCGGCGAGGGCGGCCAGCGCGAGCGGCAGGAAGGCGTCCGCGACGTCCTGGTGGACCAGCAGCGTCTCGGCCGAGTTGCAGACGCTGACCCGCTGCGCCTTGGAGTTCAGCAGGATGCCGACGGCCATCGCCAGGTCGGTCTCGGCGTCCACGTAGACGTGGCAGTTGCCGGTGCCGGTCTCGATCACGGGGACGGTCGAGCCCTCGACGACGGTGCGGATCAGCGAGGCGCCGCCGCGCGGGATCAGCACGTCGACCAGGCCGCGGGCGCGCATCAGCTCCTGCACGGAGTCGCGGCTCTCCCCCGGCACGAGCTGGATCGCGTCGGCAGGCAGCCCGGCCGCGGCGACGGCGTCGCGCAGGACGGCGACCAGCGCGGTGTTGGAGCGGTAGGCCGACGCGGAGCCGCGCAGCAGCACGGCGTTGCCCGACTTGAGGCAGAGCGCGGCCGCGTCGGCGGTGACGTTCGGGCGGGCCTCGTAGATGATCCCGACCACGCCGAGCGGCACCCGCACCTGCCGCACGTCCAGGCCGTTCGGCAGGGTGTAGCCGCGCACCACCTCGCCGACCGGGTCAGGCAGGCCGACGACGTCGCGCACGTCGGAGGCGATCGCGGCGATCCGCTCGTCGGTGAGGGTCAGCCGGTCGACGACCGACTCGGCCGTCCCGGCCTCGCGGGCCCGGGCCACGTCCTCGGCGTTGGCCGCGACGATCTCCGCGCTACGGGCCACCAGCGCGTCCGCGATCGCCAGCAGCGCGGTGTCCTTGGCCCTGCGCGGCAGCGGGGCGAGCGCGGCGGCGGCCTCCCGGGCTCGGCGCGCTACGGCGAGGACGGGGCTGTCGGCGGTGGCGAGGTCGCTGGTCATGCCGCCAAGGGTAGCGACTGCGCCCGCCCCGCCCGCCCGGTATTTCGCCCGGTGAGACGCGGCCCGGGACGCGCCACCGGCCCGCACCGCCCCGGTCCGGACGCCCCGTCCGGACACCCCGGCACGGGCACACGCACCGCCCGGCCCGGAACTCAGTACGGGCACACGCCCCACCCGGCCCGGAACTCAGTACGGGTGCACGCCGCCCAGGTGCGGCGACGGCTCACCGAAGCCTTCCGCCACCCGCTTGTGGTACGTCGCCCGGTCGACCACCTCCAACCCGACGATCTCCCACGGCGGCAGGTTCGCGGTGACCTTGTGCTCGCCCCAGAGCCGCAGCGCGATCGCCGCCGCGTCGTGCAGGTCCCGGGCCTGCTCCCAGTACCGGATCTCGGCGTGGTCGGCCGCGTAGCGGGCGGTCAGGAAGAACGAGTGGTCGTGCGCCAGCCGCTCCAGCGAGACGCGCAGTGTGGACAGCGGGGTGACCTGCCCGGCCACGCTCAGCACCACGTGCCACAGCCGCGCCTGTTCGGGCACGGTGGGCGGCTCCGCCGCGTCCGTGCGCTGGGGCCGCTGGCCGCGTACCCCGCCGGGCCTCTGGGGCGGCGGACCGGCCGGCTCGGCGGGGCCGTCCCCGCGGCCGCCGTCGATGCTGGTCAGCCGCCGGCCCGCCGTCCCTCCGGTCAGCGCTGCCTCGCGCCTGCGTTCCACCGGCGGCCTCCTGTTCGGCGATCACGTGTCGTCCCCACCGGCCCCGTCGGCCTTCGGCCGACCGGTACGGCTGCGCCCCTCCTCGCCCACGGCCGGGCCGCTCCCGGTACGGAGCGGCCCTCCGTCCGCGCTGCGCCGATCGGCCGGCGGGCCGGTGCCGGCCCGCTGGCCGGTCAGCCGCGCAGAACGACCAGGTCGTCGCGGTGGACGACCTCGCGTTCGTACGCGGCGCCGAACTCCTGGGCCAGGTCGCGGGTGGACCGGCCGAGCAGGCGGGGCAACTCCCTCGCATCAAAGTTGACCAGTCCGCGAGCCACGATGTGGCCGTTTTCGGCAAGAAGGTCCACCGGATCACCCGCGGCGAACTCCCCGTCCACCTTGGTGACCCCGGCCGGCAGCAGCGAGGCACCGGCGGAGACGACCGCCTCGACGGCGCCCGCGTCCAGGTGCAGGGCGCCGCGCGGGCTGCTCGCGTGGGCCAGCCAGAGCATCCGGTCGGAGGTGCGGGCGCCGGTGCGCAGGAAGAGCGTGCCGGTGGGGCGGCCGGCCAGCGCGTCGGCGGCGTGGCTGGCCGCGGTGAGCACGACCGGGATGCCCGCGCCGGTGGCGATCCGGGCGGCCTCGACCTTGGTGACCATGCCGCCGGTGCCGACCCCGGCCTTGCCCGCGCTGCCGATCTCGATGCCGTCGAGGTCGTGCGCGCCGCTCACCCGGGCGATCCGGCTGGTGCCGGGGCGGGACGGGTCGCCGTCGTAGAGGCCGTCCACGTCGGAGAGCAGCACCAGCAGGTCGGCCCGGACGAGGTGGGCGACCAGCGCGGCGAGCCGGTCGTTGTCGCCGAACTTGATTTCGGCGGTGGCGACGGTGTCGTTCTCGTTGACGATCGGCATCGCGCCCATCGCCAGCAGCTGGTCCAGGGTGCGGTAGGCGTTGCGGTAGTGGGCACGTCGGCTGGCGTCCTCGGCGGTGAGCAGCACCTGGCCGACCCGGATGCCGTACCGGGCGAAGGACGCGGTGTAGCGGGCGACCAGCAGGCCTTGGCCGACGCTGGCGGCGGCCTGCTGGCGGGCCAGGTCCTTGGGCCGCTTGTCCAGGCCGAGCGGGGCGAGTCCGGCGGCGATGGCGCCGGAGGAGACGAGGACGACCTCCGGGGCGTCGGGGCCGCTGCGTACCTTGGCGAGCGCGTCGACCAGGGCGTCGACGCGGTCGGCGTCCAGGCCGCCGGTGGCCGTGGTGAGGGATGAGGAGCCGACCTTGACCACGATCCGCCGTGCGGTCAGCACCTCCTCCCGCAGGGAGTCCTCGCTCATCTCGCTGTACGCCTTTCCGGTGTGGTGCGGGTACGGCGGGCCCGGGCCCGGCCGTCACTCCCGAAATCTACGCGATTCGCGCAGGTCTCCCGAAGGTCGTTTCACCGGCTGGACCCGGCCTGGTCACGGGCTTGCCACAGCCCTTCCGCCAAGCCGGATGGCTGGTATGGTCCCTGACCGAAAGCCAGATCGGGGGACGGCTTCTTGCCCGCTGGACCCATTTCGTCTTCGACCCTTCCTGTCACGAGAGGGCGGCGCCGCACTGGGCAGGCCGGCAACGGTTCGCGGCTGCGCGCCCAGGAGAAAAGCGCATCATGCGTTCGTACACCACCAAGCTGACCGTCGCCGCCCTGGCGGCGGCAACCGCCCTGTCCCTCGCAGCCTGCGGCCCGGACAACGCGGACACCCCGGCCGGTACCGGCAGCGCCACCGGTGCCGCTCCGGCTCCGACCAGCGGCGCCCCGGGCGACACCGCCGGAGGCGCGGCCACCGCGGGCGCCGGCGGCGCGGGCGCGGCCGGCGGTTCGACCGCCGCCCCGACGGGCGGTGCCACCGGCGCGGCCACGGGCGGTGCGGCCACCGGCGGCGCCCCCCGCGCCCGCGCCGCCGGGGGGGGGGGGGGGGCGCGGCGGCGCCCCCCCCCGCGCCCCCGCCCCCCC
>NZ_JBHWBZ010000051.1:64347-73039 GCF_042735475.1 Kitasatospora sp. NPDC059577 | reverse complement strand
GCCGGTGGGTCCGCGTCGGGGAGGTTGTGGGACGATCGGGCGGTGCGTCCAGCCGGGATGCCCGGCGTCGTGCGCGCGGCGGGAATTGTCAGACAAGCCCTAGCCTGGTCGCCGGTTCGGGAGGGCCCGAACCGGTGACCGGTGCCGTCGACCCGAGGAGTGCAGAGCCGTGATCGCAGCCTTTTCCGTGACCCCGCTGGGGATCGGCGAGGACGTCGGCGAGGCGGTCGCCGCCGCCGTCCGGGTGGTCCGCGCGAGCGGACTCCCGAACCGTACGGACGCGATGTTCACCAGCATCGAGGGGGAGTGGGACGAGGTGATGCCGGTGATCCGGGCGGCGATCGAGGCGGTGAAGGCCCACAGCAACCGGGTCAGCACGGTCATCAAGATCGACGACCGGGCCGGGGTCACCGACGGCCTCACCGCCAAGGTCGCCTCGGTGGAGCGGCACCTCGCGGAGGACTGAACCGGCCCGCCCCGGTCCGCCCGTCCTGCCCGGCCCGCCCCGGTGGGTGCGCCGGGCTCAGCCCGTCCTGCTCGGCTGCGCGGCGGGCTCGGCCGCCGCGGCCACCGGCCGACGGCCGAGCAACCGGTCCACGGCGTACGGGCCGGAGCCGAGCACGGCGATGGCCAGGAACGCCCAGCAGAACATCACCGAGGCCTCGCCGCCGTTCTGCAGCGGCAGCAGCGCGTGCTCCTGGTGGACGGTGAAGTAGGCGTAGGCCATCGAGCCGGAGCAGAGCAGGGCGGCCGCCCTGGTGCCGGCGCCGAGCAGGACGAGGACGCCGCCGACCAGTTGGATCAGTGCGGCCCACCATCCGGGCCACTGGCCGATCGGGACGGTGCCGCCGCCCTTGGCGCCGCCGAGGACGCCGAACAGCGAGGCGGCGCCGTGGCAGGCGAAGAGCAGGCCGATGACGATCCGAAAGGCCGTCAGCACCAGTGGCCGGGCGGCCTCGGCGGCCTGGCGGGGGGAGGTGGGGACGTGTGCGGACATGCGGAGACGCCTCCTGTGGGGGGAAGGAGGGATGAGGCGGTAAGGGTAGCCTTGGTCTAGTCCACTTGGCAATGCTCCGTCAGATTGTTCGACCGGGATCGGCCGTCGATTTTTCTTGACCGATCATTCCGGAAAGGGCTAGCGTGTGGGACATGGCGCGAACGAAGGAATTCGACCCGGACGCAGCACTGCAGGCAGCCCTGGAGTTGTTCTGGCAGCGCGGCTACGAGGCCACCTCGATGGCCGACCTGGTCGAGCGGCTCGGCATCGGCCGGGCCAGCGTCTACGCCACCTTCGGCAGCAAGCACGAGCTGTACCTGCGCGCGCTGGAGCGGTACGCCGAGCAGACCGACCCGGTGCTGCTGGCGGAGCTGTCCCAGCCCGGTCCGGTGCTGCCGGCGGTGCGGGCGATGGTGCGCCGGTACGCGGCGGAGTCGGCCGGGGCCGGGCGGGAGCGCGGCTGCTTCGTCACCAACACCGCTGTCGAACTCGCCCCGCACGACTCCTCCGCCGCCCGCCGGGTCAGTGCCAGCCTCGCCCACCTGGAGGCGGTGCTGACCGCCGCCCTGGTCCGGGCGCAGGCGCAGGGGGAGCTGTCCGCCGGGCGGGAGCCCCGGGCGCTCGCCCGGATGCTGATGGTGCTGATGCAGGGGATGCGGGTGATGGGCAAGACCGTCGACGGCGCGGCCCGGGTGGGGGACGCCGCCGAGCAGGCGCTGGCGCTGCTGGACGTCGACTGACGCCGGACCGCACCGGCCCGAGACTTTGGCTGTCGTGATTCTGGACCGAACGGTCTTTATAGGGGAGGGGCTCATGAGTGGCACAGGGGGGCGCATGAACGGCACAGCGGCGGGCCGCTCCGGCTTCGCGCTGCTCGGCGCGGTGCAGGCGGTGCTGATCTTCACGATCATGATCCTCACCGTGCCGCTGCCGCTGGTCGCCCGCGAGTTCGCACTCGGCCCGTCCGGAGTGCTGCTGCTGAGTGCCGCGTACGGGCTCTCGTTCAGCTCCCTGCTGCTGCTCGGCGGGCGGTTGACCGACCGTCACGGCGGCCGCCCGGTGCTCCGGTGGGGTCTGCTGCTGCTCGCCGTCGCCTCCGTCGCCTGCGCCCTCGCGCCCGGCTACCCCGTCCTGCTGGCGAGCCGTTTCGTCCAGGGTGCCGGTGCGGCCCTCACCGCCCCGGCGGCGGTCGCCGTGGTCCGGGCGCTGCACCCCGAACCCGCCGCCTACCGGAGGGCGATGGCCACCTGGGGCGGCCTCTCGGTGCTCGGAGCGACGGCCGGCAGCGTGGTGTCGGGCGCGGTCGCCGCCGCGGTCTCCTGGCGCTGGCTCTTCGCGGTGCCCGTCCTGGCCGCCCTGACCGGCCTCGCCCGCTCCGGCGCGCTGCCCGCCGCCTTACCCTCCGCCGTACCCGGTGCCGTACCCGGCACCGCCCCCGCCGTACCCGGCACCGCCCCCGCCGGACCGGCCGCTTCCGCCGGGCGCCGCCCCGCCCTCGACCTGCGCGGCGCGGCCCTCGCCACCGCCGGTGTCTGCGCGGCGAGTTACGCCCTGGTGGCGTCCACCGAACACGGCTGGACCGACCCGGGCGTGTACGGGCCGCTGGCCGCCGGCCTCGCCCTGCTGCTCGCCTTCGCCGCCGCCGAACGCCGCACCGCCGACCCGCTGCTGCCGCCCGGCTTCCTGGCCGACCGGCGCCGCGGCACCGCCCTGGTCGCCGTCATGGCGACCGCCGCCGGCACCGCGCTGACCTTCGTCCTGCTCTCGCTCTACCTCCAGCAGCAACGCGGCTGGAGCGCCGCCGCGACCTCCGCCGCCTTCCTGCCGTACGCCGCCGTCCTGCCGGTGTCCGGCCGCCTGGCCGGCCGACTGACCCTCCGGCACGGGCCGGTGCCCGTCACCGTCGCCGGCCTGGCCGTGGCGGGCGCCGGGCTCGGCCTGCTCGCCGGGATCACCCCCGGCAGCGGGTACGCCACCGGGCTGCTGCCCGCACTCCTCCTGGTGCCCGCCGGAGCCGCCGCCGCCTTCGCCGGAGCGGCCGTCCTCGCCACCGGCGGGGTGGCGCCCGGGCGCACCGGCCTGGCCGCCGGCGTGTTCAACACGGCCATGGAACTCGGCCCCACCGCCGCACTGGCCGCCCTGATGGCGCTCGCCGCCACCCGCCCGAGCGTCGTCGGCGGCTACGCCACGGCCTTCGCGGCGGCCGCCGCCGGGCTGGCACTCACCGCCGTCGCAGTCGCCGCCCTGCCCCGCACCACCACCCCGCCGGACGGCGGCAGCGCCGCACCGGAGCGCACCACCACCCCGCCGGACGGCGGCAGCGCCGCACCGGAGCGCACCCCCAGTCCACCGGACGGCGCCGCCGCACCGGACCGCACCACCACCACCACCGCATCAGAACGCACCACCCGGACCGAGGAGTTCACATCATGACCACGCGTTTCGCCGACAAGTCCGTCCTGGTCACCGGCGGCGGCAGCGGCATCGGCCGGGCCATCGCCCTGGCCTTCGCCGAGGAGGGCGCCCGGGTCGCGGTCGTCGGCCGGAGCGCCGCCCCGCTCGCCGGGACCGTCGAACTGATCGAGCGGGCCGGCGGCAAGGCGGTGGCCCTCACCGGCGACGTGACGAACGGCGACGACGCCGCCCGGCTGGTCCGCGAGACCGTCGAGCAGTTCGGCGGGCTGGACGTCGCCGTCAACAACGCCGGGGTGCTCGGCGCGGTCGGCCCGGTGGCCGACATCGACGAGGCCGAGTGGCGGCGGGTGATCGACGTCAACCTCACCGGCACCATGCTCGCGATGAAGCACCAGATCGCCCACCTGCGGGCGCACGGCGGCGGCGCGATCGTCAACGTCTCGTCCAACCTCGGCGCCCACCGGCGGATCCCGAACCTCGCGGCCTACGCCGCCAGCAAGGCCGCCGTCACCGTGCTGACCCGCGCCGCCGCCCTCGACCACATCGCCGACGGCGTGCGGATCAACTCGGTGAGCCCGGGCGCGGTGGACACCCCCATGTCGGGCCGGCCGGGTGAGAGCGCCGCGGAGAAGGCCGAGCGGATGCGGGCCGACGTCCCGGTCGGCCGGGCCGGCGCGGTCGAGGAGATAGCCGCCGCGGTGCTGTACCTGGCCTCGGACGAGGCCGGCTACACCGTCGGCAGCGACCTGGTGCTCGACGGCGGCTCCAGCGCCTGACCGCCCACGGGCCCCGCCTGACCGCCCACGGGCCCCGCTCGATCGTCCACGGGCCCCGCCCGACCGTCGACCGGGCCCCGCCCGACCGCGCACGGGGGTCGCGGGCGGGCGGGGCTCACTCGCCCAGCCAGTCCCCGGGCACCGCCTCGTACAGCGCCTCCAGCGCCTCCGGGGTGCGTGCCCGGGCCGCCATCCACGCCTCCTCGACCACCGAGACCAGGACGCCCGGCCCCTGGTACCAGCGACAGCCCCGGCCGAGTGCGGGCAGCTCCCGGAACCCGTCGGGGAGGTCGTCCTCCGACTCGATGAAGTCGGTCAGCTCGTGGTCCTCCAGCAGCTTCTCCGTCATGGCCATCACCGCGGCCGCCGTCGAGAAGTGCTCCTCCCAGGGCTCCCACCGCTCCAGGGACTTGTCGGCCAGGTCCATCCGGATCACCGTCGGCGGATCCTCCCGGTCGACGCCCCCGCCGCCGTCGACGTCCCCGCGCTCGATGCCGCCGCCCTCGGCAGCCGAGTGGTCGGGCCCGGCCGGCACCAGGCAGGCCGTCGGCACCCCCCAGTGCGCGCAGCCCTGGTTCTCCGCCCGGTAGACCAACGCGCCGTCCAGCACGAACAGTTCGTCCGGCGTCAGCAGCACGTCGTGGTTGCTGGTGAGGTCGGCCCGCCGGCCGAACAGCCGGTACGCCTCGCGCAGCGCCGCCGGCAGCCGCAGGCCGAGCCGCCGCTCCGCGGCGTCGAGGTCGGCGTCCGGGAAGCCGTCGTCCGGCCCGAGCGGCTCGCCCCAGTACGCGGCGAAGCCGCTGACGAGTGCCCAGGAGCCCGCGCGGCCGCGCAGACTTTCGGCCATTGCGGCCCGTATGTCGAATTCCGTTTCGTCCACCCGCGCACCGTACGGCACCCCTCCGACAACGCCGTGAACCGCTCAACAGCGGTGCGGGAGCCCGTCCGGGCACGACCGGCCGAAACCTGACGCGAACGCGTAATCCCGGTGACACCCGTTGATCACCACGGGGTTTCCGCCGCGTCGTGTGGGCAGGACACGGTTTCGGCCGGAACCGACATCACGAAAGGCGGACGCGCACCGTATGCCGACCGCACCGCACACCGCGCCCCGAGCGGGCCGTCGAAGCCGCTGGGGCGAACACGGGCTCGCCTGGGCCTTCCTGCTGCCCTCCCTGGTGGTCTTCGTCCTCTTCATCGGCTACCCGCTGGGCCGGACGGTCTACCTGAGCGGGCACGCCAACGACCTCTTCGGCGCGCCCTCCCGCTTCGTCGGGGCGAAGCACTACACCGACCTGCTGACCTCGGCGGACTTCCGCCGCACCCTCGTCACCACGGCGCTGTTCACCCTGCTCACCGTGGTGCCAGGGGTGCTCGGCGCGCTGGTGCTGGTGCTGCTCCTGGAGAACCGGATCCGCGGCGTGCGGCTGCTGCGCTCCGCCTTCGCGCTGCCCTTCGCCTTCTCGGTGGCGAGCGCGTCGGTGGTCTTCGCGGTGTTCTTCAACCCGGCCAGCGGGGTGCTCAACGGCCTGCTCTCGCACGTCGGCCTCGGCCCGGTGGGCTGGCTGACCGACTCCCGGTACGCGCTGGTCTCGGTGGCCGTCACCACGGTCTGGATGAACCTCGGCTACAACGTGCTGGTGCTCTCCGCCGGGATCGGCTCGATCCCGCAGGAGGTGGTGGAGGCGGCCCGGATCGACGGGGCGTCGGGCCTGCGGCTGGCCCGCTCGATCACCGTCCCGATGCTCGGCCCGAACCTGTTCTTCCTGACCGTCGTCTCCACCGTGCACGCGCTGCAGAGCTTCGGCCAGATCCACATCCTCACCAAGGGCGGGCCGGACGGCTCCACCCGGACCCTCGTCTACTCCGTCTACGAGAAGGCCTTCGCCTACGGCTCCAGCGACTTCGGCACCGCGAGTGCCCAGGCCGTGGTGCTGCTCGTGGTCGTCCTCGCCTGCACGGCCGTCCAGTTCGGCGTCCTGGAGCGGAAGGTGCACTACGCATGACCTCGATCGCCACCACCGACGTCGAGGCGCCCGAGGCGCCCCGCCCGCGCACCCGCACCCTCGCCGGGCGCTCCCCGCGCGACCTGCTCGGCCGCGCCGCCGTCTACCTGCTGCTCGGCGTGGCCGTCGTCACCGTGGCCTTCCCGGTGTACTACGCGGTCGCCGGCGCCTTCATGGGCCCGTCGGAGCTCTCCTCCTACCCGCCCGCGCTGGTGCCGCACTCGGTCACCGGGCGGAACTTCTCGGGCGCCGTGGACGCGATCCCGCTGGCCCGCCAGTACGCCAACTCGGCGGTCGTGGCCACCGCCATCACCCTCGCCCAGCTGTTCACCTCGATCCTGGCCGCGTACGCCTTCGTCTTCCTGCCGCTGAAGGCGCGGGCGGCGGTGTTCGGGGTGTTCCTGGCGACGCTGATGGTCCCGTGGGAGGCCATCATCATCCCCAACTACCTGACGCTGTCGGGCTGGGGGCTCGGTAACACCTACTTCGGCCTGGTGCTGCCCTTCCTGGCGTCCGGCTTCGGCACCTTCATGCTGCGCCAGGCCTTCCGCCAGCTGCCCGGCGAACTGCGCGACGCCGCCCGGATCGACGGCGCCGGCCACTGGCGCTTCCTGTGGCGGATCGTGGTCCCGCTCAACAAGCCCGCGCTCGCGGCGCTGTCGATCTACGTCTTCCTGTCCGCCTGGAACCAGTACTTCTGGCCGCTGATCATCACGCGCACGGCGGAGATGCAGACCCTGCAGATCGGTCTCACCTCGCTGCGCGACTCCGAGATGGCCGATCCCGGGCTGATCCTGGCCGGCGTCGTGCTCTCCCTGCTGCCCACGCTCGCCCTGGTGGTCTTCGGCCAGCGCTTCATCGTCCGCGGCCTCACCGCGGGCGCGGTGCGCTGACCCGTGCCACGTCCGTCCCTCGCCAGTCCCTCGCCAGTCCATCGCGTTCGAGAGAGAGAACCCTCGTGAAGAAGAGTGCACGCGCGCTCGCGGCCCTGCTGGTGGCCGGCCTGTCCCTGACCGCCTGCAGTTCCTCCGGTTCCGGGTCCGGTTCCGGCTCCGCCAACGACGCCGCGGCGCCCGGTGCCCAGGCGCTCGACCAGGCCTCCGGCGTCACGAACGTCGAGTTCTGGCACTCGATGACCGGCAAGAACGCCGAGGTGCTCACCGGGCTGGTCGACCAGTTCAACGCCGCGCACCAGGGCAAGGTCGCGGTCAAGGCGCAGTTCCAGGGCAAGTACGACGAGCTGGTCACCAAGTACAAGGCCGCGGTGCAGCAGAAGGGCACGCCCGCCCTGGTGCAGGTCTACGACATCGGCACCCGGTTCATGATCGACTCCAGGCAGACCGTCCCCGCCCAGGCCTTCGCGGACAAGGACGGCTACCCGCTGGGCGACCTGGACGCCAACATCCGCAACTACTACTCGGTCGGCGGCAAGCTCCAGTCGATGCCGTTCAACTCCTCGATGCCGCTGCTCTACCTCAACGACGACGCCTTCAAGGAGGCCGGCCTCGACCCGGCGCAGCCGCCCAAGGACCTCAACGAGCTGGGCGAGCTCGCGAAGAAGCTGACCAAGAAGGACGCCGACGGCAAGACCGTCCGGTACGGCTTCGGCGCCGCCATCTACGGCTGGTTCGTGGAGCAGCTGCTGGCCGAGTCCGGCGCCATGTACTGCGACAGCGACAACGGCCGCAGCAACAAGGCCGGCAAGGTCGTGTTCGACTCCGCGCAGGGCGCGCAGATCGTCCAGTGGTGGGCCGACCTGGTCAAGGGCGGCTACGCGGCCAACACCGGCCGCACCACCGACGACGCCCAGGCCGCGTTCAAGGCCGGCACGGTTGCGATGCACCTGGAGTCCACCGGCGTGCTGCGCGGCTACACGGAGGCGGCGAAGTTCGCCGTCGGCACCGCCGCCTTCCCGAAGGTCACCGCCGCGGACCAGGGCGGCCCGGTGATCGGCGGCGCCTCGCTGTGGATCAGCGGCCCCGGCCACTCGGACGCCGAGAAGCGCGCCGCCTGGGAGTTCGAGAAGTTCGTGACGGCCCCCGAGCAGCAGGCCGTCTGGCACACCGGCACCGGGTACTTCCCGGTGAACACGAAGTCCCTGGACGACCCCAAGGACAAGGAGTGGGTGGCCAAGTACCCGCAGTTCCAGACCGCGATCGACCAGCTGAAGTCCACCAAGCCCACCCCGGCCACCGCGGGCTGCCTGCTCGGCGTCATGCCGCAGGCCCGCAAGGGCGTGGAGACCGCGATCGAGCAGACCGTCTCGGGCAGCAAGTCGGCCCAGCAGGCGCTGTCCGACGCCGCCAAGGAGCTGCAGCCGGCGATCGAGAGCTACAACAGCTCGGTGGGCTGAACCGCTGCCACCCGAACCGCCGTCACGGTCGGGCCGACGGGCCCCCCCCCGCCCCCCGCGCCCCGGGGGGGGGGGCGCCGCGGGCCGACCGGGGCGCCGCGCGGGGGGCGCGCGCGCGGGGGGGGGGGGGGGGGGGGCGGGGGAG
>NZ_JBHWBZ010000051.1:0-64337 GCF_042735475.1 Kitasatospora sp. NPDC059577 | reverse complement strand
TGTCGTGATCCCTGTGTGGTGGGGCTGCCGCGCCCCCACCCTTCGAGACGTCGGGGGGGGGCCCCCGCCCCCCCCGCCGCCCGCCGGGGGGGGGGGGGCCCCTCGCCCGTTCACGCCGTGAGCGCCGCGCCGTGCTCGCCGTCCTCGGACGGTGCGCAGGCGGAGGCGAGTTCGTCGAGGGACAGGCCGAGCGCGAAGGCCAGCGCCGCGATGGTGAAGAAGGACGGCGTCGGGGCGCGGCCCGTCTCGATCTTGCGCAGCGTCTCGGCGGAGACGCCGGCCACCGCCGCCACCTCGACCATGCTGCGCCCGCCACGCGCCTCGCGCAGCAGCGCTCCGAAGCGCTCCCCGCGCTCGCGCTCCCACGGGGTCAGCGGAGTCCTCACCATGGCGTCGAGCATAGTCCCGCACGGGCCCGCCCCGCAGTGCGGGCCCGTGCCGGGGTTCGTCCCGGACGCGCCTAGAGCGCGGGCCAGCTCGGGAGGTCGGCCGGGCCGCCCGGCCGCGCGGGGTTCAGGGCGAGGCAGAGGATGACGATGCTGCTCCGGCGCTCCTCGCTGTAGGAGCCGAAGACCTCGTCCGGCTCCGTGTCACAGGCGTGCTTGGCCTCGCCGTCGTGGACGACCTTGGTGACCTTGTAGTCCGCGGTGGGCTTGGAGCAGTCGACGAGCTCCATCTTCGGCTTGGTCCCGTTGCCGAGGTCGTGCACGCAGCTGCCGACCTGTGCCGCCTCCGGCTCGGACTTGCTCATCTGGCCGGCGACGAGCAGACCGGCGCTGATCAACGCGACCAGGAGGAGCGGTCCGCCCACCCGGCGGAGGTTGCGGCGCAGCCGCGAGGGCTGGTCCGGGGCGGGGACTCCGGCGCCCCAGGGCTCCTGGGTGGCCGGCTGGGCGGGCTGGGGGGTCTCGTCGACGGGGGCGGTCGGCGGGGTCGTCACGTGGGTTCCTCATGGTCAGATCATCGGATTGCGCCGCCGAACACTAGCGGATCACGGACCGTCCCGGCGCCAGGTATTCCCAGGCAGGCGGCCTGCGGCTGTCGCGGTGCCCCCGTCGTGGGCTCTCCCGCGGTGCGGCCGGGTGGCCGTCGCCCGCGATCGACCGTGATACAAATACCGGTATAAGAATTGGATCCAGGGGAGTGGTCACCATGGTCGAACTCAAGTCGGACGCCGCCCTCGAAGCGATGCGCGAAGCAGGGCGGGTGGTGGCGGACGCGCTCGCCGCCGTGCGGGAGGCGGCGGCGGTCGGCGTCAGCCTGACCGAGCTGGACGAGGTCGCGCGGGGCGTGCTGGACGCGGCCGGAGCGAGCTCGCCGTTCCTCGGCTACCGCCCGTCGTTCGCGCCGGTCCCGTTCCCCGCCGTCATCTGCGCCTCCGTGAACGACGCCGTCGTGCACGGCATCCCGAACGGCTACCGGCTGCGCGACGGCGACCTGGTCAGCATCGACTGCGGCGCGGTGCTGGACGGCTGGGCCGGTGACGCCGCCGTGAGCTTCACCGTCGGCACCGCCCGTCCCGAGGACACCGCACTGATCGACGCCAACCAGCGCGCCCTGGACGCCGGCATCGCCGCCGCCGTGGTCGGCAACCGGATCGGGGACATCTCCCACGCCATCGCCCGCGTCGTCCGCGCCGGACGCTACGGGACACCGGAGGGCTTCGGCGGGCACGGCATCGGCCGCCGGATGCACGAGGACCCGCACCTGCCCAACGTCGGCCGCCCGGGCCGGGGTTACCCGCTGCGCCCCGGCCTGGTGCTGGCCATCGAACCGATGCTCATCGCCGGAGGCAGGGACGACTACGACACCGACCCGGACGGCTGGACCCTGCGCACCACGGACGGCTCGCGCGCCACCCACATCGAACACACCGTCGCCGTCACCGAGGACGGCCCGCGCATCCTCACCCTCCGCTGAGCCCGCTGTACGGCCGTGGCCCCTCGCCCGCCGTGCGGCCGTCCCCCGTCGTACAGCAGTTCCCCCGCCGGGGGATCGCGCGGTTAGGCTCGACGCCATGACCAAAGGCGTGATGTTCGATTTCTCCGGAACGCTCTTCCGAGTCGTCTCCACCGCCGAGTGGCTCGCGGCCTTCACCGCGGCCGCCGGCCCTGGCCTGTCCGCCCCGGAACAGGCCGAACTGGTGGCCCGACTGGAGGAGTTCGGCGCACTGCCCGGGGGCGTCCCGCCGCACCGGATCCCGCCGGAGGTCCAGGAGGCCTGGGACACCCGGGACCTGACCCCCGAGCTGCACCGCAGCGCGTACACCGCGCTGACCCGCGCCGCCGCGCCACCCGCCGGCCTCGACGTGGACGCCCTGTACGAGAGCCATCTGGCGCCCGCGAGTTGGCGCCCGTACCCGGACACCGCCCCCGTGCTGCACGAGCTGCGCCGGCGGGGCGTCCCGGTCGCCGTGGTGAGCAACATCGGCTGGGACCTGCGTCCGGTCTTCCGCGCCCACGGGCTGGACGAACTGGTCGACAGCTACGTCCTCTCCTACGAGGTGGGCGCCCAGAAGCCGGACCCGGCGATCTTCGAGACCGCCTGCGCCCGGCTCGGGCTGGCCCCGGCCGACGTGCTGATGGTCGGCGACGACCGGACCTGCGACGGCGGCGCGACGGTGCTCGGCTGCGCCTTCCACCCGGTCGAGCACCTGCCCGTCGACCGGCGCCCGGACGCCCTGCTGCAGGTGCTGGCGACGCTGACCGGGTGACCGGGGCCGGGGTGACGGAGGACACGAGGTGGCGACCCGCCGCCCGGAGTAGCGTGCGGGACATGACCGATCAGGACTTCACCACCCGCATCACCGTCCGCGGGTACGAGACCGACACCCAGGGGCACCTCAACCAGGCGGTGTACCTCCAGTACGCCGAGCACGCCCGCTGGGAGTACCTGCAGGCGGCCGGGATCCGCCAGGCCGACCTGGTCGCCAAGGGCGTCGGCCCGGTCGTCCTGGAGACCACGATCAAGTACCTGCGGGAACTGCGCGCGGGTGACCCGGTGGACGTGAGCTGCTCGTTCGCCTGGCGGGACGGCAAGACCTTCCAGGTGGTGCAGCGGCTGGTCCGCGGGGACGGCGTGCTGGCCGCCGAGATCACCGGCGTCGGCGGCATCCTCGACCTGGCCGAGCGCAAGCTGGTCGCCGACCCGCGCGAACCGCTGCGCGCCCTCGCCTCCGACCCGGCCCTGCTCGGTCTCTGACGCCCCCTCCGGAGCGCACGGCACCACCCCCCTCACCCCGACCGACCGCAGGAGGCCGCACCCGGTTGCGGCCTCCACCCGGCGGCCGGGGGATTTCCCCACCCCCGACCGGCCTGCTTGCCGGATGGGTCCGGGCGCCCGGTCCCAGCAGACTCTTGGGCATGCCGAAGAACACGCCGAACACGCCGAGCCCGAAGAACACGCCGAGCTCGAAGAACGCGAAGAACACCAGGAGTTCGAAGAGCTCGAAGGGCACGGTCACCGTCACGGCGGCCGCCGCCGCGGCCGCCGCCCTGGCCGTCACCGGGCTGACCGCCCTGCCCGCCGCCGCCGACGCCCGGAACACCGGGAAGGGCCGCCCCGCCTGGACCACCTGCCAGGGCCAGGTCGACCCGCGTCAGCAGTGCGCCACCGTCACCGTCCCCCTGGACTACCGCGATCCGCACGGCGAGCAGATCACCCTCGCGGTGTCCCGCATCCCCGCCGCCCGACCGGATCTGCGCCACGGCGTCCTGCTGACCGTCCCCGGAGGGCCGGGCGGCTCCGGCCTGAACGTCCCGACCAACGCGGCCAAGCGCCTCCCGCAGTCCGTCCTGGACCGCTTCGACCTGGTCGGCTTCGACCCGCGCGGAGTCGGCCGCTCCACCCCGGTCAGCTGCGGCCTGGACCGCGCCGACCTCTCGATGGTCAAACTGCACTCCTGGCCCGCCGCCGACGGATCGATCGACGGGAACGTCGCCTACGCGCGCCGGGTCGCCGAGACCTGCGCCCGCGACGGCGGCCCGGTGCTGCGCAGCATCTCGACCGCGAACGAGGCCCGTGACATCGACAGCATCCGCGCGGCCCTCGGCGAGCGCCGGATCTCCGCCTGGGGCACCTCGTACGGCACCTACGCGGGCGCCGTCTACGCCACCATGTTCCCCCAGCGGACCGACCGGATCGTGCTGGACAGCAACGACGACCCGGACCCGACCCGGGTGGAGCGCGGCTGGCTCGCCGCCTACGGCCAGGGCGCCGAGGACCGCTTCCCGGACTTCGCCAAGTGGGCCGCCTCGCCCGACAACCCGGACCGGGTCGCGGACACCCCCGAGGAGGTCCGCCCGCTCTTCCTGGACCTCGCCGCCCGCCTGGACCGGGAGCCGCTGCCCTGGCCCGGCGCCGATCCGGCCGAGCTGAACGGCAACGTGCTGCGCGAGGCCATGCTGCAGAGCCTGTACGCGGACGCCAAGTTCCCGGGCCTGGCCCGGCTGATGCTGGCCGGCCTCGGCCGCCGTCCGCTGCCCGCGCCGGCCCCCCTGCCCGAGCAGGCGGTGCAGGCGGTGCAGAACTCGATCGCCGTCTCGGTCGGCACCCTGTGCAACGACGTCAGCTGGCCCACCGATCCGGCCGCGTACGTCAAGGACGTCGCGGCCGAGCGCGCCGCCCGTCCGCTCACCGCCGGCATGCCGACGAACGTGACGCCCTGCGCCTTCTGGCCGTTCGCGCCCGCCGAGTCGCCGGTGAAGGTGACCGACCGCGGCCCGGCGAACGTCCTGCTGGCCCAGAACCTGCGTGACCCGGCGACCCCGTACCGCGGCGCGCTCAAGCTGCGCGCCGCGCTGGGGGACCGGGCCCGGATGGTCACGGTGGACTCCGGCGGCCACGATGTGTACGTGGCGAACGGGAACGCCTGCGGTGACGCGGTGGTGACGGACTACCTGGTGAGCGGCCGCCGTCCGGCCGGGGACGTCTTCTGCCCGGCGGGGTGAGCGGGGGCCGGTCGAACACCCGGCACCGGAAGGCCGGGTGCGGGCCGGGGAGTTGCCGGGTGCGGCCGAGCTGCGCGGACGGGGCGCAGGGCCAACGGGCCGTGGACGAACGGTCCTTGTTCCTGCGTGCACGTCCGTTCGACTCTCGCGAATGAGTCGAAGCTGTCGCGATTTTGTGACAATCCTTCGCCGACACCCCGCCCACAAGGCGTCTTCACGGCCTTAATGTTCGAACTATGTCACCGAAGAGCCGCCGTCGCATACCCACCCAGGACCCGGGCGACACCTGGGTCCCGCGCCCGAGGCGCCGTGAGACCCCGCTCGGATTCCTGGGCCACGCGGCCACCTTCCTCGGTGCCAGCGTCCTCGGCGGCGTGCTGCTGGCCGGCCTGGTCCTCCCGGCGGCCGGCGCGGTGGGACTCGGGGCGAAGAACGGCGCCGAGGGCTTCCAGAACATCCCCGACGACTTCAAGACCCCGCCGCTCACCCAGGCCACCCAGATCTTCGACGCCAACGGGGGCCTGATCGCCAAGGTCTACGAGCGCGACCGGACCGTCCTCACCGCCGACCAGATGTCCCCGCTGATCCGCCAGGCGCAGGTGGACATCGAGGACGCCCGCTTCTACGAGCACGGCGCGGTCGACCTCAAGGGCGTCCTGCGGGCCGTCACCAAGAACGCCGAGAGCGGCGCCACCGTCCAGGGCGCCTCCACGCTGACCCAGCAGTACGTGAAGAACGTCAACGTGGAGAAGGCCGGGGACGATCCGGAGGCGGTGCGCGAGGCGCAGCGCAAGACGCTCGGCCGCAAGATCCAGGAACTCCGGTACGCCATCAAGCTGGAGGAGGACCTGTCCAAGGACCAGATCCTCACCAACTACCTGAACATCACCTTCTACGGCCACCAGGCGTACGGCATCCAGGCCGCCGCGCAGCGCTACTTCAGCAAGGACGCGAAGGACCTGACCCTGCCCGAGGCGGCGATGCTCGCCGGGCTGGTGCAGAACCCGTCCCAGTACGACCCGAAGCTGCACCCGGTGGCTGCGCAGCGGCGCCGTGACACCGTCATCGACAAGATGGTGGAGAACAAGCACGTCACGGCGGACCAGGCCAAGGAGGCCAAGGCCGCGCCGCTGGGCCTGAACTACAAGGACCCGCAGAACGGTTGCATCACCGCCCAGGCCGGGATGGGCTTCTTCTGCGACTACGTGCGCCACGTGGTCAAGCAGGACCCGGCGTACGGCAAGAGCGCGGCCGAGCGCAAGACGCTGTGGGACACCGGCGGTCTGAACATCTACACCACGCTGGACCCGCAGAAGCAGGCCGCCGCCCAGAACGCCGTCTCCACCAAGGTGTACGTCACCGACCCGGTCTCGGCCGCGATGACGATGGTCGAGCCCGGTACGGGCAAGATCCTGGCGATGGCGCAGACCCGCCCGTACGGCCTGGCCAAGGAGAAGAACGAGACGGTCGTCAACTACAACGTGGACGCGGCGATGGGCGGCGGCGTCGGTTTCCAGCCCGGCTCCAACTTCAAGCCGATCGTGGCCGCCGCGGCCCTGGAGGCCGGCCTGTCGTCGACCCAGCGGTACGACGCGCCGAACCGGATGGACTGGCCGACGATGAAGACCTGCGACGGCACCTGGAAGAACCTCAGCAAGGGCAAGAAGGAGGGGACGATCCCCAACGAGTCCGAGTCCGAGAAGGGCCCGTACGAGCTCAAGCAGGCCATGGCGCTGTCGGTGAACACCTACTTCGTGCAGATGGAGCAGGAGATCGGGCTCTGCGCGGTCAAGCAGATGGCCAACAAGCTGGGCGTGGCGGGCAAGGCGGACGGCTCGCCGCTGCAGGAGGTGCCCGCCCTCGGCCTCGGCACCCAGGAGGTCAGCCCGCTGACCATGGCCAACGTCTACGCGACCTTCGCCGCCCGGGGCAGCTACTGCGCACCGATGGCGATCAACCGGATCACCACGGTCGACGGCAAGGACGTGCCGGTGCCGGGCGCGCAGTGCAGCCAGGCGATGTCCGAGGACACCGCCGACGTGATCAACAGCGTGCTGCTCGGGGTGACCGAGAAGGGCGGCACCGCGCGCGACCTCGGCCTGGACGACGGTCGCCAGATCGCCGGCAAGACGGGCACCACGGACGAGAAGAAGTCGGCCTGGTTCACCGGTTACACGGGCAACCTGGCGGGCTCGGTCTGGCTGGGCAGCCCGGGCACCAAGGTGCCGATGCGCAACATCCGGATCGGCGGCAAGTACCAGGCCGAGGTGTTCGGGGCGACCGGACCGGGGCCGATCTGGCAGAAGGCGATGAGCGACGCGGTCCGGAGCATGCCGGAGAAGGAGTTCACCACCGTCTACATCCCGGACCCGCCCAAGCGCGACCCCAACTGCCCCACCGCCGGCGGCTCGGCGGGTTCGGCCAGCTGCACCGGCGCCCCCGCCACGGGCAGCCCGGGGAACAACGGCAACCAGGGCAACAACGGGAACAACGGCAACAACGGGAACAACGGGAACCAGGGCAAGCCGCGCGGCACCGGCCCGACCGGCCGCTCCGCGCCGTCCACCCCGGCGGACCCCGAGGGCCAGTAGCCGAGACCCGGCCGCTCCGACCGGCGGCCGGGCCCGCTCCCGACCGGCCCCGCATGAGTACCCGTACTCATGCGGGGCCGCGCCGCGTCGGCGGACGATGGCGCCATGCCGCACAGCATCCTCGGCGTCCCCGCCGTCCTCTGCCCCTCGGCCGGCTACCTGGCCGGCTACCTGGTGGTCGGCCTGGCTGCCGCCCGTGAGTCGCGCGCCGGGACGGGCGCCACCGCCGCCGTGGCGCAGTGGACGGCGGTGATCTGGACGACGCCGGGCTTCCTGCTCGCGATGACCCTCAACCCGTACCCGGACGGCACCGCCGCCCGCTTCCTCTCCGCGACCGCGCTGGGCGCGGCCGGCAACGCCGTGCTGCTGGTGCTCGCCGCCCACGCCCTGGGGCTGGGGTGACCCGAGCCGGTCACCGCGGTCGCCGCGGTCACCGCGTGCGCCCCGGTCACCGCGTGCGCCCCGGTCGGCACGGTCGTCCCGGCAGTCCCGACCGGCCTATCTCGCCTCGACCGGCTCGCCGCTGTCCTGGTCGAGGTTGAACACCCGCCGGTAGGAGTCGGTCACCACGGTGATCTGTTCCCGACCGGTCCAACTCGCCTCCACCAGCCGGGCGTCGTCCGGGCCCCCGCCGATGTCGGCCAGCGCCCAGCGCCGCGCCTCCCAGCCGTCGCCGGACTCCAGGAGCACCTGCCAGTGCTCGCCCGGCGTCGGCCCGGCGGGGTACGAGCGGTGCACCACCACCAGCGCCCGCTCCGCCCCCGCAGGGGCGGCCTCCCGGCTGCGGGTCTCGGCCGCCGACACCTTGTGCGCGGCCAGCGCGCCGAGTAGGAACACCACCCCGGCGGTGACCGTGACCGACCGGGTGGCCGTCCGCAGGGCGGCGGCCCGCAGGTCGCCCAGCCAGGCGGCCGCGATCAGCGCGGTCAGCGCCGCGCCGAGCAGCAGTTCGGGCCGGTTGAGCAGGTCGGCGACCAGCATCCGGCCGCCCGAGCGGCTCTCCCACTGCCCCTCGGTGTACAGCAGTACGGCGGCCACCCCGCCGGCCGCCAACAGCCGGACCAGGACGCGCCTGGTCCGGGACGTCCGCTTGTCCATCGTCCCCCCGTTCACGGTGTCAGAGTTCGGCGAGCAGCTCGCGGCCCTCCGGCCAGTCGCCCAGTCCGGAGTCGGAGTTGAGGTGCCCGTACGCGCCCGGCTCGACGTACCGGGCGCCCCAGGCCTCGGCGAACGCGCGGGCCCGCCCGGGGGACACCCACGGGTCGTCGGTGGAGGAGACCACCACGGCCGGGAAGGGGAAGGGCTCCAGCGCCACCGGCCGGAAGCCGACCAGTTCCGGCACCTCCGCGGTGTCGATGTCGGCGGGGGCGACCAGCAGCGCGCCCCGGACGGCCGCGGTCCGCGCGGCGGGCGCGGTGGCCACCCAGCGGGCCGCCGTCACGCAGCCGAGGCTGTGGGCGACCAGCACCACCGGGCCCGCGGCGGCGGCCTCCGCGACCGCCGCGTCCACCCGGGCGACCCAGTCCGCCTGCTCCGGGTGGTCCCAGTCCGCCTGCTCGACCCGGCGGAACGTCTCCGAGGCGGCCTCCCAGCGGGTCTGCCAGTGCTCGGGGCCCGAGTTCCCGTAGCCGGGAAGGACGAGGTAGGTGGTGCGGTCCGGCATGGGTTCCTCCGGAGAAGGCGGTGGCGTGCGGGTCGTGGGCAGCAGGAGTCTAGGACCCGGGGCGCGGGGTGCCGAAGCCGGGCGGGTCACCCGGCGCGCACTCCCCGCAACCGGCGCGCGAGCCTCCGTATGCGCCGCCGTACGCCCGGTGCGCCCCGTTGCCAACGACGTGACGGGTGCGCAATTTTTGGACCGGGCCCGGAAGGGCGCCACTGTCGGTGCCCCGTACGGAAACTGAGGCCCGATCACATGGAGGGATGTCGACGATGACACCGAAGATCCTGCTCGTCACCGGGGACGCCGCCGAATCACTGGAGGTGTTCTACCCCTACCAGCGGCTGCGCGAGGAGGGCTACCAGGTCGACATCGCGGCCCCGACCAAGAAGCGCCTGCAGTTCGTGGTGCACGACTTCGTCGAGGGCTACGACACGTACACCGAGAAGCCCGGCTACACCTGGCCCGCCGACATCGCCCTCGCCGACGTCGACCCGGCCGACTACGCGGCCCTGGTCATCCCCGGCGGCCGCGCCCCCGAGTACCTGCGCAACGACCCGGACGTGCAGCGGATCGCGCGGCACTTCTTCACCGGGGACAAGCCCGTCGCGCAGATCTGCCACGGCCCGCTGATCACCGCCGCCGCCGGGGTCCTGGACGGCCGCCGCACCTCGGCCTACCCGGCGCTGGCCCCGGACATCAAGGCCGCGGGCGGCGAGTTCGTCGAGGGCGAGGCCGTCGTCGACGGCCTGGTCGTCTCGGCGCGCGCCTGGCCCGACCACCCGGCGTGGCTGCGGGCCTTCATCGAGGTCCTGCGCAAGCACGCCCCGGTCGCCTGACCCGTCCCGCCCGCCTGACCCGTCCCACCCGGCGGACCGCTCGCGCGCCCGACCGGCGCCGCCCGTCCCGGAGCCGTACCCCGAACCGTCTCGGGGTACGGCTCCGGGGTCGTTCCGGGTCGGACACCGTCCTGTGGAGCGACGGCGGCCGCCCGAATGTCTGAGGCGGCGTCAGAAACACGGTTCCGAAGCCTGGTTGACCGATCCCGCACCCCGGACAGGGAGGCGGGCATCACCGCCGCCCCGACCGCCGTCGGGACCGCTCCGACACCCGGGCGCCGCCGCCCTGCGCTGCGCACCGCCGTCGTCGCCGCCGGCTGCGGCGACGCCCACGGCCGGATCTTGGTGCTTCTTCCGCTGGATCAGCGACCGCTGTTAGCGTGCCATCCATGATCAAGGGCAACTTAGCGGGTCGAATAGGCCGGATGGCGGGGGACAGTAGGCCGGAGCGCGTGCTGGTCGCCGCCAGTTTCGTCAACCGAGTCGGCAACGGTCTGTTCAACGCGGCGTCAGCGCTCTACTTCACCTTGGTCGTGGGCCTGCCTGCGGTGCAGGTCGGTGCCGCGCTCACCATCGCCGGAGTGATCGGTCTGTGCGCGGGGATACCGGGCGGGCATCTCGCAGATCGGCGAGGGGCTCGCACGATCATGATGTCGGCCCTCGCGGTCCAGGCCGTATCGATGGCGGCCCTCGTCCTCGTCGAGAGCTGGGCCGCGCTCACGATCATCGCGACGGTCGACCAGATCGCCGCAGCTGCTGGTGGGGCGGCGTGGGGCGCGCTGGTGGTCCGGGTCGGGGGTGAGCGCCCGGCCCGGTTCCGTGCCAAGCTGCGCACGTTCGTCAACCTGGGCGTCATCCTGGGAACGGTGGGTGCGGGGCTGGCGCTGGCCGCGAACACCCGCGGCGCCTATGTCACGCTGATCCTCGGCAACGCGGCGAGCTTCGCCCTGTGTGCGGTGCTTCTGCTCCTGCTGCCCCGCTATCCGGTACTGGCAGCACCACCGCAACAGCGGCGCTGGCCCGTCCTCGCGGATCGTCCCTTCCTCGCGTTCACCGCCCTCTACGGGGCCATGGGACTGCAGTACCCGGTGGTCTCACTACTCCTGCCGATCTGGATCTCCCAGCACACCGAGGCGCCGCGCTGGACGGTGGCCGCGCTGTTCGCCGTCAACTCCCTGTTCTGTGTGCTGATGCAGACCAGGATCGGGTCGCGTATCGAGACCCCGCACGATGGCGGCCTGGCGTTTCGCACGGCGGGGCTGCTCTTCCTCGTCAGCTGCCCGATGATGGCACTGGCGGCGCACACCCCTGTCTGGGCGGCGGCGGGACTGGTCCTGGCCGCGATCTTCGTCCACAGTCTGGGAGAGGTTTGGGAGTCATCGGCGGCCTTCGCCCTGGGCTTCGGTCTTGCCCCCGACCACGCACAGGGCCAGTACCAAGGTGTCTTCGGTCTCGGCTTCAGCACGGGCCAGGCTCTCGCCCCCGCGATCCTCACCACGGTGGTACTCGGCCTCGGCACGACAGGCTGGCTGCTGCTGGCGGTGTTCTTCGCGGCACTGGGCGCTGTCGGTCCGTCTCTTGCCCGCTGGGGCATGCGGACCCGGCCGCAACCAGGTGGTGCTGCGGAAGTGACGGGATGACCGCGAGTCAGGTGTCAGAAGCCTTCTGCCTCGCCGTCCTCGACCGGCTCCGGCCCGTCCGGCCCGCGCAGCGGGCGTAGGGCGCCGACGGACGGCCCACCGGCGGTGAAGTTGTGGTCGTACAGCGTCTGGCGCCGTTCCGTGTACCTCCTGACCACCGACGGGTCCTCCACGACCGGCTGGAGTGCCGGCTGCCGGGCATCGTGCCGAACAGCACCGCGGTCGCCGTCCGGCAGCTGCTCGACCACACCAGCGGCGTCGCCGACTGCACCCAGGACCCGGCCTTCGACCACCGCCGCCCGGAGTGGCTCTCCGGCGGCCGCTACCGGCACTACGCCCTCCGGGACCTGGTCGACATCGCCCACCGGTACCCGTCGGCCTTCCCGCCCGGCATCGACTGGCAGTACTCCAACCCCGACCACGTCCTGGTCGGCATGATCATCGAGAAGCTCACCGGCCGCAGCCGGAACGAGGAGGCGACCCGCAGGATCATCCGCCGCTCGGCCTCACCGGCACCTCGATGCCCGGCGACTCGCCCGTCGTCCCCGGCCCCCACGCCCACGGCTACGACAAGGCGGACACCGGCCCGGCCGACGTCACCCTGCTCAACCCCTCCATGGTGGGGTCGTCCGGCGCCGGCATCTCCACCACCGCCGACCTGGCCACCCTCCTTGCGGCCCTGTTCGGCGGACGCCTGCTGCGCCCGGCCGAACTCGCCGCCATGGAGCAGACCACCACCCACGGCGACGGCCGGTCCTACGGTCTCGGCCTGCAGCGGGTCGACACCCCTGCGGCACCCTCTGGGGCCCACTCCGGCGGTTTCCCCGGCTACGTCACGATGGTGGTCGGATCGGCGGCCGGCAGGCGGCAGTACGCCGGGAGCACCACCATCGACGACACGCCGGACCCGGCCGCCGCCGTCGCCGCCTGGGACGAGGTGACCACGACCGCGCTGTGCGGACCCCAGCCCGCCGCCCCCGCACCCACCTCCGCCCCCGTGCCCGCCCCCGCACCCCTGCCCGACCTCGCCCGCACGCTGTGGTGACCGACCCCCTACGCTGACCGGCGACACCACGGCCCACCGTCACCAGGAGGACGAGACATGGCAGAGCCGCTGATCGCCGCAGTCGGGGGCAAGGCGCCCGCCGTCGACCCGGACGCCTTCGTCGCGCCGAACGCCGTCGTGATCGGGGACGTGACGGTCGGCGCGGGCGCGAGCATCTGGTACGGCGCGGTGCTGCGCGGCGACGCCGAGTCGATCAGCGTCGGCGCGGGGAGCAACATCCAGGACAACTGCACCCTGCACGCCGACCCCGGCTTCCCCCTGGTGGTCGGCGAGCGGATCTCGGTCGGCCACAACGCGGTGCTGCACGGTTGCGCGGTCGAGGACGACGTCCTGGTGGGCATGAACGCCACGGTGCTGAACGGCGCCCGGATCGGCACCGGCTCGCTGGTCGCGGCCGGCGCGGTCGTCCCGCAGGGCATGGTGGTCCCGCCCGGCTCGCTGGTCGCGGGCGTCCCGGCGAAGGTCCGTCGGGAGCTGAGCGAGGAGGAGCGGAGCGGCATCGAGGCCAACGGCGAGGGCTACCGGCTGCTCGCCGACGCCCACCGGGACATCGAGAGGCGGTAGCTCCCGGTCCTCGACAGCTCCGGCCCTCGGTAGCTCCCGGTCCTCGGACCCCGGCCGTCCGGGCGGACGACGGAGGGTCGACCACGGACCCTAGACCCCGGTCACCGCGGCAGGGGCCGGCGCAGGGGCGGCCGGCTCCGCGGCCACAGATGCGGGCCGCCGGCGGTCGGCCGCCCAGGCGAGCACCGCGACCAGCGCGCCCGAGGCGGCCAGGCCCGCGCCCACCAGGGTCGGCGAGGTCCAGCCGAGTCCGGCGTCCAGCGCCAGCCCGCCGAAGTAGGCGCCCTGGGCGTTGGCCAGGTTGAAGGCGCCCTGCACGGTCGCGGAGGCCAGCGTCGGCGCGCTGCGGGCCTTCTGCAGCACCAGGGTCTGCACCGCCGGCACGATCGCGAAGCCGAACAGCCCGATCAGCACCACCGTCACGGCCGCCGGCCACCGGGCGTGGGCGGTCACCGCGAACAGCGCCAGGGTGGCGGAGAGCAGCACGAAGGCCGCGCAGACGGTCGGCCGCAGGGCCCGGTCGGCGGCGAACCCGCCGAGCACGTTGCCGATCGTCATCCCGACCCCGAACAGCGCCAGCACCAGGGTGACCGAGCCGGTGGCGTACCCGGAGACCTCGGTGAGCAGCGGCGCGATGTAGCTGTAGCAGGCGAAGAAGCCGCCGCAGCCGAACACCACCGTGGCCAGGGCCAGCCACAGCTGCCCGCTGCGGAAGGCCCGCAGCTCGTGCCGCAGCCCGGACTGGGCGGGGGCGGGCAGCTCGGGCACCAGCCGGGCGATGGCGAGCGTCCCGGCGGCGGCGATCAGCACGACCACCAGCATGGTCGCCCGCCAGCCCAGGTGCTGCCCGAGCAGGGTCGCGGCCGGGACACCGACGATGTTGGCGACGGTCAGCCCGGAGAACATCACGGCCACCGCCCGGGCCCGCCGGTCGGGCGCGACCAGCTCGGCCGCGGCGACCGCGCCCGCCCCGAAGAAGGCACCGTGCGGCAGCCCGGTGACCAGTCGCGCGGCGGCCAGCGTCCAGAAGTCCGGTGCCAGCGCGCACAGCAGGTTGCCGGTCGCGAACAGCCCGGCCAGTGCCACCAGGACCGCCTTGCGGGGCCGCCCGGAGGCCGCCACCGTGAGCAGCGGCGCGCCGATCACGACGCCCAGCGCGTACGCGGAGATCAGCCAGCCCGCCTGCGGGATGGAGACGTGGAGGTCGTCGGCGACCTGGGGGAGCAGCCCCATGGCGGCGAACTCGGTGGTGCCGATGGCGAACGCGGTGACGGCCAGCGCGAGCAGCGCGAGAGGCAAGGCGGTGACTCCGGGGTGATGCCGACGACCGGGGAGCGCGCGGCGGACGAATTCGTTCGCCCGGCATCCTAATCCTGCCGGATGACGCCCCCGTGAGGAGTGCGTGACGATAGGGGGTCGCCAGTACGGCCCGCGCGCGCGAGACTGGGGGCATGTGCCGCAACATCAAGACGCTGCGACCGCCCGTGACGCCCGACGCCGACGAGGACGACTTCCGGGCCGCCGCGCTGCAGTACGTCCGCAAGGTGTCCGGGTTCCGCGCCCCGGCGGCGCACAACCGGGAGGCCTTCGACCGGGCCGTGGACGCGGTGGCGGAGGCCACCGCCCGGCTGCTCGGCGAGCTGGAGGTCCGCGGCTCGCACGCCCGGGCCGCCGAGGCCGCAGCCGGGTGACGGGCCCGGTGCGGCCCGCAGCGGACGCCGACGGCGGCCCGCGACACCCGCCGACAGGGAGCAGGAACCGGTGATGAACCCCGCCCAGCGTTATGCCCTCACCTTTCCCGGCAACCCCGGTACCCAGGCCCCGCAGGACGTCGTCGTGGTCACCCGCACCAGCGCGACCGGCCCGGGCGGCCACCCGGTGTACGAGGACGACAGCGGCATCGTCCGCGCCGAGATCAGTGACTCCGGCGAGGTCCGGATGCTCGCCAGCGGCGGCCACCAGAGCCCGCACCTGCCGGTCCACGCCCACCCGCTGCCCTGACCGCCCGCTGCCCTGGCCGCCCTCCGTCCCGCCCGCCCGCTGCGCCGCCCGCCCGCTGCGCCGACCCGGCGCCGGCCCGACCGCCCGACCGCCCGGTTTCCCGGTTTCCCGATTCCCCGGACCGCCGGTCGGGGTGATCGTCCGTGGGGCACAATCACCGCATGACCACAGCGAGTTGGCAGGGCGTCGTGATCGCCGAGAGCGCGGACACCGTCGTCGTCGAGGGCAACCACTACTTCCCGGCCGAATCGGTCCGCACCGAGTACCTGCGGCCCTCCGGGACCACCACGGTGTGCGGCTGGAAGGGCACCGCCGGCTACTGGACCGTCGAGGTGGACGGGCGGACCAACCCCGACGCGGCCTGGTTCTACACCGACCCGAAGCCGGAGGCGGAGCACGTGCGCGGCCGGGTGGCGTTCTGGCGCGGCGTGCAGATCACCGCGTAGCGCCCGGCCCGGGCGGGTACGTGATCCGCATGGCAGTCTTCCGCAGACCGCGGCGCTCGCCGCCGACCCCCGAGCCGGACCTGGGCGAACAGCTCGCCGAACTGGTCGAGGAGGCCGAGCAGCCCGTCGACGAGGGGCCGGCCGCCGCGTACGAGGCCGGGCAGCGCGGGCGCGGCCGGGCCGTGGTCGCGCACACCGCCCGGCTGCTCGGCAGCGGCGGCCGGGCCGCCAAGGGCGCGGCCAGGGGCGCCGCGTACGGCGGCCGGGCCCTCACCGAGCAGCTGGTGCGGGCCGCGCCGCGGATCCCGGTGCGCGACCTGGCCGCCCTGCGGGCGCAGCACCCGGGCGCGGGCTTCCCGGAGCAGCTGGCCGACCTGCTGGTCACCGGCGCCGTCCGGGCCTCCGGCGCGCTCGGCGCGGGCGTCGGTGCGGCGGCGATGATGCCGGTGCCGCCCGCGATGCCGGTCGAGATCGCAGCCGAGACGATCGCGGTGGCGGCCGTGGAGATCAAGCTGATCGCCGAGCTGCACGAGGTCTACGGCGTCCCGGCGCAGGGCACCGTGACCCAGCGCGCCGGCGCCTACCTGGGCGCGTGGGCCAACCGTCGCGGGATCGACGCGACGCTGCTGGTGCGCCCGGCGGGCTTCGCCGCGCTGGCGATCGGCGCGGAGGTGCGCCAGCAGGTGCGCCGCCGACTGACCCGCAGCTCGCTGCGCCACCTGCCCTCGGTGACCCCGCTGCTGGTCGGCGCGGGCATCGGCGCCACCATGAACCGCCGCGAGACCCGCCGGCTCGCCGACGAGATCCGGGCGGACCTGCGCGAGCGCCGGCCGGCGAGCTGGACCTACTGGACCACGGCCGCGCCGGTGGTGAAGGGCGAGACGGTGGGGAAGCGGGGAACGGTGGTGAAGGGCGAGTCGACGGGGAAGGGCGGAACGGCGGTGGCGGACGGGGCGGTGCCGGAGGACGAGGCCCCGTAGGACCGGCTGCCCCGGCACCGCCCGGAGCCTAGGTCGTCAGCGGCGGCGGGGCGCTGGCACCCCTGCCCGTTTTCACGCCGTTCACCATCGCCTGGTGGATGGCCCGCGCGGTGATCTCGTCGGGGGCCGGCACCGGACTGCCGGACACCGTGTACCAGTCCAGCGCGCCGGTGTACTGGACGGTCAGCCGCGCCTCGCCGTCCACCCAGGTGGTGTGCACGGTGAGGTCGCCGGAGATCGGGCCGACCTCGGCGGTGGTGACACCGCCGGGGCCGCTGATGATGGATTGGGTGGTCCAGGTCGCCCACGACGCGCGCGGGTCTGCGGGCGGTCGGGCCTGCCGATGGCCTTGGTCGTGTTCGGTCATGCGCCTATCCTCCCCCGCCGGTGATTCGCCACCAGGGCAGCGACACCTGCGGTCGCGGCGACCGCCCGGTCCCACCGGGCGGTCGAGTCGGTACGGTGGACGGTCAGTCGAGCCGGCCGGGTGCGTCCGGCACGGTGTCGCCCTCCGCCTGCGAGGTGTCCTGTGCGTGCAGGTTCTGCATCGAGGTGATGCCCTCCTCGGGGTCCGCGGCGCGGATGTCCTCGTCGCGGTCGGTGCTCACCTCGGACCGTTCGCTCATGTCGGTCATCGCGGGCTCCGTCTCCTCGGCCGGTCCGGCGGGCCGGGCGGCGGGTGCGGCCGGGCCGGGTGTCTCTTCGCCCTTCCAGCCTGCCTCCGCCCCGTCGCCGGGGCCAGCCGGGTGAGCGGAGTCCCGCGTTCCGGCGGCCGGATCCGGACCTGGTGACGTCACCAGGTCACGGGCAGTGACCGCATGCCGTAGATGAACGAGTCCGTGCGGAAGGCCGGCGTGCCGGGCGGGCCGGCCGGCCGCAGTCCGGGCAGCCGCCGGAACAGGGTGGCCAGGGCGATCTGCAGCTCGGCACGGGCCAGCGGCTGGCCCAGGCACTGGTGCACGCCGAAGCCGAAGGCCATGTGCCGCCGGGCGTCCCGGTCCAGGTCCAGTTCGTCGACCTGCCCGGGCCCGCTGCCGCCGAACACCGTCCCGTCCCGGTTGGCGGTGGAGATCATCGCGATCACGCCCTCGCCGGCCCTGACCGTCGTGCCGCCCAGCTCGACGTCCTCCAGGGCCACCCGGGGCAGGCCGGAGTGCACGATGGTGAGGTGGCGCAGCAACTCCTCCACCGCGCCGGGCACCGCGGCCGGGTCGGCCAGCCTGGCGGCCTGTTCGGGCCGGTCCAGGAGCAGGGCGGTGGAGAGCGAGATCATGTTCGCGGTGGTCTCGTGGCCGGCGATCAGCAGCAGGATGCCGGTGCCCGCGGCGTCGCGCGGGGTGAGGTCGTCCCGGGCGGCGAGTCGGCTGAGGATGTCGTCCTCCGGCTGCTCCCGTTTGCGGGCCGCCAGTTCGCTCAGGTAGTCGAGCATCTCGTCCTGGGCCGCGGAGAGCTGCTCCGGGGTACTGGTGTTGTTGAGCAGGGTCCGGCTGACACCCTGGAAGAACTCCCGGTCCTCGTACGGGACGCCGAGCAGCAGGCAGATCACCAGGGAGGGGACCGGCAGGGCGAAGTCGGGGACCAGGTCGGCCTCGGTCCGGCCCTCGGTCATCCGGTCCAGGGCGTCGTCGACGATCCGCTGGACGGCCGGGCGCATCGCCTCGACCCGCTTGACCAGGAAGTCCCCGGTGACCATCCGTCGCAGCCGGGCGTGCTCGGGGTCGTCGAGGCGCAGGAAGCTCGGGTTCTCGGTGATCAGCTTCCGGATGCCGGGGACCAGGAGCGGGAAGTTCGGGTGGCGGGCGTCCGCGCTGAACCGGCGGTCGGACAGGACGGTGCGGACCTCGGCGTAGCCGGTGGCCAGCCAGCAGGACTCGCCCCCGGGCAGGTCGGCGCGGGTGAGGGGTCCGGCGCCGGCGGCCTCGGTGTAGGCGGGCGGCGGGCCGAACGGGCAGGCGGCGGAGTGCGGGGCGGGAATCGGGACGGCGGTGGTGGGCGTGCTCGTCAAGGTGGGGGTCTCCTTGCGTCGCGGTGTTCTCCGGTGGGGGTGGGGTGCCGGGCGGTCCACCGGCTGCGCGGCGGTCCGTCGGAGACGGTGCGGTGACGGCGGTGAAAGCGGCCCGTCGGTGGTGGTCCGTCGGTGGTGGTCCCGCGGTGGGGGGCGTCAGCCGTCGATCTCGGCGGGCTCGTCCTCGGTGACGGTGATCGCGCCGCCCGGGCAGAGCTGGGCGGCCAGTCGCAGATCGGCGAACTGTGAGGGCAGGAAGGTGGTCTGACGGAGTCTCACCAGGCTGTCCTCGTCGTCCTGGTCGAACACCTCGGGAACGTTCATGACGCACATCCCGGAGCTGCAGCAGCGGTCCCGGTCGACGCTCACCCGCATGGTCGGGCACCTCTCGCCAGTGCGCCGCCGGCTGCCCGGCGGCTGCCTCTCGTTGTCATTGCCAACCTAACCGCCGCTGTTCCGTCCACGGAGGGTGCGGTGCGGGATCGTCGAGAATGGCCGATTCGGTCCCTGTCCCGGCGCCCGGGCGCCGCCGCAGGTTTGAATTGACGTCACCCCGACAAGCGGTGGCCGGGCCGTCCCGGACACGGGATCAGGAGGACAGCCCCTCGGCGGCGGCGATCTCCCGCACGGTCGCGACGGTGTCGGCCTCGGCGGCTGCCTTGTCCGGCCGGTAGCGCACCACCCGGGCGAACCGCAGGGCGAGCCCCGCCGGGTAGCGGGAGCTGCGCTGCAGACCGTCGAAGGCGATCTCGACCACCAGTTCCGGACGGACCCGCACCGTCCAGGCGTCCCGCTCGGTCTCCCGGGCCAGCAGTTCGGTGGTCTGCCGGGCCAGAGTCTCGTCGGTCAGGCCCTTGAAGGTCTTGCCCAGCATCACCCACGGGCCGAGCCCCGGCTCACCCGCCGCCCGGGCACCCAGGTGCAGGTTGCTGAGGAACCCGCGCCGCCGCCCGCTGCCCCACTCGGCGGCCAGCACGACCAGGTCCAGGGTGTGTCGGGGCTTCACCTTGATCCAGCCGATCCCGCGCCGCCCGGCCGCGTACGGGGCCGCCGGGTCCTTCACCAGGACGCCCTCGTGGCCGAGGGCCAGCGTGTCGCGGAAGAAGGCCAGCGCCCGCCCGGGATCCCCGGTCTCGGTGCGCGCCACCCGCAGATCCGGCGGCGCCGACCCGGCCAGCGCAGCCCAGCGCTCCCGGCCCGGACGATCCACCAGGTCCTCGCCGTCCCGGTGCAGCAGGTCGAAGAAGTGGACGCTGAGCGGGACTTCGGCGCGCAGCCGCTCCGTGTCCCGCCGGGCGGCGGCGCGCGCCGCGGTCTCCTGGAACGGGCGCGGCCGCCCGTCGGGACCGAGCGCGATCGCCTCGCCGTCCAGCACTACCGAGCGCAGCGGCAGCGCGAGCGCGGCCTGCACCACCTCGGGGACGCGCGCGGTGATGTCGTCCAGGCTCCGGGTGAACACGGCGACCTCGTCGCCGTCCCGGTGCACCTGCACCCGGATACCGTCCAGCTTCCACTCCAGCGCGGCCGGGCCGGTGCGCTCCAGTGCCGAGGCCACGTCCGGTGCGGAGGCGGCCAACATCGGGCGCACCGGTCGTCCGACCTCCAGCCGGAACGCCGCCAGGGCGTCCGCCCCACCGGTCAGTGCGGCCTGCGCCACCGCGCGCGCCGAGCCCCGGAACATCAGCGCCCGCCGCACAGCCGAGGCCGGGACCCCTGCCGCCTGCGCCACGGCGTCCCCGACCACCGCGTCCAACGCCCCCTGTCGCAGGTCCCCGACCAGCACTGCCCGCAGGAAGCCCTGCTCCGCCCCGGTCGCCCGGGCGAACAGCCCGTGCAACAGCCGGCGCCGCTCCGCCTGCGCCCCGGCCCCGTGCACCCCCGCGATCCGCTCCAGCTCCCGCTCCACCTCCCGCACCCCGAGCGACGCCTCGCCGGTCGGCGCCGGCAGCCCCCGCAGCGCCGCGGGCCCGACCCCCGTCCGCAGCCGCTGCGACTCCCCGGACAGCAACGCCACCGCCGCCGGCGCCTCCACCGGCCCCGCCTCGCCCAGGTACCCGGCCAGCAGACCCGTCTTCGCCCGCCGCCCCGGCTCCGCCGCCACCGCCCGCGACACCTCCGCCAACCGCAGCAACCCCGCCACACCACCACCTCCTTCCTCCAGCATCGGCGCCCCCGGCGGCCCGCGCCTCAGCAGCGCCGCGGGAGGGCGCTCCGGTGTGGCGACGAGCGGGGTGTGACGGGCCGGACGGCGGTCGGAGCGGGGCCGGACCGGGGCCGGAGCCGTCCGAAGCGGGGTCGGAGTGGGGTCGAAGCGAGCGTTCCGGCGGGCTCCGCCGCCGCGTTTCCCGAGGCGACCGACGCACGGGGTGCGCGCGGTGGCGGCCCGGGGCTGGTCCGCACCCGCGTGACGTCGGCACGGACGCACGCTGCCGGGCGTTCACCCGGGCCTCCACCGCGAGCTCTGTCCCCCTCGGCCTCACCACGCCCGGGGCCCGCTGGGCACGGTCCGGGGCCGGGCCGGGGTCGGCGGTCTGCCGTCCAGCGGAGTGCCCACGACGTCCGGGTGACGCCGGAGAGCACCCGGCCGCCGGGCACCGGGCATCGGGCGAGTGCCCCGTGCCGCGATACCTGGCGGCGGAGGCACCCCCGGGCGGACGGATCCGGTGTCGGCGCGGGTCCGGTGCCGCTCGGTTTCCAAGCGCCGGAGTGGAGCGGGCGGCCGTCGGTCTTGGCCGGGGTGGTGATCGGATCCGGGCCGACGGGACGTCATGCTGGGCACGCCCGTCGAGCCGTGACCCCGAGGAGACCGAGATGAGCAGCACCCCCGCCGACCGCTGGAGCGTCGGCGCGCCCGAGGCCGACGACTTCGCCGCCTGGCGCGAACTCTTCCGCGGGTACTGCGACTTCTACCGGGTGCCGTGCCCGGAGGAGAAGGCTGCGCTGGTGTGGTCCTGGCTCACCGACGAGGACCACGAGCTGTCGGGGCTGCTGGTGCGGGACGGCGACGGGCGGCCGGTCGGGCTCGCCCACTACCGGCCGTTCGCCAGGCCCCTGCACGGGGCCGTCGGCTGCTTCCTGGACGACCTCTTCGTCGCGCCGGACGTGCGGGGCGGCGGCGCCGTGGACCTGCTGCTGGCCGGGTTGCGGGAGATCGCCGCCGAGCGAGGCTGGAACACCGTCCGCTGGATCACCTCGGAGACCAACTACCGGGCGCGTGGAAAGTACGACCGGGTCGCCACCCGGACGCAGTTCCTGACCTACGACATGGCCCCGGACGCCCCGGTGCGCTGACGCGGCGACCGGGCCGCCGGACATTCGTTCGGACTTTCTGTTATCGGCGCGTCGCCGGGGGGTCTCCCAGGTGTCGGCACCCGACCAGCCGACCCGGAAACAGGAAGCGTGACCACGTGAACAGCGACGACAGGACGACCATCCTCCCGGCCACCGGCGGCGACGGCGGCGCGGATGGCGCCCACGGCCGGTCCGGTGGCCGGGCCGCGCGGCGGGCCGCCGACCGGCACGCGGGCCAGGGCCGCCGGGGTCGCCGGCGCGGTGGGTTCGTGCCGGTCACCGCGGTGGTCGCGGCCGTGGCCGGGACCGGGCTGATCGCCGCGCTGGCGGGCGCCGGGTACGCCGCGTACGGCGGCAAGCAGTCAGACCGGGACACGATGGGCCAGGCGATGGCCGCCGACGCGCTGATCGCCGCCGAGATCGGCACCCACGAGGGCATCCAGGTCCCCGGCGCCGGGGGAGCGAACCCGGCCGCCGCGGTACCGTCGGCCGGCGCGTCCGCGAGCGACCCGGCGGCGACCCCGAGCGCCTCGGCCACCCCGACCCCCACCGCCTCGGCCACCCCGACGGCCACTGCCACCGCCACCCCGACCCCCACCGCGTCCGCCACGCCCGCCAAGGCGACCGCGAGCGAGACCCGGAGCACCGCGGCCGCGGCGACCTCCGCCAAGCGGACCGCCACCGCGCCCGCCACCCCGGTCGGCGGCGGCGCGGCCCCGTCGGACGCCCAGGCGGTCGTGGACCTGGTCAACGCCGAGCGCGCCAAGGCCGGCTGCGGACCGGTCGCGTCCGAACCGCGACTGGCCACGGCGGCCCAGTCGCACAGCGACGACATGGCCAACCGCAACTACTTCGATCACGCGAGCCCCGAGGGTTACCACGCCGACCACCGGATCGAGGCCACCGGCTACCGGTGGAGCACCTGGGGCGAGAACATAGCCCGGGGCCAGAAGGACCCGGCGGCCGTGATGGACGCCTGGATGAACAGCCCCGGCCACCGGGCCAACATCCTGAACTGCGCGTTCAAGCAGCTCGGCGTGGGTGTGCGGACCGGGTCCGGCGGCCCGTGGTGGACCCAGGTCTTCGCCGCCCCGGCCTGACCGACCCCGGCCCGAGCCGCCCCGGCCCCCGTTTCGACCGGAACCGCACCGGCCCGCCTGACCCGACCTGACCCGAACACACCTGACCCGAACAGACCGACCCGAGCAGACCCGTAGCCCGGCCCGATCCGGGCTCCGGGCCGGGCCGATTTTCCGATTCCGCGCACATTGTTGTTATCTGATCACTCCCCACAGGTCTCCGAGGAGGCAGCGGCGGACGGAAACACGGCAAGACGGAGTGCGGACCATGAACGCTGATGTGCAGAACAGGACCGGAAGCACCCTGGTGCTCGCGGCGCAGGCCGGCGACCGGCAGGCCCAGGAGGCGCTGGTCGCCGCCTGGTTGCCGCTCGTCTACAACGTCGCGGGCCGCGCCCTCGGCGGCCACGCGGACGTGGACGACGTCGCGCAGGAGACCATGATCCGGGCGCTGGACGGTCTGGACGGGCTCCGTGACCCGGACTCGTTCCGCTCGTGGCTGGTCGCCATCACCATGAACCAGGTCCGCCGTCGTCACGCCGCCGGTCTGCAGCAGGCCGTCGGCGGGCTGGACGAGACCTGGGAGGTCGCCGACCCCAGGGCCGACTTCACCGACCTCACCATCCTGCGGCTCGGCCTCTCCGGCCAGCGCCGGGAGGTCGCCGAAGCGACCCGCTGGCTCGACCCGGACGACCGCGAACTGCTCGCCCTGTGGTGGCTGGAGGCCGCGGGCGACCTCACCCGCGCCGAACTCGCCGAGTCCCTCGACCTGAGCCCCGCGCACACCGCCGTCCGCGTCCAGCGGATGAAGAAGCAGCTCGAAGCCGGCCGCGTCGTCGTCCGCGCCCTCAGCGCCTACCCCCGCTGCCCCGAACTGACCGAGCTCACCGCCGGTTTCGACGGCACCCCGAACTCGGTCTGGCGCAAGCGCATCGCCCGTCACATCCGCAGCTGCGCCGGCTGCGACGGCCTCGGCCGTGACCTCTTCCCCGCCGAAGGACTGCTGGCCGGCCTCGCCCTGGTGCCGATCCCGCACGGCTCGCCCCTCCTGCTGCACTTCCAGCACACCGCGGCCGCCGCCGCCCAGACCGCCGCCACCGGAGCCGGTTCGGGCGCGGGCCTGGGGAGCGGTTCCGGCGCGCACGCCGGTGCGGGAGGGCACGGCGGCTGGGCCGGCACCGCGGCCCGCAAGGCCGTCCTGGTGAGCGGCGCGGCCGCGGCGGTGGCCGTGACCACCCTCGCGCTGGTCTGGCCGCAACACGGTGAGCCTCCGCTGCCGACCGCCCCGGAGCCGACCGCCCCGGCGGCCGCCCAGGACACCCCGACCGTTGCCGCCGCTCCCGTGGCCGTGGTCCCGACGCCGGTGCCCACACCGACGCCCACGGAGACCCCCACCCCGACGTCGACCCCCACGCCGACCCCGACCCCGACCCGCGTGGTCACCGCCGCACCGGTGCCCAACCAGGAGCGCCAGCTGGTGGACCTGATCAACGCCGAGCGGGCCAAGGCGGGTTGCGCACCCCTGCGGATCGACCCCCGGCTGCACACCGCCGCCCAGAAGCACGCGGACGACATGGCCACCCGCGGTTTCTTCGACCACGTCAACCCGGACGGCGTCCGCGCCGACGCCCGGATCACCGCCGCCGGCTACCGGTGGTCGCAGTGGGGTGAGAACCTCGACCGGGGCACGGCCAGCCCGGCCACGGTCTTCACCCACTGGATGGACGGCGGCATCCACCAGTCGAACATGCTGGACTGCGGCTTCAAGGACATCGGCGTGGGCCTCGCCACCAGCCAGGCCGGCACCCCGTACTGGACCCAGGACCTCGGAGCGCCGATGTCCTGAACGGGCGGGTTCCGTCGCGTGGCGCCTCGGCCTCGCACGGCCCGGAGCGAGCCGACCCGACCTGGACCGGACTGGTTGGCGGGACTAGGCGGGGGTGACCCCGACCAGTCCGTTCGCCGTTCCGGTCACGAAGCCCGTGGGCTGCCCGACGACACCGCCGGCGTCGCCGACCTGGCCGGGCAGCACGTCGGGCGCGCTGCTGAGCGACCCGGGCAGGCCCTCCTGGCCGCCCACGACGCTGGCGTGCGCACTCGGCGCGGTGAGGGAGGCCACGACACCCACGGCGAGCGAGGCGACGGCGAGCATGCTGCGCTTCTTCATGGCCGGTCCAACGAGGCTGCGCCGGAAGGGTTACGGCGGGCGGCCCGCACGGGCCGCCCGCCGCGCTCCCCGCACCCGTGTCGACGGTGCGTCAGGCCCGGTAGAACGTCCGCCCGGCGGAACCGGAGGAGACCGACCAGACCTCGGTTATCAGCCCGCCGTCGACCCGCAGGATGTCCGTCCCGCTGCGCGCCACCGTGCCGCCCTCGCCGTCCGAGAAGCTCGCCAGGTAGGGCCGGGCCACCAGGCCGGACACGGCCCCGTCGACCGACTCCAGATCAACCACCGCGACGCCCTCGGCTTCGAACCGCAGCTCGGACCGCTTGGCGTGCCACTGCCGGATCACCTCGGCCAGCCCGGCCGGCGTCCGCACCTCGTCGAACAGCTCCGAGCCCGCCTGCGTGTACCGCAGGGTGAAGTCGGGCGCCATGATCTTCTCGGCCAGCTCCAACTCGCCATTCCACAGCGCCGTCCAGCGGTCGTAGACCTCGACCCCGAACTCCCGCAGCCCAACATCCATGAGAAGACCCCCCGTTCGTTCCCGACCGTTCCTCGATCGTGGTCGGAACGCTAGCACCGGCCACTGACAACCGGGCGAGAGCGGGGACGCGGAAGGCCCCGGAGCGCGGCGGTCGCCGACCGTGCCGGCCTCCGACCGCGCCGCGCGCACCGCGGCGAGGACCCGCGCGGAGACGTTGGACGGCCCGCGAACCGACCGGGACTCAGGCCGGGCGGCGGGCGGGCCGTGGGAACCACCATGGCCCCACCCGCCCCGGCCGGTCAGGGCGCGTACACGGCGACCGGACGCGAAGCGGCGCGCCGGGGCGTGCACCGGCAGCCCCAGCGGCGCCGTCAGAGCGTCCCGGAGCCCCGGGCCACCCCGGTCCCGCCCGCCCCCGCCGCCCCGTCCTGACGGCCCGCCGGGCCCGCCGTCCCCGTAGCCGTGGCCGTGGCCGTGGCACCGCCCGGCACGGCCCCCGCCGGCCCCACCGCCCGGTCCGGGTGCCCCGGCAAGGGGGCGTGCCCGACCCGGACGGCCGGTCGCCGAGGAGCCCGCCCAGGTCCTCCCCGGACACCTCGGAGGCGGTGCGGACGTCGTCCGCGGTGGCCGCGCACCGCGTACGTGGGCCAGGGCGCCTCCGGGCCCGGTGCCAAGCGATCCGGAGGGCCCGACGACACCCCGTCGTCCCCCGGACGGCCCACGGTGATGGCGGGGCCCCCGGCGGCCGTCTAACGTCAGGAGTGCTTCGTCCCCTGACGGACGGGGCCACGGCCGCCGGAGTTCCTGGACCAGGTCCGGCGGCCGTACTTCCGTGCCCGGGCACGGCCCGTGCGGACGCACCCCGTAGGCTGGCGGCCGAGTCGAGCCCCGCCCCGGATGCCAGGAGCCGCCGTGATCAGCCCGGATTCGCACGTTCTGGTGATCGGCGAGTGCGTCGCGGACGTCGTCCGCACGGACGGTGCCCCGGACCGGGTGCACCCCGGCGGCAGCCCCGCGAACGTGGCGTACGGCCTGGCCCGTCTGGGCCGCCCGGCCACGCTGCTCACCGAGCTGGGACCGGACGAAAACGGCCGGTTGATCCGGGCCCACCTGGAATCGGCGGGCGTACGGGTACGGGCCGCCGGGGTCGCGCGGACGCCCTCGGCCGTGGTGCGGCTGGACGACCGGGGGCGGGCGCAGTACACCTTCGACATCGGCTGGACGTTCCCCCCGACCGCGCTGCCGGGGGCGAGCGCGCCGACCGGGCCGGCCGACCCCGCGGGGACACCCGCCGCGATCCACGTCGGCTCGATCGGCGCGGTCACCGAGCCGGGCGCGGCCGCGGTGCTGGCGCTGGTGGAGCGGTGGCGCGGACGGACGCCGATCAGCTACGACCCCAATGTGCGCCCCGCGCTGATGGGCGAGCGGGCCGGTGCCGTCCGGCGGGTCGAGCGCTGCGTGGCACTGAGCGAGCTGGTCAAGGCGAGCGACGAGGACCTGGCCTGGCTCTACCCGGGCGAGCGGCCCGACGCGGTCGCCGAGCGCTGGCTGGCGCTCGGCCCCGCCGTCGTCGCGGTGACCCTCGGTGCCGACGGGGCGTTCGCCCGCACCGCCGAGGGCGTCCGGGTCGAGGCGGCGGCCGTCCCGGTGCCGGTCGCGGACACCGTCGGTGCCGGGGACTCCTTCACGGCCGCCTTCCTGCACGCCCGCGTGTCCGGCGAGGACCTGCGGACCTGCCTCACCCACGGGGTGACGGCCGCCGCCCTGACCGTCGCCCGCCCGGGCGCGAACCCGCCCTCGGCGGCGGAACTCCGGACCGCCCTGACGGACGGCCGGGAGCGCCGCTCCGAGGCCGGCGCGCGCTAGACCCGAACCGTTCCCGGCGACCGCCGCCGGGTTCGGCCGGCGCCCGGCGTCGGGGCGTCCGGACCGGTGGTGCTCAGCGCACCTGCTGATCGGGGGCGCCGAGTTCCTTGCCGTACCAGACCTCGGCGTACGGGCCGCTCTTGTAGGCCGGGATCTCCCGGTAGCCGTTCCGGAGGTAGAGCGCGCGGGCCTCGACCAGGTCGAGGCGGGTGTCGAGGACGATCCGGTCGGCGCCCAGGGCCCGGGCTCCCTCGTCGACGGCGGCGAGCAGACGGGCACCGCCGCCGGTGCCGCGCAGGGCGGGCCGGACGTACACGCGGGTGAGTTCGACGGTGGTGGCGTCGAGCCGCCGCAGGCCCGCGCAGGAGTGGGCGGCGCCGTCGTGACGGCCGATCAGGAACAGGCCGTCCGGGGCGACGAGGTCGCCGCTGGGGGAGTCGGCCAGCCCGGACTCCAACTCCTCGGGGGCGCCCTCCCGGCCGAAGTGCAGGCGGTAGTAGCGGTTGGCCACGTCGTAGAAGTACTCGCGCAGCAGCTCCAGGGCCTCGTCGGAGGTCACGTCGGCCGTGGCGACGGCCCAGAGGTCGGAGCGGCGGGGCGAGGTGTTCGTCATGCGCGCATGATCCACTCCGCCCTCCCCCCGTCGCAATCGGTTTTCGGTGCGCCTCCGGGCCCGGTCGGTGCGGCCGGGTACGGCCGGGCGACCGGTGCGGCGGCCCGACGGGGTCGGCGGACGGGCGGTCGGCAAAGGAAGGGCAAGGACCGCGGTGCGCCGTTGCCCCGCACGGGTGATGGGGGGATTGACGGGGGTGCGCGGTGGGGGAGCAGTGCAGCTATGGATAGACCATCAGATTGTCGGATTAATGGGGGTTTGAGGGGGAGTCAGAAGGGCCGGAGCGGTGTGCGGACCGGCCTGCTGGCCACCGTCTGCCTCTCCGCCGTCCTCGTCGGCTGCGCAGCCCCGGCCGCCCCCGCCGGGCCGAAGGCCGCACCGGCCGGGACGGCGCCGGCCGGTGCGGACGCGGCACCCGCCGTGGAGGCCGCCGCGGCCCCCGCGGGAGCGGACGCCGCAGGGCACGGTGCGGGCCGCCCGCCGGCGGCGCCACCGATGCTGCCCGGCGCGGCCCGCCTGGAGGAGGAGACCAGCAGCGAGGCGGCCGCCCGCCAGGAGGCGGACGCCCGGACCGCCCTGGAGACCGCGCGGCGCTGGGGCCTGGAGAGCACGCCGCTGAAGGCCCCGCCGCGCCCGGCGACCAGGGCCCGGCTCACCCCCGTCCAGGGCGTCAAACTCGCCGAGGGCCGCCCGCCGGTGGTCTACCGGGTGCCGACCGACGACAAGGTGGTCTTCCTGACCGTCGACGACGGCGCGGAGAAGGACCCCGCGTTCTCCCGGATGGCCGAGGAGCTGGGCATCCCGCTCAGCGCCTTCGTGTCCGACTACCTGGTCCGCGAGAACTACGGCTACTTCCGCGACCTGCACGCCCAGGGCGTGGAGATCAACAACCACACGATCAACCACCGCAACCTGAAGGTCCTGGACTACGAGACCCAGCGCCAGGAGGTCTGCAACCAGCAGGACCAGCTGGAGCAGCAGATCGGCGTCCGCCCCCGGCTGTTCCGGCCGCCGTACGGCGAGTACAACGACGACACGCTGCGCGCGGCGGCCTCCTGCGGGGTGCAGGCGGTGCCGCTGTGGAACGAGGAGGCCTTCCCGGACCACATGGAGTGGCGCTACGACGACCGCAAGCTGCACCCGGGGGACATCATCCTCACCCACTTCCGGGGCCAGGACATCTGGAAGGCCTCCATGCCGGACCTGCTGCGCAAGGTCGTCAACGACGTCACCGCGGCCGGCTTCGCCCTGGGGCGCCTCGACGACTACCTGTAACGACGGCGGGGCGGGCTCAGCCGAGCGAGAGGGCGTCGACGTAGACCCAGGCGCCCTCGTGCCGCACGAAGCGGCTGTGCTCGGTGAGCACGCCCTCCTCGCCGCCCTCGGTCCAGTGCGCGCGGAAGGCGACGGTGCCCGTCGCGTGGAACGCGCCGCCCTCGGAGGTGGAGACCACCTCCAGCCGGGTCCAGCGCAGCGCCGGGTCGAAGTCGACCTCGGCGGGACGGGTGTCCGGGTGCCAGGTCCGCAGCAGGTACGCCTCGTCCTGCGCCGCGAAGGCGCTGAACCGGGAGCGCATCAGCGATTCGGCGGTGGTCGCCGCCGCCTGGCCGCGGTGCAGCCGGCCGCAGCAGTCGCCGTAGGCGGCCGACAGGCCGCACGGGCAGGGGGAGGAGGGCAGCAGCCGCGGGGCGGCGGAGCGGGGCGCGGAACGACGTCGGGACATGCGGTCCATTCTCCCCCACCGCGGGTGCCTCCGGTCGCCAGGGACCGGGCGCGCGAAGGGCCTGCCCCCGCCCGGCGCACCGGGCGCGGGCAGCCCCTCCCGCGTTACGCGGGGCGCCGGAACGAGTAGTTGAACTCGGCGCTGCCGAAGTGCCCCATCATCCGGAGCCAGAACGGCATCAGCATCTCCGTCGCACGGGCGGCCGTGATGTCCCCGAGGTCGATGATCCACTCGGCCGGCCAGCCGAAGCCGCCGAGCAGGGCGACGGCCTCCGCCTTGGCCGCCGCGTCATCGCCGGCGATGAAGAGGTTGTGCTCGCCGCTCAGCCGGCCCGGCTCCACCATCAGGTCGCAGTTGACGGTGTTGAGCGCCTTCACCACCCGGGCCTCGGGGAACTCGCGCTGGATCCGCTCGCCGACGCTGTCGGTGTTCACCGGGTCGAGGGAGACCTGGCCCTCGGGGCCGAAGACCAACGGGTTGGAGACGTCGATCAGCAGCTTCCCCGCGAGGTGCTCCGCCCCGGCGGCCCGCAGTGCCGCCAGGGCGACCGTCCCGCCGGTGGCGTTCAGCACCACCTCGCCGAAGGCGGCCGCGTCGGCGAAGGTCCCGCACTGGGCGCCGGGGCCGGCCTCGGTGGCCCAGGCCAGCCCCTTCTCGTTGTCCTTGGTCCGGGAGCCCAGCGTCACCCGGTGGCCGAGCGAGACCAGCTTGCTCCCCAGCGTGCGTCCGACCGTGCCCGTGCCGATGATTCCGATGCGCACCGTTTCCCCGTCTCGTCAGGAGGTGGCCCGCCCACGCCGGACGTGCCGGCGACGACCATAGTTGACCCGGCGTCAGTCCTGTGGAACGCCCGGATCAGGTGTTCCCCTCGATGGTGAACATCGCGACCACGGCGACCGCCAGTGCCACCGCGGGGAGCAGCGTGACCAGCACCCGGCCCCGGCGGACCAGGCGGACGACGGGCCACTGGAGGACGACCAGGGCCAGGCTCGCGAACAACCCGCGGTCCGCCAGGGCCAGATGGGCGTAGGTCGAGGGGCAGGCGGCCGGGGAGGCGCAGGCGTCGGTCATCATCTCGGCGAGGCCGCGGACGACCGCCGCCAGTGGCAGGAGGACCAGGTACACCGCGGTGGAGATCGTCACGGCGTTCCACCACTGCCCGCGGGCGGAGACGGTCGTGCGGCCGGAGGTGCGCGCGAGTTCGCTCATACGGCCCATGCTGCTGCCTCACCCCGGCCGCCGGGCAGCGGCGGGGTACTCGGTCGGCCTGGGTACGCGTACTCAGGTCCGGGCGTCGCCGCACCAGGTGCGCAGCGCCCGGGTCCGGCCGCCCGGGTCCGGCGCCCGGGCGACGTACCCGTCGGGGCACGGCAGCAGGGCACCGGCCGGGGCGCGGGCCGTGGCGCACCCGGTCCGTCGAGCGGTTCGTCCCGGCCCCGGTGGTCGAGCAGCCGGATCACCTCGCCGACCAGGCCGTCGGCCTTCTGCGCCCCGGAGCGTTCGGGCAGTCGCTCCGGCACCACCGGCGGAACCCGGCCAGTGCCCGTTCGCAGGCCGGCAACCGCCCGTTCGGGCCGACGCCGGCGATGACGACGTGGCGGCCCGTCTCGATTCCCCCGCCGGGAGCACGGGTTCGGTGTGACGACGGGTCGGGCACCGGTACGGCACCGGTGGATCGGCTTTCACGAACCGGTCGTTGGCAGCCTTGAGCGCCGCGAGCGCGGCCGCGGCGACGAGCTTCGGGTAGTGGACCCGGGCCGCGTCGGTCCCGGTCCGGGCCGCCACGGCCGCCGCGAGTCCGGCCTCCGTCTCCGCGCCGCCGCGGGTCAGCTCGGCCTGGAGCACCGGTTCGCGCAGCAACAGCCGTACGGCGGCGGTCCACTGCGGGGTCGGCTGCTCGGCTGCGCCGTGGAACGAGTCGAGCAGGGGCCGGGTGAGCGCCCCCCGAGCGGTTCCCCGGCCGGCCGTTCGCGCAGTGCTGCGACGGCCTGGCTGATCCGTCGTCATGGCAGCCACGGTCGCGGAAGTTGCGCGTCGAGCAGGAGTGCGGGGCGCGCAGCCTTTTCGACCGGGGGCGGGCCCGGGTTGTGCGGAGGCTCGGCGAGTCGCCCGACGCCCCCAGTCGGTCACTGATAGTAGTTTCCTGGTTGCGGAGCGGTCTGCCGCAGAGCCGACTCCCGCGCGGCCGACCAGGCGGGACGACTGGACACGAGGAGCGGTCATGGGTGGCAGACAACGTCCGCCGGGCGCGCGGAACCCGCGTCGGGGCAGGCCCGCCGGCACCGGCGGCCGGGCGGACTCCCGGGTGGAGTTCGCCCGCATCGAGGGCTTCCTGGCCTGGGAGGCGGAGGTCGCGGCGGCCGAGCGGGACGCCCGTGCCTTTGCCGGGCAGTTCCCCTGGCTCCCGGCCGCGGAACGGGAGAACCTCGAACAGGCCTACACCGCGGACCGGTTGCGCTACGCCGAGGAGGTCGTGGAGCGCGCCGTCGAACGCTGCCGCCGGCTGGCCGCCCGGTACCGCGCCGAGTGCCGCCGGATCTGCGCCCGCTGGGCGGCGCTCTGCGCCTCCGTCACGCTGGCGGCGGCGCTGTTCGCCGTCGTCCCGGCAGTCCTGCGGGGCTGAGCCCGCGGGGCCGTCCGGACCCGCACGCACGACGAGGGCCCGCCGCGCCGGCAATGGCGCTGCGGGCCCTCGTCGTGCCCGGAGCGGGGGTCAGTGGTGGCCGTGGCCGCTGGTGACCTCCGCGTGCTCCTCGGCGGTCGGCTTGGCGATCTGGCTGCCCTGGCCGTAGAAGCCGCGGGACAGCTTCACCCGGGCGCGGGTGAACAGTCCGGCCTTGCGGACCACCCCGTTCTCGTCCACCTCCGGCGGTAGGACCGTCGGCTGCGGCTGGTCGTGCGCGGTGAGGGTGAAGAGCCGGCCCGGCGGCAGCGGGGCGTGGACCTCGACGAACTCGCCGTGCTGGAGCCGCTGGATGACGCCGGTCTCCCGTCCGTGCAGCACCTTCTCCCGGTCCCGGCGCTGCAGGCCCAGGCACCACCGCTTGGTGATCACGAAGACGATCACCGGCACGGCGAAGAAGCCGATCCGCACGGCGTAGGTGATGGTGTTGATCGAGAGGTGGAAGTGGGTGGCCAGCAGGTCGTTGCCGCCGCCCGCCAGCAGGCTCAGGTAGAGGCCCATCCAGGCCGCGCCGAAGGCCGTGCGCACCGGCGCGTTGCGCGGTCGGTCCGCGATGTGGTGCTCACCGCGGTCCCCGGTGACCCACGCCTCCAGGAACGGCCAGGACCAGATGGCCATCAGCACGGTCGGGAAGACGACCAGCGGGATGAACACCCCGAGGTTCAGGGTGTGGCCGCCCCAGACGCTGACCTCCCAGCCCGGCATCACGCGGACCAGGCCCTCGGAGAAGCCCATGTACCAGTCCGGCTGGGCATCGGTGGACACCTGGTCGGGCCGGTACGGGCCGTACGCCCAGATCGGGTTGACCGTGGCGATCGCCGACATGACCGCCACCACGCCGAAGACCAGGAAGAAGAAGCCGCCCGCCTTGGCCGTGTAGACCGGCAGCAGCGGCATGCCGACCACGTTCTTGTTGGTGCGGCCGGGCCCGGCGAACTGGGTGTGCTTGTGGTAGAAGACCAGGATCAGGTGCGCCGCGAGCAGGCCCACCATGATCCCCGGGATCAGCAGGATGTGGACGGTGAACAGCCGCGGCACGATGACGAAGCCGGGGAACTGTCCGCCGAAGATGAAGAACTGCAGGTAGGAGCCGACGATCGGGACGGCCAGGATCGCGCCCTCCATGAACCGGATGCCGGTGCCGGAGAGCAGGTCGTCCGGCAGGGAGTAGCCCATGAAGCCGTCGAACATGCCGAGGAACAGCAGCAGGGCGCCGAAGATCCAGTTGATCTCGCGCGGCTTGCGGAACGAGCCGGTGAAGAAGACGCGCATCATGTGCGTCAGCATCGCGGCGACGAAGACGATCGCCGCCCAGTGGTGGATCTGGCGGATCAGCAGGCCGCCGCGGATGTCGAAGCTGATGCCGAGCGTCGAGGCGTAGGCCTCCGACATGGTGACGCCCTTGAGCGGTACGTACGAGCCCTCGTAGACGACCTCGCTCATGCTCGGCTGGAAGAACATGGTCAGCCAGACGCCCGTGATGATGATGATCACGAAGGTGTAGAGCGCGATCTCGCCCAGCATGAAGGACCAGTGGTCCGGGAAGATCTTGCGCAGGTTGGACTTGGCCAGGGCGTAGATGCCGAGCCGGCCGTCGGTCCAGTCGGCGAGGGCCTCGGCCGTGTTCGCGGGTTTGGCGCGCGTGCTGGTCACCGGTCCCGGCTGCGACTGCTGGTCGGCTCTCACGACGGGCTCCCCGGCGTCCTCGGCGTGCCGTGCTGGAGCCCCGTCGGCGGGAACGCCGGCCGGCGAAGTGTTGTGATCATGGGACCTCTCGATACGGGCCCGCCGGTCGAGCCGGCGCGCGGACCGGGCCGGCCCGCTGGACACGTTGCTCAGGGTGATGGAGCGCTTACTCTGACATGCTGTCGGCAGGGGGCCGACTGTGCACGTCCATCGGCCCGTCCGGCCGCTCGTGTCGGGCCGGACGGGCGTTCCTGACGCCCGATCGGCTGGCCGCCGGTCGGCCCAACGGGTGCCGATGCTGCGGTCGGGTGCCGTTGGACCGGTCCGGCGCGTGCCGCGCCCGGGGGTCGTGCGCTCCACGGCCTACGCTGCGCCAATGGTGGATCACCGTGAACTCTTCGAGGACGTCACCGAAACCCTGGCCCGCGCCGGGTTCGACACCGCGCCGGGCCCCTCACCGCTGTGGATCGACCGCCACCCCGAGGGCGTGGTGGTCGGCTGGAAACCGGGCGCGGAGCCGGACGGGCCGCCCACCCGGGAGGCGTGCGCGGCATTGAGCGGCGCGGCCGCGCTCGTGCTGCGCGAGCGCGGCTACCTGGTCGCCGAGACCGAGTCCGGCGACCTGCTGGTGCGCTCCGCCGAACCGGTGACGGTCCCGGCCGAGCCGGAGCCCGTGCCCGAGCAGTGGTGGGGGTGACGGTGCGAGCGCGGGCGGGGTGACGCGCACCACCCCTCGACCGCTCCGACGCGCCGGTTTGGTGAACGCACGGGAGTACCCATACCGAACCCTTACCCGAAGCGGGGGTGCAGTTGACCAGCGCGGCCCTAAGGTTTGCCTAAGCTAAGCCGAAGCGCCCTGGACCACGACGTCCGGGGCGTTCGGCTGTGCCGCTCCACCGCCACCGCGGCGGGGCGAGACAGGTGACGGCCCGGGGCGGCCCGGGGGAGGAGCCCGCTGCATGTGGGATGAGGCGTTTCCCAGCTTCCTGATCGGGTTGCGCGAGGGTCTGGAAGCCGGACTGATCGTGTCGATCCTGGTCGCCACACTGGTCCGGGCGGGTCAGAAGGCCCGGCTGCCCCAGGTGTGGACCGGCGTCGCGGCGGCCGTGGCGCTGAGCCTGAGCTTCGGCGCCGTGCTCACCTTCACCGCCGCCAACCTCTCCGGCCACGCCCAGGAGGCGTTCGGCGGGGTGCTCAGCCTGATCGCGGTCGGCTTCGTCACCGCGATGGTGTTCTGGATGCGCCGCTCGGCGCGCACCCTCTCCGCCGAACTGAAGGAGAAGGTCCAGGCCTCGCTGGCGGTGGGCGCCGGCGCACTGGTCCTCACCAGCTTCCTCGCGGTCGCCCGCGAGGGCCTGGAGACCTCGCTCTTCCTGTGGACCAACGTGCGCACCGCCGGGGAGTCCACCGGCCCGCTGCTCGGCGCGGCCGTCGGCCTGGTGCTCTCCACCGGACTGTGCTGGGGCCTGTACCGGCGGGCGCTGAAGATGAACCTCACCCGGTTCTTCACCGTCACCGGGGCCGGGCTGATCGTCGTGGCGGCGGGCGTGCTCGGCTACGGCCTGCGCGACCTGCAGGAGTCCGGCCTGGTCGGCGGCGGCAGCACGTACGCCTTCGACCTGAGCGGGCACCTGGACGCCTCGTCCTGGTACGCCACCCTCGTCCAGGGCACGCTCAACCTGACCGTCACCATGACGGTGCTGCAGGTCGTCGGGTACGTCGCGTACCTGGGCGTGGTGATGACGATGTTCATCGAGGGCGTCCGCGGCGGTGCGGGTGCTCCGGCGCCCGCGAAGGACGCTGCGAAGGACGCCGGGAACGGCGCCGGGAAGGAAGCCGGGAACGACGCGAAGGACGACGCGACCGCGGCGCCCGCCGGGGAGCAGGCCGGGCCGGTGCGCCCCGGCCGTCCGCGCTGGGTGCTGCCGACCGCCCTGGTCGCCGTCCCGGTCGTGGTGGCCGGCGCCGTGATCGCACTCGGCGACGGCAAGCAGAACGGCTCCGCCACCGTCACCGTCTCCGAGCGGGACTGCGGCCGGGGCTTCGGCACCCCGCAGCCCGGCCAGCAGGTCTTCCAGATGCACAACACCGGTGACAAGGTCTCCGAGGTGTACCTGGTCGACCCGGGCACCGGCGCGGTCTACGGCGAGGTCGAGGGTCTGGCCCCCGGCACCACCCGGGCGCTCACCGCCACCATCGGCTCGGGCGACTACGCCTGGCGCTGCGTTCCCACCGGCGGGAACGCCGTCACCTCCGCCGCCGTGCACATCGCCGGCGGCAGCGAGGCCAAGGCCGTCAAGCCGGTCTCCGAGGACGACCTCAAGGGCCCGCTCGACAGCTACAAGGCGTACGTCGAGCAGGGCCTCGCGACCCTCATGACGCAGACCCAGAAGCTGCAGGCCGACGTGCACTCCGGCGACCTCGCCACCGCCAGGACCGACTGGCTCACCGCACACCTGCAATACGCCTCGCTCGGCGCCGCCTACGGCACCTTCGCCGACCTCGACGGCAAGATCGACGGACGCCCGGACGGCCTCGCCGACAAGTACCGGGACCCGGGCTTCACCGGCTTCCTGCGCCTGGAGTACGGCCTCTGGCACGGCCAGTCCGCCGCCGACCTGACGCCCGTCGCGGACGAGCTGGCGCAGAACGTCGCCAAGCTGGTGCACGACTTCCCGGCCCAGGACTTCGACCCGGCCGACCTGCCGCTGCGCGCCCACGAGATCCTGGAGAACACCCTCCAGTTCGAGCTGACCGGTGACACCGACATGGGCAGCGGCACCAACCTGGCCACCGCCCAGGCCAACCTGGCGGGCACCCAGGAACTGCTGACCCTGCTGCAGCCGCTGCTCGACGACCGGGACCCGCAGCTGTCGGTCCGGGTGAACGCCGGGATGAAGCGGGTCGGCGACCTCGTCGCCGCCGCCCGCACGCCCGACGGCTGGACCCCGGTCGACCGGCTGCCCGCCGACACCCGCCGTCAGCTCAACGGTGCCACCGGCCAGCTGCTGGAGGACCTCGCCCCCATTCCCGCCCTGCTCGAGATCCGGAAGGCCGCCTGATGACCGACCACACCGCAGCCGCCGGCTCCTGCCCGTTCCCGCACGCCGCCCAGGCCGTCGCCCCGGCTTCCGGGGCTCCCGCAGCTCCGGCGGCTCCCGCGGAGAGCGGCTGTCCGGCCGGACCGGCCCGGCGCAGCTTCGTCCGGGCCGCGCTCGGCGCCGGTGCCGGCGCGGCCGTGCTCGCCGGCGGCGGCCTCACCCTCGCCGCCGGTCCGGCCGCCGCGGGGGACGCCCACCCGACGAAGGGCGGGGCGGTGCCGTTCCACGGCGCCCACCAGGCCGGGATCACCACCCCGGCCCCCGGCTACGCGGCCTTCGTCTCCTGCCAGGTGATCGCCCAGGACCGCACCGGACTCGAAGGCCTGCTGAAGACCCTGACCGAGCGGATCCGCTTCCTCACCGCCGGCGGCACCCCGCCCGACGCCGGTGTCGGCGCGCCGCCCGCGGACAGCGGCATCCTGGGCCCCACCGTCCCCACCGACAACCTGACCGTCACCGTCGGCGTCGGCGCCTCGCTCTTCGACGACCGCTACGGGCTGGCCAAGGCCAAGCCGCTCAAGCTGACGCCGATGAAGACCTTCCCCAACGACAACCTGCAGGCCGCCGAACTGCACGGCGACCTCTCGCTGCAGATCTGCGCCGACCGCCAGGACACCGTGCTGCACGCGCTGCGCGACATCACCCGGCACACCCGCGGTGCGATGCAGATCCTCTGGCGGATCGACGGCTTCCAGAACCAGTCCCGCCCCGACGGCGCCCAGCGCAACCTGCTCGGCTTCAAGGACGGGATCGTCAACCCGGACACCGGGTCGGCCCGGGAGATGGACCGGCTGATCTGGGTGAACGGTGCGACGGGCGAGCCCGCCTGGGCCGTCGGCGGCAGCTACCAGGTGATCCGGATCATCCGGATGCTCATCGAGTTCTGGGACCGGGTCACCCTCACCGAGCAGGAGAAGATGTTCGGCCGCCGCCGCGACACCGGCGCGCCGCTCGACGGCCACCAGGAGACCGACGCGCCGGACTACGCCAAGGACCCGGACGGCAAGGCGATCCCGCTCGACGCGCACATCCGCCTCGCCAACCCGCGCACCTCCGACACCGACGACTCGCGCATCCTGCGCCGCGGCTTCAACTACGACCGGGGCGTCGACAAGGCGGGCAACCTGGACATGGGCCTGGTGTTCTGCTGCTACCAGCAGGACGTGGTGCGGCAGTTCGAGGCCACCCAGACCAGGCTGATCGGCGAGCCGCTGGTGGACTACATCTCGCCGACGGGTGGCGGGTACTTCTTCGTCCTGCCGGGTGTGAAGGACGAGTCCGACTGGCTCGGGCGGGGGCTGATGACATCCGTCGGGGTTTGACGTCCGTCGGGGCCTGATGTTCGTCCGGGCTTGACGTCCGTCGGGGCCCGGTGCCGCTTCCGCGCACCGGGCCCGTCCGCGTCCGTCAGTCGCCGAGGGTGAAGCCGATCACCGCACCGCCGCCCTCCCGGTTGGCGGCGAACGCGGCGCCGCCGTGCGACCTGGCCACCTCGTGCACGATCGCCAGGCCCAGCCCGGAACCGGGCAGGCTGCGGGCGGCGGTGGCCCGGTAGAAGCGGTCGAAGACCCGGTCGAGGTCGGCCTCGTCGATGCCCGGGCCGCGGTCGCGCACCTCCACCCGTGGGCCGCGCACCACCACCTCGATCGGGCCCGCGCCGGCCGGGTCGAACTTGGCGGCGTTGTCGAGCAGGTTCCCCACCGCGCGGGCCAGCGCGTCGGGGCGGGCGGTGACCACGGTGTCGTCCGCGTCCACCAGGATCTCCCGGTCGCTGCGCCGCCCGGCCTGGGCGGCGGCCCCGCGGACCACATCGGCCAGGACCACCTCGGTCGGCAGCTCGTCCGCCCGGCGGTCCGCGGCCAGCGCCACCAGCTCCTCCACCAGCTGGGTCAACTCCCTCGCCTCCTCGGCCAGATCGGCCATCAACGCGGCGCGCTCGGAGGGCGGCAGCCGGTCCAGGGCGGGGAGCACCGCGAGATTGGTGCGCAGGCTGGTCAGCGGGGTGCGCAGCTCGTGCCCGGCGTCCTGGACGAGACGGCGCTGGTTCTCCTTGGCGGTGGCGAGCCGGACCAGCATCCGGTCGAAGGCACGGCCGAGCCTGCCCACCTCGTCCGTACCGGCGGCGGGCACCGGGACGTCCAACCGGCCGCTGGCGGCGACCAGTTCGGCCGCGGCGGTGAGCCGGACCAGCCGGCCCGAGATCCCCCGGGCCAGCAGCCAGCCCGCCCCGCCCGCGAGCACCGCGACCATCGCCACCAGGAGGGCGGTGCGGATCCGCAGCACGGCCAGCAGGTGCTCGGTCGGACCGACCTGCTGGATGATCTGGACCGCGCCCCGGTGGCCGCCGAGCGAGACGACGCCCACCCGGAGGGTGTCGCCGTGCAGGACGCGCAGCCCGGTCGCGGTGCGGCCCGGCTCGTCGGACCGGGCGAGTCGGAGGTCCTCCGGGGTCGACGGCAGGTCGAGCCGGGCGGTGCCGGGGAGCACCCGGGCATCGGGGTCGAGCGCCTGCGAGGTCACCCGGATCGGGCGCAGCAGGTCGTCGCTCAGGCCGCTGGGGCCGGCGAAGTCGCCCGGGAAGAGGACCTCCTGTTCGACCTGCCGGTCGACGGAGGCGACGGCCGCGCCGAAGTCGGCGGTCTCGTCGTCGCGGATCAGCCGGGCGGCGGCGTGGTAGCCGAGGGCGCCGATCAGCACGGCGACCAGGGCGGCGATCGCGGCGAAGGCGAGCGAGAGAGCGGCGTGCAGGCCCGGGCGCGGCAGGCGCGGGCGGCGTGCCTGGCCGGTCACGGCTCGCGCAGCGTGTAGCCGACGCCGCGGACGGTGTGGATCAACGGGAGCATGCCGGGGCGGTCGAGCTTGCGGCGCAGGTAGCCGATGAAGACGGCGAGGTTCTTCGAGCCGGGTCCGAAGTCGTAGCCCCAGATCCGCTCGTACAGGGTGGCCTGGTCGAGGACGGCGCCGGCGTGCCGGGTCAGCAGCTCCAGCAGATCGAACTCGGTGCGGGACAGCTCCAGCTCCTCGCCGTCCCGCCAGGCCCGCCGGGCGGGCGGCTCGATCCGCAGGTCGGCGACGGTCAGGACCTCGACGACGGGCGGGCCCCCGGTCGTGGGCGTCGGCTCGTGGCGACGCAGCAGGGCGCGCAGCCGGGCGAACAGCTCGTGTACGTCGAAGGGCTTGACCAGGTAGTCGTCGGCACCGGCGTCGAGCCCGGCGATCCGGTCCGGGACCTCGACCCGGGCGGTGAGCATCAGCACCGGGGTGCGGTCGCCGGCGGCGCGCAGCCGGCGGCAGACCTCCAGGCCGTCCGGCTCGGGCATCATCACGTCGAGCAGCAGGACGTCCGGGCGCTGTTCGGCGAGGACGGCCAGGGTCTGGGTGCCGTTCGTGGCGATCCGCACCCGGTAGCCCTCCAGCATCAGCGCGCGGACGAGCGAGTCGCGGATGGCCCGGTCGTCCTCGGCGATCAGCACGGTGTGGGTCATGACGAGGATTCTCCCTGGCGTGCTCACGACGGCCCGGGGCGGGTCGGTGGAGCCGGTCGGACGGGTACGTCCGGTCGCCGCTTTCGCGTGCTGCTTCGCGGGCGTACGGTGGCCACACGGTGGCGTGCCGCCGGGCGGGCCGCCGGGTCAGTGTCGGCACGCCCTGCCGGAGGCCGCGATGGCAGACCGGATGGCCTTCTTCACCACCCCCCGTGCGGAGCGGGCGCGGCGGGACGCCCGGGACCGGCTGGGGGACCGGCGGGAGGTGTACCGGCCGGGGGCACTGCTGCCCGTGGTCGGCGGGCAGGCGGAGCGGTGCATGGACTGCGGACTGCCCTTCTGCCACAGCGCCTGCCCGTTGGGGAACCTGGTGCCGGACTGGAACCGGCTGGTGGCGGCAGACGACTGGCGGGCCGCGGCGGCCCGGCTGCTGGCCACGAACAACTTCCCGGAGTTCACCGGGCGGCTCTGCCCGGCGCCCTGCGAGAGCGCCTGTGTCCTGGCGATCGGCGGAGCCGCGGTGACCATCAAGAACGTGGAGCTGGCGATCGCCGACCGGGCCTGGGAGGAGGGCTGGGACGGCCCCCTGCCGCCCGGGCGGGGCGGTGGGCGCGACGCCGGGCGGCGGGTCGCGGTGATCGGGTCGGGCCCGGCCGGGCTGGCCGCCGCCCAGCAGCTGACCCGGGCCGGACACGCCACCACGGTCTACGAGCGGGCCGACCGCGCGGGTGGACTGCTGCGGTACGGCATCCCGCCGTTCCGGTTGGAGAAGCACCGGCTGGAACGCCGGCTCGACCAGCTGCGGGCCGAGGGCACCGACTTCCGCACCGGGGTGTGGGTCGGCCGGGACGTGCCCGGGGAGGAACTGCGGTCCGGGTACGACGCGTTGGTCGTCGCGGTGGGCGCCACCGCCTGCCGGGAACTGCCGGTGCCCGGACGCGAACTGGCCGGGGTGCACCAGGCGATGGACTACCTGACCTGGGCGAACCGGACGGACGAGGGCGACTGCCCGGCCTCGCCGGTCTCCGCCGAGGGCCGCCACGTGGTGATCGTCGGAGGCGGGGACACGGCGGCCGACTGCCTGGGCACGGCGCTGCGCCAGCGCGCCGCCTCCGTCACCCAGTTGGACATCAACCCGCGCCCGCCGGAGCGCCGGGCACCCGGGCAGCCCTGGCCGGTCCACCCCAAGGTGTACCGGGAGACCACCTCGCACGAGGAGTCCGGCGCCGTCGCAGCCGGGCCCAGGGTGTTCGCGGCGACCACCGTGGGCTTCGAAGCGGGCCCGGACGGCCGGCTCGCCGCCGTCCGCTTCGCCGAGACCGAACCCGCCGACCGCAGCCCGCGGCCCGGCACCGAGCAGACCCTCCCGGCGCAGCTCGTGCTGCTTGCCCTGGGCTTCACCGGGCCGGAACCGGACCAGCGGCTGTTCGCCCAACTCGGCCTCGCCATCGGGCCGGAGGGCGCCCTGGCCAGGGACGACGGCTTCGGCACCGCGGCGGAGGGCGTCTTCGTGGCGGGCGACGCCGGGCGCGGACAGTCCCTCGTCGTCTGGGCGATCGCCGAGGGTCGGGCGGCCGCTGCCGCGGTGGACCGCTACCTGCGGGGGCGGACCGAACTCCCGTCGCCGATCCGGGCCTCGGAGCGGCCGCTCACGCCGTGAGGGCCGTCCTGATCGGGGTCGGGAGTCCGGCCGGAGCCGCCGGACCGGGTGTCAGACCAGTGGCAGACGGCGGAGGAAGACGTCCGGGACGTGGTTGGTGTCACCGGGGACGAGGGAGCCGTCGGACGAGGTGAACACCACCGCGGTGCCGAAGGCGTCGACGAACGGGGCGTCCGAGCCGGCGCCCTGGGAGCCGTCGTCCGCCAGGTCGACCCGCTCGGTGCGGCCGGTCCACAGGTCGCGGCGAAAGACGTCCGAGGCCTGGTCGGTGTCGCCGGGGACGAGGTTGTCCGCCTCCGAGGAGAAGAAGACCCAGCGGTCGTCCGCCGTCATCCGGCCGGCGTAGGAGCCCGCGGTGGTCTTCGTCCCGGGCAGGCCGACGCTGACCAGCGTCTCGGTGCCCAGCGCGAGGTCGCGGGCGTAGACCTCGAAGTGGCGGTCCCACTCGCTGTCGCCGTGCAGGACCCAGGAGGAGTAGACGGCGTAGCGGCCGTCCGGGCTGATCGAGGGGTTGACCACGCCCCGGTAGCCGCCGCTGCCGTCCGGGCTGGCCAGGCGGGTCCGCGCGGCGCGCAGGTCGCGGACGTACAGCGGGTAGGTGCGCGGCTTGAGGATGTTCGCCTTGTCATCGGACCGGACATCCTGGCGGACGTTCGGTCGGACATCCTGCCGGACGCCCTGTCGGACGTTCGGCTGCAGGGTGTCGGCGGTGAACTCCGCGTCGGAGCCGGCGGCGAGCCGGGCGACCGCGTCCGGGGAGAGGGCGTCGGGCCGGCCCGCGCCGATGATGTTGGTGGCCTTGGAGATGAAGACGACGGTGCTGCCGTCGGCGCTGATCTCGGGGTCGGTGGAGGAGGCGTCCGCCTCCTTGCCGTCCGCGCCGACGCTGACCAGGGCCGTCGTGCCGGTGCGTAGGTCGGAGACGTAGATGTTGCCGCCGAACCAGGTGACCGTCCCGGGGGCGAGGTCGCTGCGGTTGGACTGGTAGGCGACGGTGAGGCCGTCCCAGCTGATCGAGGGCTGGGCGGACACCTTGTTCGGCTGCGGCGCCCCCGGGGTCCTGGCGGTGGAGACCAGCCTGGTCCCGCCGGTCCAGCGGTCGTGGACGTAGACGTCCTGGGCGCCGAGGACCGCGCCGGGCGCGAGGTTGGTGGCGGAGGAGCTGAACGCCACGTAGCGGCCGTTGCCGCTGATCGTGGCCTCGTAGGAGGCGCCGTCGGCCTGTGCGCCGTCCGGGCCGGTGTCGACCCGCTCGGTGCGGCCGGTCCACAGGTCGCGGACGAAGACGTCGGACTTTCCGTTGGTGTCACCGGGGACCAGGTTGGTGGCGTCCGAGGTGAAGACGGCGTAGCGGCCGTCGGCGCTCAGACCACCGGCCTGTGAGGCGCCGTCGGGCTGGGCCTGGCCGAGGCCGACGGACACCCGTTCGGTCCGGGGGGTCGGCCGGCCGGGCCGGGACGGGGTGGCCTGCGCGGGTGCGGCACCGGCGACGGCGAGTGCGGTGGCCGCGAGGATGCAGGCCGCGCGCAGTGGGCGGCGGAAGCGGGTCATCTGGTTCCCTCCCCTGGGATCGGCCGTGCCGCGTCGGCGGTGGCGCCGAACTCCCCGGCGGCCGGCTCGGGGTGAGCCAACCGTCGGGAGGGGCGGACGGTCAACGGTTGCGCGCCGGGAGTGGCGCATTCACGCCACGACGCCCTGGACACGGACGGGTCGAGCACGTACGGGCCGTGCTGCGATCCGGTGAGGCGGCGATCGGGAGATGTGCGTACGGTGATCGGGGCTTGGGGCGCGGGGCTTGGGGTGCCGGGTGCCGGGTGCGGACTCGGACTCGGGGCATGGGGTGGGGGCTCGGGTCTTCGGTCCGGGGCTCCGGCTCTGGACGTGGGTGGTCGGCGGTCGATGGTGCCGACGGTGCGGCGCGTCAAGGGGCGGGCCCGGTGAGCGGCTCCGCGGAGGGGGCGGTGGAGGTGTCGGTGGCCGACCTGACGCGGTGCTCGCGCTGGTCGTAGCGCCAGAGTGCGGGAACCGCGGCGGACAGCACGGCGGCGCTGCCGAAGCAGAGCAGGCCGCCGGTGCGCAGCGCGGCCCGGATGCCCTGCCGGGCGGCGAGACCGCCGGCCCGCAGGTCGCCCAGGGCGGGCCCGGCCGCGCCGATCAGCATCTCCCACCCGGCGGCGCGACCCCGGAGCCCGTCCGGTACGGACTGGTTCCAGATCGCGCTGCGGAAGGTGTCGCCGATCCAGTGCGCGCTGCCGGCGACGACGAGGCAGAGCAGCACGGTCCACGGGCCCGGGGCGAAGGCGGCCGCGGCCGTCGTGGCACCGACCAGGGCGGCGGAGAGCACGACCGGCCGGCCGTGCCGGTGCACCCGCCCGGTCCAGCCGCTCGTCGCCGCGGCGATCAGGCTGCCCACCGCACCGGCCGAGTAGAACAGGCCGAGCGCCCACGTCGCGTTCAGCTCCACGGCCAGGAACGGGAACAGCGCGGTGGGCAGGGCGAAGACGGTGGCCGCGAGGTCGGCCAGGTAGGTGCCGATCAGATCGGGCCGCCGAGCGGCGTACCGGGCGCCCTCGACGAACGCGCCCAGCCGCGGCTTCTCGGCGTCCCGCTCCGACGGGACGGGCCGGACCCGGGCGAGCAGGGCGATCGAGAGCAGGAAGGTGCCGAGGTCGACGAGGAAGGCCGCCGGCACTCCGGCCGTCGCGATCAGCAGCCCGGCGGCGGCCGGGCCCACCACCCCGCCGACGCTCCAACGCAGCGAGAGCAGGGCGCCCGCCGCCACCAGCTGGTCGTGCGGCACCAGCCGCGGGACCATCGCCTCCACCGCGGGCTGCTGGACGCCCTGCAGGGCCGCCGCCAGTCCGGCGGCGACGTAGAGCGGCCAGACGGCGGGGGTGTCGAGCAGCGCGTCGGCCAGCAGCAGGGCGCTGAGCGCGGCCAGGGCGACCTCGGAGACCAGGGCCACCGTGCGGCGGTCCGCGCGGTCCGCGAGGACGCCGCCGTACAGGCCGAACAGGACGGCGGGCACGAGTTCGACCGCGCCGACCGCGCCCACGGCCCACGGCGAGCCGGTGAGGTCGGCGATCTGCAGGGGGATCGCCGTCATCGTGAAGATCGAGCCGAACAGGGTGACCGTGCCGGCGGTCCAGGTCAGGCGGAAGTCCCGGGAGGACCGCCAGGGCGCGGTGTCCGGGAGCAGCCGGGACCGGAAACGGTCGGGGGCGGAGGTCATGCGGGCGTTGGTCCCTTCGTGGCCGACGCGTGGCGCGCCGGTGGCGCGGCGGCGGCCGGTCCTTATCGCTGATAAATTCCAGCTCGGGAACTTATCGGCGATAAGGTGGGCCTGGCAAGCGATTAACCGGGAGGCCGAACGGATGGCGCTGCAACGCGACGAGGTGGTGCGCACCGCGCTGCGCCTGCTGAACGAGGAGGGCATCGAAGGGCTGACCACCCGACGGCTCGCCCGCGAACTCGGCGTCCAGTCGCCGGCGCTGTACTGGCACTTCAAGAGCAAGCGGGAGCTGCTCGACCTGATGGCCGAGGCGATGCTCGCCGAGGCCCTCCCGCCGGACCGCGAGCCCGGCCCGGACCGCTGGCCGGAGTGGATCGCCGCCGACGCCCGGGCCAAGCGCCACGCCCTGCTCGCCTACCGCGACGGTGCCCGGGTGCACGCCGGCACCCTGCCCACCGAGGACGAACTCCCGGCCGTGGAGGCCCAGCTGAGCGCCCTCTGCACGGCCGGCCTGCGGCCGCGCACGGCCCTGCGGCTGCTGCTGACCGTCGACCGGTACGTCATGGGCTGGGTCACCGAGGAGCAGGCCTGGCAGCAGGACGCCGAGAGCCAGGAGCGGCCGCCGTTCCCGGACGATGCACTGCGCGGGCTGCCGCTGTTGCGCGAGGCGGCCGACGTGCTGCGGATGACCGACCACGACGCCGACTTCGAGTACGGGCTGCGCGTGCTGGTCGAGGGGTTCCGGGCGGAGATCGCCCGGGAGACGGGCGAGCGGGCTCCGGAGGGGGAGCCCGGTCCGGCGGGGGAGCCGGCTCCGGAGAGGGAAGCAGGGGCGGCGAGGGAAGCGAGGCCGGCCGGCGCGGAGGATGGGCTAGGTTGGCGCCATGACCGCCCTTGATCCCCGCAGCACGGCCCTGGTCCTGATCGACCTGATGGACCGGATCGTCGCCAACCCGCTCGCGCCGCACGCCGGTTCGGAGGTGGTCGCGACCTCGCTGGAGCTCGCCCGGACCTTCCGGGCCGCCGGGGCCCCGGTCGTCGCCGTTCGGGTCGAGCGGCCGAACGTCGCCGAGCAGCCGCCCGGGAGCGACCTGCTCGCGGAGGTCGAGGCGGTGGCCGACGAGATCGTGGTCAAGCGCACCATCGGCGCCTTCCAGGGCACCGGCCTGCACGAACTGCTCCGGGCACGGGGCGTGGAGACCCTGGTGTTCGCCGGGATCGCCACCAACCTCGGGGTGGAGTCGAGCGCCCGCGCCGCCGCCGACCACGGGTACGAGCTGGTGTTCGTCGAGGACGCGATGACCGGGCTCACGGCGGAGGAGCACCGGGCGGCGGTGGAGCTGGACTTCCCGCGCCTCGGCGAGGTCGTGGTGGCGGAGGACGTGCGGCTGGGCTAGGCGGTCGGCTTCGGGCCGTCGGGCCGTCGGGGGCCTGCCGGGACGTCGGGTCAGCGGGTCAGCGGGCCGTCGGGGGCCTGCCGGGACGTCGGGTCAGCGGGTCGGTGGGTCGGTGGGTCGGTGGCGGCGCTTGACCTTGACACCGTGACAAGGCCTTCACTGTGGCCGAGGAGGTGGTCCCGATGACCATGACGACGAAGGACACCGCCACGGTGCGAGCCCTTCGGGGCTTGGAGAACGACGACCCGTCCGTCCGGCTGCGGGCGGCGCTGGCGATCGGCACGGCCCCGGACCCGGGGTCCGTCGGAACGCTCGTCGAGCGGTGCGCGGTCGAACCCGACTTCTCCGTGCGCGAGATGCTCACGTGGGCGCTCACCCGCCACTCGGCGTCCGCGACGGTCCCGGTGCTGGTCGACGAAGTCCGCTCGGAGCGCGCGCAGGCGCGGAGCCAGGCCCTGCACACGCTGTCCAAGATCGGGGACCGGCGGGCGTGGCCGGTGGTCACGCCGGAGCTGCTGGCCGACGCCGACGAGGACGTGGCCCGCAGCGCCTGGCGGGCCGCGGTCGTGCTCGTACCCGACGGTGCGGAGCACCGGCTGGCCGTAGGGTTGGCGACGCAGCTCGGGCGCGGCGGGCGCGAGACGCGACTGAGCCTCAGCCGGGCGCTGATCGCGCTCGGGGAGGCGGCGGTGCCGGCCGTGGACGCCGCGGCGACGGATCCCGACCCCGGCGTGCGCGCGCACGCGGTCGCCACGGAACGGCTGCGGCGCGACCCGGACGCCGGATTCGAGCTCGCGGTCGAGGAGGCCAAGCGCGTCGCGGTCCTCGGCGGGCCGGGCCGGGAGGAGCGGTAGGCAGTGTTGATCGGTGACGTCGCCCAGCGGTCCGGGGTCAGCGCCCGCATGCTCAGGCACTACGAATCGCTCGGCCTGGTGCGGCCGTCGGGTCGCACCGGCTCGGGCTACCGGGAGTACTCCGAGGAGAACATCCGGCGGATCTTCCACATCGAGAGCCTGCGGTCGCTGGGCCTGTCGTTGAGTGACGTCGGGCGCGCGCTCGACGACCCCGGGTTCGCGCCCTCGGAACTCGTCGACGACCTCATCCGAAGGACGCTGGACCGCATGGCGGCCGAGACCGAACTGCTCACCCGGCTCCGGCGGATCGGCGCCGCCGGACCCGCCGGCTGGGAGGACGTCCTCCGGATCGTCTCGCTCCTCCAGGCGTTGCAGTCGACGAGCCCCGGGGCGCGGCAGCGCGCGGCCCTGTCCGCCGCGGACGACGTCGCCGTGCCGGTGGAGGCGTTGGCCGAGGCCGCGCTGAACGAGTCCGACCCGAACGTCTCCGGGGCGCTCCGCTGGGCCCTCGCGCAGGCGGGCGCCGACGCGCTGGCACCGCTCGCGGAGGGCCTCGGCTCACCCGTGGCCGAGGTGCGCGAACGCGCCGTCCGGTCCATCGCCGAGATCGCGGACGACGCGGCGACCGCACTGCTGCGGGACGCCCTCACCGGCCCCGACGCGGTGGTGCGGGGGTACGCGGCGCTGGCGCTCGGGGCCCGCGGCGTGACCGACGCCGTTCCCACGCTCATCGACATGGTCGACGGGGCGAGGAACGACGCCGACGCGGCCGACGCGCTCGGCGCGCTGGCGGCCGACCCCGCCGCGGCGGACCGGATCGCCACCGGGCTCGTCGACTGTCTCGCACGCGCCGCCCCCGGCTCCTCGGCACGCCGACGGCTGACCCAGGCCCTCGCGGACATCCCGGGGGCCACCGCGGCAGGTGCCCTCGCCGGTCTGACGCATGACGGGGACCCGGCCGTCGCGCTCACCGCGACCTACGTCCTGCGGCTGCGCGGGGCGCCGTGACGGACCTCGTTCAAGGGGCGTCCGCCGCGGTCCTCGGGCTCACCCGCATGCGGACGTCGTCGGCGGCCCGGAGGACGAAGCGGTCGACCGGGACCACCCGGTGGCCCGGCTCGGGCCGGAAGCGGAAGCGCTTGAGCAGGACGGCCAGCACCGACAGGGCCTCCACCGTCGCCAGACCGGCCCCCTCACAGCCGCGCGGGCCCACGCCGAACGGGATCCAGGCCAGCCTCGGGCGTCCCGCCGACTCCTCCGCGCCGAACCGCTCGGGCCGGAACCGCTCCGGCTCGGGCCAGTACGCGGGGTTCAGGTGGACGGCCCAGAACGGGTAGAAGACCACCGCCCCGGCGGGGACCACGTACCCGCCGACGGCCAGCGGCTCCGGGGTCAGCCGGGCGCCGTACGGGCCGGGCGGGCAGCGGCGCAGCGACTCCCGGAGCACCATCTCCAGGTAGGGCAGCCGGCGCAGGTCGGCGTAGTCCGGCGCGGCTCGGTCGCCGAGGACGCGGTCGAGTTCCCCGGCGACGCGGGCGGCCGCCTCCGGATGCCCACCGAGCAGGTGCAACGTCCAGGAGACGGCCACGCCCGTGGTGTGGTGGGCGGCCAGCATCACCGCGAGGACGGTGTCGCGGATCCTCGCGGGGGGCTCGCCGGCCTCGACGAGGGCGCCGACGAGGTCGCTGCGGTCGCCGGGGAGGCCCGGGCGGTGCGCCGCGATCACCCGGTCGACCGTCGCCCGCAGGTGGGCGAGCGCCCGAGCGGTCCGTTCGGCGTTCCGCGGCGGGGCTGTGCCGGCCCCGGGCGGCACCCGGTAGAGGCGCTCCAGGTGGTCGGTGAGGACCACGTCGAAGGCTTCGACCACACCGTCCGGGTCGTCGGGGCCGCCGTCCGGGCCGTCGGCGTCTCCGCCCAGCGCGAAGGCGCAGATCATCCGGAGGGACAGCCCGGTGAGCTCCCGCTGGAGTTCGATCGGCCGGTCGGCGGGCCGGGCGGCCCAGCGGTCGGCGAGTCCGGTCGCCAGGGCGGTGAAACGGGCGAAGTGCCGTTCGTGCGAGGGCCGTCCGGCCAGGACCGTGAGCAACAGCCGGCGCCACCGGGCGTGCTCCCCGGCCGGGAGTACCTGGAGGTTGCCCGCCTCGAACAGCGGGTCCAGGAAGGAGAACAGCCGCTCCGGCCGCTCGTCGAGGCGGACCGTCGCCTCCAGCAGCACCGGATCGGCGATCGACACGGCCGTCTCGGCACCGGGCAGTTGGAACCGTACGACGGGCCCGAACTCGGCGTGCAGCCACAGCTGGTAGGTGTGCAGTCCGCCCGCCCGCGCGATGGCGCCCACCCCGCCGTCCGGCTGGGGCTCGGGACCGGGGATGTTCATCGGACCTCCTCGTGACGACCGGTCGGATTCTGCCTGCCCGCCGGTCCCGCGGGTCGGTGCGGCCGGCGCGGGTCGCACGGTGTGCCCGGCGCCGACCGTCCGCCCGTGGTGCCCGACCGCCGTGTGGCGTCGGCCCGTTCGGGTCCGCTGCTCCCGCCCGGGTCGGGCGCGGCCGTTCCGGCGACATCACCCGCAGGGGTGTTCCGTCGTGATGCGCCGGCACCGCCCGGCCGTTCCGCTCGCGGGGTACGGGGGCGGTCCCTGGTGTTGCACCGGCACCGGCACCGGCATCGGCATCGGCGACGGCTTGGCCGTCCGCTCGGCCGCGGACGTCCGGTCCGTGCGGGTGCCTCCGGGGCCGGTGCGTCCGGGGCGGGTGCGTCCGGGGCGGGTGCGTCCGGGGCCGGTGCGGACATCCGCGGCTCCGGCGATCCTGCGAAGATCATCGGTGTGACCCGGATTCCCGTCGACCGCGGCGGCGACCACCCCTTCTCCGAGCTCGGCGATCCCGTGCTGGCCGTCGCCGACAAGCGCCGCGGCCTGCTCGCGGTGGCCGGCGCGGACGAATACGACGAGGCGAGGACGGTCGGCGTCTTCCACGTCACCGATCGGGCCAGGCGCCGCCGGCTGCTGCGTTCCGGGTACCCCGTGCACGCGATGGCCTTCCATCCGACGCGCCCGCTGCTCGCCGTGGGGACGGGCGACTACGACGGCGGCTACTTCTTCGAGGGCGAGCTCCTGCTCGTGGACCTGGAGACCGGCACCGTGCGCTCGCTGATCGAGCACGACCGTGGCCGACAGGTCCTCGGGGTCGAATGGCTGGACGACCGGGACGTGCGGGTCCTGATGGCCCCTCCCGATGACTGGAAGGACTCGAAGGCGCACCGGGAGGGCCATGTCGCGGTGGTGAGCCGCACGGACTGGTCCGCCGTCGGCGCCGGGACGCTCACCGGCCGTGACCTCGCGGGCCCGCGGGTGCCGGCACCGCGCCCCGACGGACGTGCGGCCGCGCGGAGGCTGGTCGCGGGGCTGACGGCACCGCAGAACCGGCGACACCACGCGAAGGGGAAGCGCGACTGAGACCGGGGGGAGGCGGGGGAGACGGGGGAGGAGGCGGACCGGTCCGGATCAGCCGGTCCGGGCGGCCCGCAGGGCCTCGCGCAGCCGGCCGTCGGCGGCCGTGAGGAGTCGGGAGGCGGTCGGGGCGTCCACATCGGCGAGCAGGAGCAGGACCGCGTCCTTGGCCCGTCCGCCGGTCGCGGTGAGGGCGCGGCGGACGGCCGCCTCGTCGGCGCCGGTGGCCTCGGCGACGATCCGCCGGGCGCGCTCGCGTAGCTTGGCGTTGGTGGCCCGGACGTCGACCATCAGGTTTCCGTACGTCCGGCCGAGGCGGACCATCACCGCCGTCGACAGCATGTTGAGCACCAGCTTCTGCGCCGTGCCCGCCTTGAGCCGGGTCGAGCCGGCCAGCACCTCGGGGCCCACCTCCACCTCGACGGCCAGGTCGGCGGCGGCCGCCAGTGCCGAACCGGGGTTGCAGGCCAGAGCGACGGTCAGCGCGCCGGTGGCCCGGGCGGCCCGCACCGCCGCCACCGCGTACGGGGTGCGGCCGGAGGCCGAGACCCCGACCAGGGTGTCGGCGGGTGTGAGGGCCAGTGCGGCCACGTCGGCCCCGGCGAGTTCGGGGCGGTCCTCGGCGCCCTCGACGGCCTCCGTCACGGCCGTCCGGCCGCCCGCGATCAGGGCCACGACGAGTGCCGGATCGGTGCCGAAGGTCGGTGGGCACTCGGCCGCGTCCAGCACCCCGAGGCGGCCGGCCGTGCCCGCCCCGGCGTAGACCAGCCGCCCGCCACCCGCCAGCCGGCCTGCCACCGCGTCGACCACGGCGGCGATCCGCTCCACCTGGGCGGCGACGGCCGCCGGGACAGTGCGGTCCTCGGCGTTCATCAGGCGGAGCAGGTCGACGGTGGGCAACTCGTCGATGGCGGCCCAGTCGGGGCGGATCGCCTCGGTGGGCGCCTCGGTGGGTGGCGCGGAGGGCGGGCCGGGGTGGCCGGGGTGGCCGGTCTCGGGCCCCGGGGCGGTCGGCGGGGCGGTCGGCCGGTGTGTGCGGTCGTGGGCCGCGGTGTCCTGGTCCATGCGGCGAAGCGTCCCCCGGTGCGCCGGGCCCGAATCGGGGCAAGCGTGGAGGCAGGAGGTGATGGCCGTGGGCACGACCGTTTCCGAGCTGTTGGACCGGTTCGGCCGCACCTATGCGGAGGAGGCCGGGATCACGCTGCGCGACGAGCCCTCACCGCTCTACCGGCTGCTCGTGCTGACGGTCCTCTGCTCGGCCCGAATCAGCGCCGGCACCGCCACCGCGGCGGCCCGTGAGCTGTCGGCCGCCGATCTGCGGACACCGCGCGCGATGGCCGGCGCCCGGCGTGGCACGCTCGTCGCGGCACTCGGCCGGGCCCACTACGTGCGCTACGACGAGAGCACCGCCACCGCACTGGTCCGGGGCGCCGAACTGCTGCTCGACCGCTGGAACGGCGATCTGCGGCGGCTGCGGGAGGAGGCCGACGGCGAGCCCGAACGGATCGGCGGGCTGCTGCGGGAGTTCCCCCGGATCGGGCCGGTCGGGGCCGGGATCTTCCGGCGCGAAGCGCAGGCGGTCTGGCCGTCGCTGCGGCCGTACTTCGACGAGCGGGTGCTGGCGCGGGCCCGGGCGCTCGGGCTGCCGGGGAGTCCGGCGGGCCTGGCGGGGCTGGTCGGGGCGGAGGATCTGGCCCGGCTGGCGGCGGCGCTGACGCGGGCGGGACCGGCGCACGTCGGGGCCGCCCGAGCCGGAATGTCAGGGCGTCGGGCCGTCGCTCGGCGTCGGGCTGTCGGTCGGTGAGGGGCCGGCCGACGATGAGGGACCGTCGGCCGGCGTCGGGCCGTCCGACGGGGTCAGGCCATCCAGAAGAACACCGCCGTCATCCGGCGGTCCGCCAGTTCGTCGCCGTAGTACGTGGTGGCGCTGTGGATCAGATTGGCGTGGTAGAGCAGCAGTTGGTTGTAGCGGTTGGGGACGCGGACGTCCTCGACGAAGTGGTCGGCGGGCACGCGGCGGGTGCCGAGCGCCTCGACCAGGTTGGTGTGCGGGGCGTCGACCAGATTGCCGCCGAGGCGGCCGCCGGGGAACTGCTGGCGGTAGAAGCTGGTGCCGGCGTCCTTGGGCGCGCCGGGGCTGAGGTAGAGCACGGCGGCGTAGCGGCAGAGCGCGCGGGAGTCGGTGTGCGGGCGGGACTCGGACTCTCCGGCGCCGACGACCTGGACGCAGTTGTGATTGAGCGTGCCACCGCCCGGGGTGCTCTGCACCCAGAGCCGGGAGGCGCCGGTGGCCTTGCGGACCAAGGCCTCGACCCGGGTCAGCTCGTCGGGCTCCAGGCCCGGCATGGTGCGCAGGCCGGGCCAGGTCTCGGGGCGGTGCGGGTAGCCCTCGGTCCACTCGCCGCGGGCCAGGCAGCGCTCGCGGACGGCGTCCGGGTCGGACAGGACGTCGTTCAGGACCCAGTAGTCCCGGCCCCGGGTGGGCTTGCGGTACGGCAGGACCGGCAGCGTGGTGGGCCTGATGGGCTGTGAGGGCATGGGCCGACGATAGAGGCGGTGATCGTCAACCTTCTGCCGTGAGCAGGTCAACTTTTCGTCAAGGGTGCTCCGGGTCGGGTGAGCCGCTCGGCCCCTGTCCGGTGCTGGGCGCCGGGCTCACCGTCGGTTCATCGCCGGGCCCAGGGTCAGGCTCACCGTCGGTTCATCGCCGGGCCCAGGGTGTCAGGCTCACCGCTGGGCTCACTGCCGGGCCTCGCGCACGGCGAAGCCACCCAGTGCGCCCTCCAGTCGGCCGTAGGCGTGGACGGCGGACGGGCGGACCGCGGCGGCGATCGCGGCCTGCTCCTCGCCGGCCAGGGTGCGGCGCAGAACCTCGCCGAACACCGCCCGGTCGACGGCGGCGAGCAGTGCGGCGGCGACCCGGCTCTCGAAGCCGACGGGTCTCTCGTGCACGGCCTCGGCGAGCGCCTCGGCGAGCGCGGTCTCGCTCTGCTCGTGCACCTCGCGCAGCCGGGCGACCAGGGCCGGGCTGTCGAAGACCGTACGGGCGAAGGCGGGGCCGGAGAAGCCGAGCCGGGGGTCGTGCCGGTCGAGTCTGGCCAGGCAGTCGCGACGCAGCGCGGCGAGGGCGGACTCGCCCGGCACGCGCTCGGCGACGACCCGGGCGAGCCGGTCGACGAGCTCCTCGTGCAGGTCGAAGAAGAGGTCCTCCTTGCGCGGGAAGTGGTTGGTGACGGTCATCTTGGCGACGCCTGCGGCGGCCGCGACCTCGGCGATCGTCGTCCGGTCGAAGCCCTGCTCGATGAAGAGCCTGGTGGCGGCGTGCGAGATCGCCTCGCGGGTGCGGCGCTTGTTGAGCTCGCGGAGGTTCGGCGGTGTCCCGGTCTCGGTCATGGCGGGAGCCTAGCGCAGCTCGCTGGGTCGAGCACAGTAATTAGGCTTGACCCAGAGACTGGGTCCGTCCTAAGTTCTTCTCGGGCGGCCGAGGAGGTCGCCGGGGTGGCCGCCGGATGGCACGGGGGCGACTCGACCGAGGCACGTCTCAGGGGAGGGGCGCATGAGCACACCAGTCACGGCGGAGGGCCGGCGAGGGGGAGTCCGGGGGGAGGGCGAGCAGTCGGAGCCGATTCCGCCGGGCCTGTGGAAGATGGGCGCGGTGCTCGCGCTGGGTCCGGTCCTGGCACTGCTGGACACGACGATCGTCAACGTCGGCATCGACTCCGTCGGCCGCGACCTGCACAGCTCGATCGCGGCGGTGCAGTGGGTGGCCACGGGGTACCTGCTGGCGATCTCGCTGACCATGCCGCTCTCCGGCTGGGCCGCGGGCCGCTTCGGGGCCCGGCGGGCGTGGCTCGCCTCGGTCGTCCTGTTCGTCCTCGGATCGGCGCTGTGCGGCCTGGCCTGGTCGACGGGCAGTCTGATCGCCTTCCGAGTGCTGCAGGGAATCGGCGGCGGGATGATTCAACCGCTCGGCCAGACCATCATCATACAAGCGGCCGGTCCGTCCCGGATCGGGCGGGTGATGGGCACCCTGATGCTCCCGATCAGCCTGGCCCCGGTCCTGGGGCCCATCCTCGGCGGGCTGGTGCTGGAGCACCTCGACTGGCGCTGGATGTTCCTGCTGAACGTGCCGGTCGGCCTGCTGACCCTGCTGCTGGCGGCCCGTTGGCTGCCCTCCGACGAGGCGTCCGACGCACCGAAACCCCGGCTGGACGTGACGGGCCTGGCGCTGCTCTCACCCGGCTTGACCGGCCTGGTCTACGGGCTCTCGACGGTCGGTGACGGCGGAACGGCCGGCTTGGTCGCCCTGGTGGCGGGCGCGGTGCTGGTGGTGGCCTACGGCTGGTACGCGCTGCGGGTGGGGCGCGATGGGGTCCGGGCGCCGCTGATCGACCTACGGCTGTTCGCCCGGCGCGGTTTCAGCGTGGCGACGGCGAACAGCTTCCTGCAGGGGGCCGCGCTCTACAGCTCGATGTTCCTGGTCCCGCTCTACTACCAGCAGGTGAAGCACGCCGGGGCGGTGGAGGCCGGCCTGCTGCTGGCACCGCAGGCCCTCGGTACGGCGGTCACCGCGATGCTGGCCGCCCGCATCACGGACCGCGTCGCGCCGCGCCCGCTCATCATGATCGGCATCGCCTGCTCCCTGGCCGGCACACTCGCGTTCACCCGGCTGGGCAGCGGTTCCGAACCGGCCGCCTGGCTGATCGCCGGCTCGCTGGCGCTGCGCGGCGCGGGCATGGGGATCATCGCGATACCCGGCCTGGCGGCGGTGTACGGGAGCGTCGAGAAGGCCCAGGTGCCGGCGGCGGCCGGTGCGGTCAACGTCCTGAACCGGGTCGGCGGGGCGCTCGGCACGGCGGTGCTGACCCTGGCCCTCCAGCAGGCGCAGAGCGGTCACCAGGACCGGCCGGGCGCGGCCTTCGGGGAGACATTCTGGTGGGTGCTGGCCCTCTCGGCGATGGCGATCGCGCCGGCCTGGCTCTATCCGAACACCCGCAAGGAGGCCACCTGAGCGGCCGTCAGCCCGGCCGTTAGCCCGGCCGCCGAACGGCTCTCGACCGCGGCTCTCGGCCCCGGCGGCTTCCGACCGGAGGCTCTCGACCGGCGGTGCGCGACTCCGGCGGTGCTCGGCGTCGGCGCTTCTCGACCGGCTGTTCCGCAGCCGGTCCCGCGAACGGCAGAACTCTCGACCGACGTTTGACCGACTTTCGATTGACTCCCACGGAGACCCCCATGTTCACCAAGCACCCCGGCGGCCTGCGCCTGCTCAGCGTGCACGCGCACCCCGACGACGAGTCCAGCAAGGGCGCGGCCACGCTCGTCCGGTACGCCACCGAGGGAGTGGAGGTCCTGGTCGCCACCTGTACCGGCGGTGAGCGAGGTTCGGTGCTCAACCCGGCGTTGGACCGTCCCGAGGTCCGGGCCGACATCGCCCGGATCCGGCGCGAGGAGATGACGGCCGCCCGGGAGATCCTCGGGGTGCGTCAGCGGTTCCTCGGCTTCGTCGACTCCGGCATGCCGGGGCCGGACGAGCCGCTGCCGGAAGGCTGCTTCGCCGCACAGCCGGTCGAGGTCGCGGCGGCGCCGCTGGTCGCGCTGATCCGCGAGTTCCGCCCGCACGTGGTCATCACCTACGACGAGACCGGCGGGTACCCGCACCCCGACCACGTGATGACCCACCGGGTCGCCGTGGCCGCCTTCGAAGCCGCCGCCGACCCGGCGCGCCACCCGGGGACGGGCGAGCCCTGGCAGGCGTCCAAGCTCTACTACCACCTGGCGCTCTCCCGGGCCTGGTTCCAGACCCTGCACGACGCCATGACGGAGCGCGGTGTTCCGTCGGCCATGGGCGAACTGCTGGCCGAGTGGCCCGATGTGCCGCCAGCCCTGCCGACCACCACCCGGATCGCGTGCGCCGAGCACTTCGCCGTTCGGGACGCGGCGATGCTGGCGCACGCCACCCAGGTCGCACCCGGAACCGCGTTCATGGCCCACCCCCGGGACATCGAGCGGGAGGTCTGGCCGACCGAGGACTACCACCTGGCCCGGAGCCTGGTACCCGTCGCTGCCGGTGCGGTCGGTGGGGCTACCGGTGGTGCGACCGGTGGGACGGCCCCGGCCGGCGCGGTCGAGAGCGACCTGTTCGCCGGGCTCCGGGAGGACCAGGGGGGCTCGGCCGTGTCCTCCTGACCATCTGTCGTGCCGCCCTGCGAAACGCTGCTCGCCCGAAGGGCGTCAGCGCGGCGGATGGCGGTGGTGATCACCACGCAGGACGAGGGCGGGCGCATCGGGGTCGTAGGCTCCGCAGGCGGTGGCGGACCAGACCGACCACTGCTGCGGCACGGTGTAGTAGGGCACCAGGTGCGGCCCGCTGCCCCGGTCGGTGGCCCCGGCGGGAAGCAACGCCGGAAGCACGTCCGGGGTCTGGCCCGCCAGGATGGCGTTGCGGCAGGACCGGCAGGCCGGACGCCGGTCCGCGGCGGCCTCCCGGGCACCGTGGGTGGGGCGCTGGCGCTGCTTCTTCCCGGGCCGGGGGGCGGTGGCGGCGGGGAGGGCCGGGCCGTGCAAAGGGTTGTAGAAGCAGCGGACGGTCGGCTGCTCGGGGCGGTGCCCCGCCAGCAGGGCGTGGGCGGCGGCGAGCCGCTCGACGGCCTGTTCTGCCAGCACGACCGCGGCCGCGAGGCCGGGGAGGTCGGTGTGGGGGTCCTCGGCCTGCTCCAGCAGCCGCCCGGCGGCCTCGAACGTCTCCAGGGCCCACAGGTACCCGGCGCGTGCGGCGGACTGCGTGGAGCCGGTGGTCTCCTCGGCGGAAAGCCGTAGTTCGGCGGCCCGGAAGAGTTCGCCCGCGGCGGTCACCCGCTGCGCGGCGAGCCGTGCGAGCCGGTCGCGGAGCACCTCCCACTCGCCCAGCACCAGCTCCCGCCGCTCCCGCTCGGCGCGCTGCCGCTCGGCCCGCGTACGCCTCGGGCCACGCCGATCGGTCTGCTCCTGCGGAACCGTCAGCAGTCTGACGAACCACCAGCGGCGAAACACCATGCCTCCGACACACCACCACGGGCCGACACCCTGACCAGGACCAACGGGATCATTCTGCGCCCGCCGCTCCGAACGGGTGACACCGGCCCGGTTCCGATCCGCAGGACTCGCCCTGGCGACCATCCTCAGGGCCGCACAAGGGCCGTACAAGAGCCGAGCGAGGCGGTGTGATTGTGGGGGCGAGTGTTCGGCCCGTCGAGAAGGTTGCGGGGAGCCGGGGCGGGGAGGCCGGCAGCGGTTGCCCTGCCGTACCGCGGAAGGCACTTGAGACGGATCACCGAACCGGGCAGGTTGATCCCATGACGACTTCAGAGATCGACTCCGACAAGCCGCAGCAGAAGCCGCAGCAGAAGCCGCAGCAGAAGCCGCAGCAGAAGCCGCAGCACCCGTCCGACCGGGAACTGCGCACCCGGACCCACACCTGGACGGCCGGTCCGCCGATCGCCGAGTACTCCCACCTGACCGGGGAGGAGATCCTGCTGGAGTGGATCGCCGGGCGGATCCCGGAGCCCTCGATCTGCAGCACCATGGGCTTCCACCTCACCGAGGTGAAGCCGGGCACGGCGGTGTTCGAGGGCCACTTCGGCGACCACCTCCACAACCCGATGAACACCGTGCACGGCGGCTACCTGGCCACTCTGCTGGACTCGGCGCTCGGCTGCGCCGTGCTGAGCAGGCTGTCGGCCGGCCTCGGTTACACGACCACCCAGCTGAACGTGCACATGCTGCGCCCGTTGTTCGCGGACTCGGCGCCGGTGCGCTGCGAGGCCGAGGTGCTGCACCTGGGCCGGACGATGGCGACCGCCGAGGCCAGAGTGATCGGTGTGGAGAACGGAAAGCTCTACGCGCACGCCACCACCACCTGCGCGATCCTGGCGCCCCGGCCCGCGGCCTGACGGGTCGACGTCCCGAGCGGGCGGAACGACCTGGTCCCGGCCGCCGAGGCTGCCGGGACCAGGCCCGAGGAAGGTCCCGGACGTCGGGGGCGCTCAGAGCGCCGCGAGCACCCCGCAGAGCGCGAGGAGGCCGCAGATCCCGAAGTTGACGAGCTTGTGCGAGAGGAACACCGCCGCGAACTCGCGGATGGTCGCGCTCGGCCAGTAGTACCGCGCGGTGGGCGAGCCGAGGACGTGCCCGTTCACTCCGGTCTTGCGGGCGAGCAGCGCCGCCCGGAAGGCGTGGAAGTCGTTGGTGACCACGACGCAGCGGTAGTCGGGCTTGGCCCGCTCCATGATGGCCTTGCTGAAGAGCAGGTTCTCCTCGGTGGTGCGCGAGCGGTCCTCCCGCTCCAGCTGCCCGGCAGGGAAGCCGCGTTCGGCCAGGTAGTCGGCCATCGCGTGGGACTCCGGCAGCTTCTCGTCCGGCCCCTGACCGCCTGAGGTGATCAGCACCGGGGGGTTGCCGCGTGCGGCCTGCTTCTCGTACGCCTGGCGGCCCCGCTCCAGTCGGCTGGCCAGCAGCGGCGGGACGCGTTCGCCGCCGATCAGCCCGGAGCCGAGCACGACCACGAAGTCGACGTTCCGGCGCGGTCGGTGGCGGCTGTAGAGGAAGGCGTAGCCGACGAAGCAGACGAACAGGAACGAGACGTAGAGGACGACCAGGACGGCGGTGCCCGCCAGCACGGCCAGCGACTTGGAGCCGGTGACGAGGGCGGCGAGCAGCAGCCCGATCACGCCGAGCATGCCCGATCCGGCGAGCAGGGACAGCAGGTTGGCGGGCCGGGTGCCCTCCTTGCGGATCATGGTGATGCCGTTGGAGATCAGGAACCAGATCAGGGCCACCGTGCCGAGGGCCGGCAGCAGGATGATCGCCACCGCGACGACCTCCACCACGAGAGTGGGGGCCTTGCGGAGTCCGGCGAGCAGAGCCAGCAGGAGGAGTGAGACGGCGATGCCGAGGAGGACGGCGTTGCTGAACTGACGGCGGTCGCGCAGTACCCCGATTCCGAACAACAGGAAGAACAGCGCGGCCGGGGCGTAGGCGATCATGCGTCGTATCGTAGGGGTTCATCGGAATGGGCCAGGGGTGACGGATGGCCGGGACCTCTAGGCCGGTACCGGCGCCCCCGACGTCCACGCCGCCCCCGACTCGCGCTTCGCCTCTCGCGCTTCGCCCCGGCCGGTCCCGGATGGTCAGGCGAACCGCTCGATCGCGGCCAGGACCGCCTCCGTCATCCGCGGGCTCCCGGTGTGCCCGGATTCGTCGATGACCGTCAGTCGGGCGTCCGGCCAGGCCTTGGCCAGCTTCCAGGGGATGCCGAGGGGGGCGCCGAGGTCCAGCCGCCCGTGGATGAGCTCGGCCGGGATCCCGGCCAACAGCCCGGCGTCGCGGAGCAGTTGACCGTCAGTCAGGAAGGCCCGGTGGGAGAAGTAGTGTGCGGTGATCCGGGTGAAGGCCATGAGGGCGTCGGAGGGTCGGTCGCTGTAGGCGTTCGGCTTGCCCAGGGCCTCGTGCGCGATGACCGCGTCCTCCCAGGTGGCCCAGGCGTTGGCGGCGGCCCGTCGGACCGTCTCGTCGGAGTCGTCGAGCAGCCGGCTGTAGGCGGTGAGGAGGTCGCCGTCCCGGTCGGCGGCCGGCAGGAAGTCCCGGAAGTCCTCCCAAGGTCCGGGGATCAGTCGGCCGACGCCCCGGTAGAGCCAGTCGAGTTCGTCGGCGTCGGTCATGGTGACCCCGCAGATCACGATCCCGGAGACCCGCTCCGGGTGTGCCTGCGCGTACGCGAGGATCAGCGTGGAGCCCCACGAGCCGCCGTACAGCAGCCACTTGTCGATGCCGAGGTGTTCGCGCAGCCGCTCCATGTCGGCGATCAGGTGCGCGGTGGTGTTGTGCTCCATCCGGGTCGACGGGTCGGCGGCGTGCGGGAGGCTCTGCCCGCAGCCGCGCTGGTCGAACTGGACGACGCGGTAGCGCTCCGGGTCGAAGTACCGCCGGGAGCCCGGGCTGTGGCCGGATCCGGGCCCGCCGTGCACCACCGCGGCCGGGGTGCCCGCCGGGTTCCCGGAGGCGTTCCAATACATCCGTTGCCCGTCACCGACGTCCAACAGGCCCTGGGCGTACGGCTCGTAGAGGGGGTAGGTGGCGGGCATCGGTGACTCCTCCGTGGTCGTACGGACGGGGGTGCCCGGTGAGCCTACCCCGGGGCCGGGCGCCGCCGTACGGCCTGTCGAGCCGCCGGATCAGCGCCGCTCCGGCGGGAGCAGCGTGGCGAGCCCGTCGAGGATGCGCTCCACGCAGAACTCGAAGCGGACGTCGAGATCGGGTTCGGTGAGGTCGGCGGCGAGCTCGACCAGGTTGGGGAAGGTCTCGACGGGCAGGGCGCGGAAGCGGTCGCGGACCTCGCCGACGACCTCCAGCCGACTGGCGCCGTCGGCCTCGGCGGCCGACAGGGGTGACTGCTCCTGGAGGACGAAGCCCTGCACGAAGGAGCTCAGCAGGTAGGTGGTCAGGGCGGCGTGGGCGTCGGAGAAGCCGGCCTCCCGCAGCCGGTCCAGTTGGTCCTCCAGCAGTCCGAACAGGTGGGGGCCCGGGGCGAGGCGGCCGGCGACGACCTTCGCGGCGTCGCGGTTGTCGTGCAGGAGGCTGCGGTAGCGCCAGCAGTAGCCGCGCAGCTGTACCCGCCAGTCGCCCTCGCGCGGCGGGGGTTCGGCCGACGCCATGATCGCGTCGTTGAGCAGGTCGAGCAGCTCTTCCTTGTTGCGGACGTGCCAGTACAGCGAGGCCGCCTTGACGCCGACCTCGGTGGCGACCTTGCGCATCGACAGTCCGGCCAGGCCGTCCCGTTCCAGGACCCGGAGGGCCGCCCGGGCGAGGGCGTCCCTGGTCAGGGCGGGGGCCTGGGCCGGCTTTCCGGGCCCAGCGGCCGCCTTTCCCGGTCCGGCGGTCCCGCCCCCCGGTCCGGCCGTCCCGTTTCCGGCCCCCGCTGTTCCGTTCCCCGGCGTGGTCGTGTCGTTCTCCGGCATGGCTGTGCGGACGCCTCCAGCGCTGTCGTGGAAATTCCCGCTTGCAATCTAACACCGTTAGGGGCACTCTGTGGCTGCCGAACCAATCCCTAACAGTGTTAGATGCTCATCTCCGGGAGGGGATCCATGGACGGGTCGAGTGCCCGCCGACGGCGGCTCGCGCTGCTCACGCTCTGCGTCACCATGTTCATGTCCATGCTGGACAACGTCATCGTCAACAACGCCCTGCCCCGGATCGGGCAGGACCTGCACGCAGGGATCAGCGGCCTGCAGTGGATCGCCGAGGGCTACAGCCTCGTCTACGCCGCCCTCCTGCTGACCGGCGGCACGCTCGGCGACCGCTACGGCCGTACCCGGGTGTTCCGGCTCGGTCTCGCCCTGTTCACGGCGGGCTCCGCCGTCGCCGCCCTCGCCGGGACGATCGGGGTGCTGGTCGGCGCCCGGATGCTGCAGGGCGTCGGGGCGGCCCTGCTCACCCCCGGCAGTCTCGCCCTGCTGCGGCACGTCTTCACCGACGAGCGCGAGCGGGCCGGCGCCGTCGCCACGTGGTCCGGGGTCTCCGCGCTCGGCCTCTCGGTGGGCCCCGTGGTCGGCGGCCCGATGGTCGAGCACCTCGGCTGGGCCAGCGTGTTCTGGATCAACGTGCCGATCGGGGCCGTCGGGCTGCTGCTCGCCGCCCGCGTCCTGCCGGACATCCCGCCGCGCCCGCGCCGCATCGACCTCGGTGGCCTCGCACTGTCCGCCACCGGGCTGACCCTGCTGGTCCACGCCCTGGTCGAGGGTCCGTCCTGGGGCTGGACGGACGCCCGGGTGCTCGGCGGCGGCGCGGCGGCCGCCGTTCTGCTGCTCGCCTTCCTGGTGCTCGAACTGCGCCTCGCGGAGCCGATGCTGGAGCTGCGGCTGTTCCGGGACGGCGCACTGGCCGGTGCGCTGCTCAGCGGGTTCATGGTCAGCTTCGGGATGTTCGGCGCCCTGTTCTTCCTGCCGCTGATGATGCAGGGCACCCTCGGGTGGTCACCGGCCGCCGCGGGCTACGCCGGACTGCCGATGACCGCGATGCTGGTGGTCGCCGCGCCGCTGTCCGGCCGGCTGACCGCCCGTCACGGCCCGCGGCCGCCGCTGGTGCTCGGCCTGGCGCTGTGCGCGGCGGGTCTCGGCGGGCTGGCGCTGTACGGCGACCACGCCCGCTACCCGGAATACCTGTGGACGCTGTTCGCGATGGGCCTCGGGATGGGGCTGACCTTCACCCCGGTGTCGATCGCCGTGATGATGCGGGTCCCCCCGGAACGAACCGGGATGGCCTCGGCCGCCGTCAACACGCTGCGCGAACTCGGCGGCGTGCTCGGGATCGCCGTGCTGGGCGCCGTGCTGACCGACCGGCTGACCGGTTCCCTGACGGCCGCCCTGGACCGGCTCGGCGTCCCGCCGGACGTGGTCGGCCCGGTCGCGGACGCGCCCACCGGCGCGCTGCACGGGGGCGGACCGGGAACGGCGGCCCTGCCCGGCCCCGTCCGGGACGCCGTGGACGGGGCGTTCATCGACGGCATCCACCTCGCCGTGCTGTGCGGGGCGGCCGCGCTCGCCGTCACCGCCGTGCTGGTCGCCGTCCTGCTCGGCCGGGCCCGACCGGTCGTCCCGGCCGGTGCCGCCGCCGGGCGGCGGCCGCACCCGGCGGAGCCGGCCGGATCCCGGCGGGCCTGACGGGCCGGGGTTGACGGGCCGGGCCTGACCGGCCGGGGTCGACCGGGCCGGGCGGGGCGGGGGGGGGGGGGGGGGGGGGGGGGGGTCCCGGGGGGGCGGGGGGGGGGGGGGGGCGCGGGGGGGGGGGGGGGGGGCGCC
>NZ_JBHWBZ010000050.1:71386-73529 GCF_042735475.1 Kitasatospora sp. NPDC059577 | reverse complement strand
GGGGTGCTCCCCCGGCGGGCCGGACCTCCCGGTGCGCCGCGCGGGCCCGTCGGGCCCCCGGTCATCCGGTGGTGCGGGTCGTCAGCAGGGACCGTTGTCGGTCCAGACGCCCCACTGGCCGCTCAGGCTCGGGTCGTCGCCCTTGGTCCACCACTTGTTGGTGTAGTAGTGGCCCTTCCAGGAGACCTTGGTGCCGCCGGCCGCGTAGGTGGTGTTGGCGTCCCAGCTCGGGGCGGCGGAGCAGGTGGCCGGCGTGGTCGGGGTGCCGGTCGGGGTGCCGGTCGGGGTGCCCGTCGGCGTCCCGGTGGGGGTGCCGGTCGGCGTCTGGGTCGGGGTGGGGGTGCCGGTCGGCGGGGCCGGGCAGCCGGCGGCGGAACCGTTGGTGGCGGTCACCATCTTGTCGAACAGGGCGGTCTTGGTGCCCAGGTCGTACATCGAGAAGGCGAAGGAGCCGCCGAGGCCGTTGCAGTGCGCGTAGTCGAGCTTGGCCTGGATCGACCTGGCGTCCTCACCGCTCCAGAAGGTGTTGCCGTCGTAGAAGTACGTGGCCTTGGCGTCGTCGTCCCAGAAGGTCTTGGACGGGTTGTCGACGAAGCCCGCGAGCTCCTTGTACATCTGGATGCCGGGGACGTTGCCGGACATCGCCGCACCGGCCGCCGGGGCGGCGGCGGGCTGGAAGAGGCCGTTCCTGCCGTTGTTCTGGACGCCGGTCCAGCCGCGGTAGTAGAACGGCACACCCATGTTGATCTTGTTGGCCGGGAAGCCGCCGGGGATGCCGTACTGCGCGTCGCCGGCCGTCCACGCCTTGATGGCGTTGTCGATCGAGTACTTGCCGTTGCCCGGCTTGGCCGGGGTCGACGGGTCGTTCGGGCCGGAGTACAGCGGCGCCTGGTGGTTGGTCGGCCCCTGCGGGTCCCAACCGCCGTGCATGTCGTAGGTCATGACGTCGAGGAAGGTCAGGTACTGACCGATCTTGTCGGTCTCGACGTTCATGATCTTGTCCTGGCCCGCGCCGACCGCCGCCGACAGGGCGTAGGTCTTGCCGTCGGCCTTGCCCTGCGCGTCCAGCTGGGTGCGGAACTCCTTCAGCAGCGCCGTGAAGTTCTGCTTGTCGGCCGGGCTGGAGAGGTTGCCGGCGTGGCCGCCGCCGCCCGGGTACTCCCAGTCGATGTCGACGCCGTCGAAGACCCCGGCCGCCGAGCCCGGGCCGCCGTAGCCGGCGTCGCTCGGGAGGTTGCCCTTGATGAACATGTCGAGGCAGGACGACACCAGGTGCTTGCGCGAGGCGTCCGTGGCGGCGGCCGCCGAGAAGTACTTGGAGTAGGTCCAACCGCCCAGCGAGATCAGGACCTTGAGGTTCGGGTTCTTCGCCTTCAGCTTCTTCAGCTGGTTGAAGTTGCCCGCGATCGGCTGGTTCCAGACGTCGCCGACGCCGTCGACCGAGATGTCCGCGCCGAAGCTCTTCTGGTAGTCGGCGAAGGCGTCGCCCGCACCGTCACCCGCGTTGGGGTTGTTGTCGTTGGTGTCGGCGGCCTTGGTGGCCTCGAAACACCCGAGGTCGCTCGGGTGGATGTTGGCGAAGTCGTAGATCAGGTAGTCCAGCTTCCCGGCCGCGCCGGTGTCCTGGATCGTCTTGGGGTAGTACCCGTTCGCGTAGATCGACCACTGGTCGAAGTACGCGACCTTGATGCCGCCGCTGGTGGCGGGCGCGCCGGTGCTGTTGGTGGTCGCGGCGTTGGCCGCGGCGCCGCCGGACAGCGCGAGGCCCGCGCCGAGCAGCAGGGAGGCGGTGGTGCCGGCCGCGACGGCGGCCAGGCTCTTCGGACGGCGTCGGCGGCCGCCCTGCGGAGCCGGGGCCCCGGCCCTTTCGATGCGTGAGCGCAGCATGGGTGCGTGACTCCTGGTTGTGGGGGATTCCCGCCGGACCCGGGGGCGCGCGTCCGGGTGGGGCCGGACGACCGGGACATGACAGGGAAGGGTGGGGAATCGAGCGGTTCAGGCCATGACGGACACCGGGATGCGCCGAACCCGCGCCCGCCGCGCCCCGGCCCGGGGAACCGGGTTGGGGGGGCCAGGAACCTTGGGGATAAAAATTTGTAGTATAAAACCCGCCGGCACTGTGGGGTGTTTGGCGAGTTATACC
>NZ_JBHWBZ010000050.1:6043-71376 GCF_042735475.1 Kitasatospora sp. NPDC059577 | reverse complement strand
CCGGTCAATGCAGGGGTTGGTGTGGGTTATTGCGGGTTTCTGCCATGCCCTAACAGGGGTATGCCCCTACCGGGCGCCGAGGGCACGAGGCCGTCGACGCCGGTTCAGGGGCTCCCTGCACCTGGGCAATAAAAATGGACTAGACCAACTCGCCCGTCAAGGGGTCCTGTTGGGCCTTGAGACCCGCTTAAGGTTCCACCCCCGCACCGAGCTGCGCCGTCAGTACCGGATCGCGTTGGCGACCTCGGCCTTGACCGTGCCGGAGAGCTCCCGGTTGCTGCGCGCGGCGGCCTGCACGCTCTGTCCCGCCGCCAGGTCCGGGACGGTCACCGCCGTGGCGTCGACCACCTTGCCGGACTCGTCGGTGAAGTTCACCTGGATCACGTACCGGTAGGTCTGCTGGCCGTGGTTGGTGACGGTCAGCTGCACCTGCTCCTTGTTGTCGGTGCCGGTGGTCACCGCGCCGACGGTCACGTCGCCCTTGGCGTCCAGTCCGCCCTTGATCCCCGCGACGGCCGAGGACGCCGACGACACCGCCTCCGAGGCCCGTGCCTCCGCCGAGGCCAGTGCCGAACCCGCGCCGCCGGCCACCGAGGCCAGCGCCGAACCCGCCCCACCGGCCGCCGAGGCCAGCGCCGAGGCGGCGGAGGCAGCCGCGCTCGCGCCCTTCGCCACCGCGGACGCCGCCTGGGAGGCCACGCTGCTCGCGCTCTGGCCGGAGGAGCAGCCCGCCAGCGCACCGATCCCGACCAGCGCCGCGGTCAACACCCCGGCCACCGCGTGGCGTCGGCGGCGCAGCGGTGACGCGTCCAGGTCCTGCGCGGTGACTCTCGGACCGGGGGGAGTCCCCCGGGTGAGCGGCTGGCGGTCCATGCGGTCCCTCGTTTCCGGTCGGCCGGTTCCGGTCGGCGCCGGGCTGTCCGGCACGCCTCCCGCCCACCCTCCGAGGGCCCGGGGACAGCCGCCAGCAGGGCTGCTGCCTCCGGGTGACCGCGTCCGCCCCACCGCTCCCCGCGCCCGGACCGGGTCAGGACAGCCCGGAACCCTCCTGCTCGTCCGCCTCCACGGCGGCCCGCTCCTCGCGCAGCCGCACCACGTGCCGGCGCCGCGCGACCACCGCGTACGCCCCGGCCGCGCTCGCCACGAAGGACAGCGCACCGATCCAGGAGCGGTCGAAGGCGTGGCCGGTCAGGTGGTCCATCGAGTACCGTCCGGCACCGGCCAGACCGATCGCCAGGCCGGTGGCCCCGAGGAAGGCCGGGTACTCGTAGCCGCCGCCCATCGCGAAGAAGCCGGCCGGGGCGTGCACCGCCACGGCCGTCGCCATCGTCCCGGCCACCACCGCGCCGGCCGCCGGCGTGGCCAGCCCCACCACCAGCAGCGCGCCGCCGCCCGCCTCGCCGAGGCCGGCCGCCATCGCGCTCTCCCGGGCCGGGTGGAAGCCCATGTGGTCCATGGCCTGGGTGGTGCCCTCCAGGCCGCCGCCACCGAACCAGCCGAACAGCTTCTGGGTGCCGTGCGCGATCAGCACCCCGCCGACCGCGCTGCGCAGGGCCAGCAGGCCCAGGTCCTTACGGTTCAGGCACATGTCGCTTCCTCGTTTCCGCGGCGGAGCGGTCCCTGCCGTTGGTCGTGCCGGTGGGGCCGCCCGGGTGGCAGTCCTGCCTCCATAGCAACCGAGACCGTCCACGCGTTCGAGTCCGGTGCCGCCATCCGGGCGAATTCACCGTCGACCGGGAATGAAACGCCGATGGAAGCGGAGGCCCGGACCGGGGAGGCCCACGCCACTCCCGACCGCGGGGCGTGGCGGCCCGGCCGCCCGGGGCGCCGCGGTCATGCTGGGCGCATGTTCGTCTTCAACCTGAGCAGCGCGTTCATCACCTTCTTCGCCGTGGTCGGACCGCCGAAGACCCTGCTGTCCTTCGCCCGGCTGGCCACCACCCGCAGCACCCGGGACCTGCGGCGGCTGGCGGCGTGGAGCACGGTCATCTCGGCGGTGATCGGCCTGGTGCTCGGGTTCACGGCGGACGAGGTCAGCACCCTCTTCCACATCAGCGACCAGTCGCTGCAGCTCGCGGGCGGGCTGATCTTCTTCGTCTACGCCGTCGCGCTGGTCTTCGGCGTCCACCTCGGCGGCGACAGCGAGCGCGACGACCACCTGTCGAACCCGCTGGTGGACGGCATCCGAGAGCTGCTGCTGCCGTACATCGCCAGCCCGCTCGCGGTGACCGCGGTCCTGGTCGCCTCCCTCAACCAGGACAACTGGGCCTGGAAGTCCGCGGTCGCCGGGGCGTACGTGGCCGTCACGGTGATCAACTACCTCTGCGTGGCCCTGCTGGCGCCGCTGCTGCAGCGCTCCCACCGGACCTCCCTGGAGGTGCTGTCCCGGCTGCTCGGGCTGCTGCTGGCGGCGGTCGGCGTGGAACTGTTCCTGGAGGGCCTGTCCGGGCTCGGGGCGCACCTGCCCGAGGCGCACTGAGCCCGGCCCCGCCGCCGGACGCGTCGAGGCCGGACCGCGCCCGAACCGCACCCGGCCCGCGTCAGGCCCGCGTCAGCGTCGCCAGTACCTCGGCGATCCGCCGGCGCACCAGCGGATCGGCGACCAGCCCGTCCGGGCCGACCGCCCCGCGCTCCAGCGGGATCCGGACGCAGGCCTCGTCCACCACGGCCGCGCCGGTGTAGCCGAGGACGGTGCGCAGGGTGGCCTCGGCGCCCCCGCCGCGGCCCGGCCCGGCGGCATTGATCCAGGCGGTGGGCTTGTCCGAGACCTCCACCCCGCCGACCGTCCAGTCCAGCAGGTTCTTGAACGAGCCCGGCAGCGTCCCGGCGTACTCGGGCGTGCAGACCAGCAGCGCGTCGGCCGCCCCGATCGCCGCCCGCAGCGCGGCCACCGGCTCCGGCAGCGGGTCGGTGTCGTGGTCCGGGTTGAAGTGCGGGAGGCCGGCCAGCCCGGTGTAGTACGTGGTCCGCAGGCCCGGGGTGGCGGCGGCCACCGCGGCGGCGGTGCGCAGCACGGTCTCGTTGGTGGAGCCGGCCCGCAGGCTCCCCGGCAGCAACAGGATGTGGCGCTCGTTCGACATGCGCCGGAACCTACTCCTTGACGTCCGCGTCAAGGCCAGCGGCCGGCGGCCGGCGCCCGGGGTCGTCGCCGGCGCCCCGGTCAGCGTGCCCGGTCAGTGTGCCCGGTCAGCGCGGCGCCAGCGGCCGCCACGGCACCGGGCTGGAGAGGATCATCGAGCTGGACGGCTGGCCGTAGGCGCCGAGCCGGTCGCACAGCGCCTCGAACTCGGCCATCGTCGGCACCGCGACCAGCAGCACGCAGCAGGCCCCGCCGGTGACCCGGTGCAGCTGCAGCACCTCCGGCCAGGTCGCCACGTCGGGGTCGCGGAGCAGGCAGCGCGGGCCGTAGCACTGGATCTGCACCAGCGCCGTGATCGGCAGTCCGGCCCGGGTCGGGTCCACGTGCGCGTGGTAGCCGCTGATGACGCCCTCGGCCTCCAGCCGGCGGACCCGTTCGGCGACCGCGGGTGCGGACAGGCTCACCCGGCGGGAGAGTTCGTTGTACGAGAGCCGGGCGTCGGCCTGCAGCTCGGCCAGCAGGCGGCGGTCGACGGCGTCCATGGCGGCTCCCCGGGTGGTCGGGATCAAGTGATTTTCATTCGTAAAGCGAATGGGCCGAACGCCTTGCGATCAACAGCTCCGATGGCGGTTGCGGTGTCCGTCGACCATTCAAGCGGGGGCCACCGTCGCCGCACAATGGGCACCCGGTGGAACCGGGCAGTCCGTCTGGTTCACCGGACCGGGCGATACGGCCCGGACGGATCAGGAGGGATCGGGATGGGGCACGACACGGTGGAGACACCCAACCTGTCGTTCGGTCGGGGCGGGGCGCCGGTTCGGAGCACCCCGTACGCCCGGTACGCGCGACTGGACGAGCTGCACAGCCTGCAGCACCCGCTCGGCAAGGAGCCCGCCGAGCTGTCGTTCATCGTCACCACCCAGGTGATGGAGCTGCTCTTCGACCTGGTGCGGCACGAGTGGGACATCGCCCGGCGGGCGCTGCGCGAGGACGACCTGCCCGCCGCGCTCGCCGCGCTGCGCCGGGGCACACACGCCCAGGACGTACTGGTGGAGTCCTGGGGCCTGCTGGCCACCATGACGCCGCAGGAGTTCAACTCCTTCCGCTCGCTGTTCGGCGAGGCCTCCGGCTTCCAGTCCGCGGCCTTCCTGCACCTGGAGTTCCTGCTCGGCAACAAGAACGCCGCGCTGCTGAAGATGTACGACGGCATGCCGGGCACCCAGGACGGGCTGGTGGAGGCGCTGCGCTCCCCGAGCCTCTACGACGAGGCGTTGGCGCTGCTGGCCAGGCGCGGCCTGGAACTGGACGCGCAGCCCTCCGAGCAGCGCTACCGCCCGTCCGAGGAGGTCGCCTCCGCCTGGCGCCGGGTGTACTCCGAGCCGGAGTTCGCCGCGCTGCAGCCGCTCGGCGAGGCCCTGCTGGACGTCGCCGAGCGGGTCACCCGCTGGCGCCAGCGGCACCTCTCGGCGGTCAAGCGGACCATGGGCGGCAAGCCCGGCTCGGGCGGCTCCAGCGGGCTGACCTGGCTGCGCAAGTCGGCCGAGCAGGACGTGTTCCCCGAGCTGTGGACGATCCGGGACGAGCTGTGAGCAGAGGCGACGAAGGAGAGATGGGCATGACCACGCGCGAGGAGTGCGCGGCGCTGGACGCCGTCGACCCGCTGGCGGCGTTCCGCAAGGAGTTCGCCCTGCCGGACGGGGTGATCTACCTGGACGGCAACTCGCTGGGCGCGCTGCCGGTGCGCACGCCCGAGCGGGTGCGCCGGGTGGTCGAGGAGGAGTGGGGCCGGGAGCTGATCCGCAGCTGGAACGACGCCGGCTGGTTCGAGCAGCCGTACCGGCTGGGGCGGCGGATCGCGCCGCTGATCGGGGCCGATCCGGCGGAGGTGGTCGTCTGCGACACCACCTCGGTGAACCTCTTCAAGGTGCTCTCGGCCGCGCTGAGGCTGCGCCCGGGGCGGCGCACGGTGCTCGGCGACGCCGAGGCCTTCCCGACCGACCTGTACATCGCCGAGGGCGTGACCGGCCTGGTCGAGGGCGCCCGCAGCGCGCTGGTCCGGCCCGAGGAGCTGGACCTGCACCTGGACGGCGACGTCGCCGCGGTCGTCCTCTCGCACGTGGACTACCGCACCGGCGAGCTGCTGGACATGCCCGGGATCACCGCCCGGGTGCAGGCCGCGGGCGCGCTGATGATCTGGGACGTGTGCCACGCGGTGGGCGCGCTGCCGGTCGAACTCGGCGCCGCCGGCGCTGACTTCGCAGTCGGCTGCACCTACAAGTACCTGAACGGCGGCCCCGGTTCGCCGGCCTTCCTGTACGTGGCCGAGCGCCACCTGGCGGCCGGTCCGCTGCAGCCGCTGAGCGGCTGGTTCGGGCACGCCCGCCCGTTCGCCTTCGAGCCCGGGTACGACCCCAAGCAGGGCATCGGCCGCTTCCTGACCAGTTCGCCCTCACTGCTCGGCCAGGCCGCCCTCGAAGCCTCGCTGGACGTCTGGGAGCGGGCCGACCTCGCCGCGGTGCGGGCGAAGAGCCTGGCGCTGACCGATCTGTTCATCTCGCTGACCGAGGGCCTGGACGGGATCGAGGTGGTGACCCCGCGCGAGCACGCCCGGCGCGGCAGCCAGGTCGCCCTGCGGCACGCGGACGGCTACCCGGTGGTGCAGGCGCTGATCGAGCGCGGGGTGATCGGCGACTTCCGCGCGCCGGACCTGATGCGCTTCGGCTTCACCCCGCTGTACCTGTCGTACACCGAGGTCTGGGACGCCGCCCGGCAGCTGGCCGAGGTGATGGAGAGCGGCGAGTGGCGGGCGGAGCGCTTCTCCCGCCGGGGCGAGGTGACCTGAGCCCGGAGGCGGTCCTGACGGTGAGGCGGGACGGGTGGGCGGCCCGCTCCGACGACGCCTCCTGCGTCACGGGCGCCGAGCCGGCGGTGGACGGCGGCCGGACCACCGGCCCGACCGTCACGTCCGTGCCGAGCCGGTGAGGTCCGGGGCCGGCCGGGCGCCGTGACGCAGGTCATGCCCACACCGAGTTCGATCACCGTCGACCCAGGGAAAACCGACGATTGACGGATCGTCAGACCACTGGGAGGTCGCGTGAACCTCGAACTCGGCCCGCTCAAGCCGGAACCGGTCCCCCTGCTCCTCGGCCTGGCGCTGTTCTTCCTGGTCCTCCGGATACTCGGCCGACACCTGCTCCCCCGCGCCGAACGGGTGCAGGCCGAGCGCTGGGAGGCCACCGAGGGCCGGATGGAACGCGCGGAGGCCCTGTACGCCGAGGCCGACGCCGTCCGGGACGCCCACATGCGGGAACTGGCGGAGGCCCGGCACGAGGCCGCCCGGATCCGGGCGGACTACGCCGAACGCGGCGCGGCGGCGATCGCCGCGGCCCGCGCGGAGGGTCTGCGCACCAGGGACGCGCTGCTCGTCGCCGGCCGGGCACGGATCGCCGCCGACCGGGCCGCGGCGGCCGACGTGCTCCGCCGGGACGTCGGCGAGCTGGCCGTCACCCTGGCCGGGCGGGTGATCGGCGAGCCGGTACACGCCGTCGCCGCCCGGCGCCGCACGGTGGAGCGCTTCTTCGAGGCGGACTAGCCCGCGCGGTCCGCCGGTTCCGCACGGTCGGCCGGGTCGGCACGACCCGTCGGTTCCGCGCAGTCGGCCGGGTCGGCACGGTCGGTCAGCTCGGCCACCAGGTCCCGGTAGGTGCGGAACGCCGGCTTGCGCGAGTAGTCGTCGCGCACCAGGCCGAAGTGGTGGAACAGCCCCGCGCCCGCGCTGTCGGCGTCCCGCAGGGCGAAGAACGTGTAGCCGGTGACGTTCAGTTCGGCCGCCAGCCCGGCGACCGCCCGGACCACCTCGTCGACCACCTCGGCCTGCCGCGCCTCGCCGCGCCCGGGGCCGGTGGGCCACCCGTTCTCGCAGATCCGGACCGGGACGGCGGGCCCGATGCCGGCCCGGGGCAGCGAGCCCTGCCGGAATCCGGCGACCACCGCCCGGACCGCGTCGGTGAGTCCGCCGGGCGGGACGGGGCGGAAGACGTCCGGGAAGAAGTCCAGGCCGACGTAGTCCAGGGCACGGTGGAAGCGCTCGTCGACGAGTTCGCCGAGCCCGGACCAGAAGGTGTCCGCGGGGTCGAAGGAAGGCACCGCGTTGAAGCCGACGGCCAGCCGGTCGTGACCGCACGCCAACGCCTCCTCCTTGGCCGCGACCACGCCCTCCACCAGCGCCCGGCGGACGTTCGGGATGCTGCCGTCCACGGGCGGCAGGTCCAGGTTGGGCTCCTCGCAGATCTGGAGCAGGGCGAGGCGGTGCCCCTCGGTCCGGACCGTGCTGCGGACGAAGTCCAGCCAGCCCGCCGTCTCCCCGCTGCGGTCGCGGTACTGCAGCACCAGGTCGAGCTTGCGGCCTTCGACCGCGTACCGCTCGGGCCGCTCGGGGGCGTGCGCCGGGTCCCCGTACGACCGGTAGGCGCGGACCAGGAACTCGCCCGCCCCGCCCTGGAGTTCGCGCAGGGCCTCGGTGATCGACGCTGGGTCGTCGGGGCTGACGGGAGCGAGCACACCGGTGTCGTCGCCGAGCAGTCCGCCGGGGTAGATGCCGAAGGTGAAGGTCATGCCACCACCGTAGCGGATATTTTTGGTGTCACTTCAAATTTGATGCGACTCCATGGTTCCGGCGTAGGATTCCGCCATGGGACTTCGCGAACTCAAGAAGCAGCAGACCCGGGAACTCCTGGCCGACACCGCCATGGCTCTGTTCGCCGAGCGCGGGTTCGACCGGGTCACGGTCGTCGAGGTGGCCCGGGCCGCCGGGGTCTCGCCGAACACCGTCTTCAACTACTTCCCGACCAAGGAGGACCTGTTCTTCGACCGGCAGGACGCGGTGGTCGCCCACCTGGCCGACGTGGTCCGCCGCCGCCCGGCCGGCAGCTCCGCCGCGGCAGCCGTCCGGGCCGACCTGCTGGCCGCCGTCGCCGACGGGGAGCCGACCATCGGGCTGAACCCGCGGATGGCCGCGTTCTGGCGGATCGTCGCCGACAGCCCGGCACTGCGGGCCCGGCTGCTGGAACTCGGCGAGCGGGCCGAGGCCGCACTGGCGGCCGCCCTCGCCGAGGAGTCGGGGGCCGCCGAGGACGACCCGCTCCCCCACGTGGTGGCCGGGGCCATCGCCGGGGCCCACCGGGCCGTGCTCGGCGGGATCCGACGGGCCGTGGTGGCCGGCGAACCGGTCGAGGCGGTCCGGGCCAGGGTCGGGCCCGCGGTGGAACAGGCCTTCGACCTGCTGGCCGCAGGGCTCTCGGACTACCCGGCAGGGCGGCAGGCGTAGGAGCGGCACCCGGGACCGGCACGGGCCGCCCGGTCGGCTCGGCTCGGGCGGCCCGCGGCGTGGACCGGCTGCTCAGGCTCTCGGGCGTCAGGCCCTCCGCCGTTCGGGCCCGCTGCGGTCCGGCGGCCCCGTACCGGCAGCCCCGGACCGGCCGTCAGCTGTGGTGGCCGCGGCGGCCGGGCGAGGTTCCGCGCGACGTTGAGGACCTGCTTCGCGCTGGTGCCGCCGCCGGTGAGGGTCGCCTCGCCGGCGGAGTGGTCGACGGTGCCGGTCGCGGTGGCCTGTTCACACCTGGCGGACCATCGGATCGGATCCGGAGTTCCCGCGAACGGCTCGGCGACGCCCCGGTGCGCCCGGGCGCCGGCGCGGTGACGCTCCCCCCGCCGACGGCTTCCGGCGTGGAGCTAGGTTGGAGTCATGACCACCGAGGCCCAGGACCAGAGCGCCCCGCTCGTCGCCGTCGCGTCCGCCGACGCCGTGCTGCGGCACCCCGAGGCGGGCGAGCACCTGCTGACCGACCTCGAACGGGAGCGCGCCGCGCGCTTCCGGCACGAGTCCGGGCGGACCGACTTCACCGCCGGCCACCTGCTGGTCCGGCTCTGCGCCGCCCGGCTGCTCGGTGTCCCGGCGGCCGGCCTGGTGCTCGCCCAGCAGTGCCCGGACTGCGGGCTCGCCGACCACGGCAAGCCGTACCTGCCGGACCACCCCGGGGTGCACGTGAGCCTGTCGCACACCCGGGGCGTGGTCGCCGCGGGCGCCGGCCACCAGCCGGTCGGCGTGGACGTCGAACTGTCCGCCCGGGGCGGGTCGCTGCGCGCGGTCGCCCGCCGGGTGCTGGCCCCGGCCGAACTCGCCCTGGTCGAGGCGGACCCGGAACCGGACCGGGCGTTCCTGCGGCTCTGGGTGCGCAAGGAGTCGCTGATCAAGATCGGGCGGGCCACCCTGGACACCCTCGGCCGGATCGACCTCTCCGCCCTGCCGCTGGCCGTGCCGCCGGGCACCCCGCTGCGCGGCCGCCACGAGGACCTGCACCTGATCGACTGGACCGACCCGGAGCACGGCGCCGCCGTCGCGGCGGTCAGCACCGCCGCGCCGCGGATCGTGGAGCTGACGGCCGCGGGCTGAGCCCCGGAGGCACCCGCGCCCGGAGCCCCGGGGATAAGCGGTGTTAGCGTGCCTGGTCGTGGGCCCGCCGATCGCGCGCCCGCTCCCCAGCTGCCCACCGGATCCAAAGGGTGCCCCGCCATGGCCAAGTTCCTGCTGAGCCTGCACGTCCTCGTGTCGGTCCTGTTCATAGGCCCGGTCGCGGTGGCCGTCAGCATGTTCCCGCGCCGGGCGAAGGCCGCGCTGGCCGACGGACCGGACCAGGCCTCCGACGCGGGCGTGCTGCGCGTCCTGCACCGGATCACCCAGGTCTACGCACTGCTCGGAGTGGCGGTACCGGTGCTGGGCATCGGCCTGGCCCAGGTGATGGACGTGATGGGACAGTCCTGGGTGATCGTCTCCATGGTGCTGACCGCGATCGCCGCGCTCTCGCTCCTGCTCTTCGTCCTGCCCGGCCAGCAGGCCGCCGTGGACGCGCTCGCCCTCGATTTGGCGGACGAGCAGCGCACCAAGGCCGTCAACGGCCTGCGCCTGCTGCCGATGACGGCCGGGGTGTTCAACCTGCTGTGGGCCGTGGTCGTGGTCCTCATGGTCATCCGGCCGGGTTCCAGCACCGGCGTCTGATCCCCCGCCCGCCCGGGTCCCCGGCCCCCCGCGTCCCCTTCGTCCGCGTTCGTCACCTCCCGCGGACCGGGCTCGTTCGAGTACCGTCCTGGGCCATGACGATCATGGCGGGCATGGGCAGCCCGACGGGAACCGGCGTCGGCCCGCTGCTGCGCGGCTGGCGGGAACGACGGCAGCTCAGCCAGCTCCAACTGGCCCTGCGGGCGGACTCCTCGGCCCGCCACCTCAGCTTCGTCGAGAACGGCCGCTCCCGCCCGAGCCGCGAGCTGGTGCTACGGCTGGCCGAACAGCTGGACGTCCCGGTGCGCGAGCGCAACACCCTGCTGCTCGCCGCCGGTTACGCCCCGCAGTACCCCGAGACGCCGCTGGACGACCCCACGATGGACGCGCTGCGCGGCGGCGTGGAGCGGCTGCTGGCCGCCCACGACCCGTACCCGGCGCTCGTCCTCGACGGCGGCTTCCGGGTGCTGGCGGCCAACCGCTCGCTCGGTCTGCTCCTCGACGGGGTCGCCCCGCGCCTGCTGCAGCCGCCGCTCAACGCCGTCCGGATCACCCTCCACCCGGACGGGCTGGCGCCGCGCATCGTCAACCTGCGGCAGTGGCGGCGGCACCTGCTGGAGCGGATGGAGCGCCGCATGGAGCTGGTCCCCGCCGAGCCGCTGCGGCGGCTGTACGAAGAGGTCCGCAGCTACCCCGAGCCGGCCGACGGCCCTGCGCGCGGCTCTGCGGGCGGCCCGGCGGGCAGCACCGCGGACGGTCACGCGGACGGCCCGGCGAACGGCCCCGCCGAGGACGGCTTCCCGTTCGCGCTGCCGATGCGCATCCGCCACCGGGGGCAGGTGCTCTCCTTCCTCTCGACCGTCACGACCTTCAACACGCCACTGGACGTGACCGTCTCCGAACTGGCCATGGAGACCTTCCTGCCGGCCGACGCGGAGACCGCGCGGTTCCTGCAGACCACGGTCGGGCCGGAGCCTCAGCCGTAGCGGACGTCGCGGCGCAGCGCGGTGACCTGCAGGACGGCGAACAGGCCCACCGCCGCGGCCTGCAGCGGGATCCAGGCGAACCCGGCGGTGGTCGGCTCGAACCACGCCTCGATCGCGACAAGGCTGAGCACCACCCAGGCGAGGTTGACGCCGATCACCGCCCGCACCCCCGACCGCGGCGGCTGCCGGCGGGCGCCCAGCACACCCACCGCGACCGCGTAGCAGGTGAGCAGGAGCCCGAGCTCGAACAGCGTGGCGCGGCCGATGCCGAGCAGGTCGCCGAGCGGGCCGGCGAAGGCCAGGTAGGCCAGGCCGTTGGCGCCGGTGACCAGGGCGTCCAGGGTGAGGGCGCCGCGCACCGTCCACGGCGCGAGGGCGGGGCCCGGCCGGGCGGGGGTGCGGGGGTTCGCGTGGGCGGACACGGCGGATCGCCTCCTGTCGGGGGTGGGAGCCCGGGGCCGTCGCGGCCGCACCGGGTCGACCCCACCCTGCCCGGCCCGCCGCCGGGCGTCGATTACCCCGCAGGTAACGGCCGCTCCCATGCCCCGCGGGCAACGGCCGCTACGGCCGCCGGGGCGGCTGCCGGAGCAGGACGCCCGCCCGCTTCACCGCGCGGGCGGTGATCGTGGTCTCGACGCGGGCGGCGCCGAGGGGGCCGAGGGTGTCGGTGAGGAAGCGGTACAGCTCGCCGTGGTCCGCGCAGAACAGCGTGGCCAGCAGGTTGGTCGGGCCGCTGGTGGCGAACACGCCGTGCACCTGCGGATGGCGGGCCAGCGCGGTGCCGACCTCGGCGATCCGGCCGGGCGGCACGTCCAGCCAGAGGTTGGCGTCGACCGCCATGCCGAGCAGCCGCGGGTCGACGGTGGCGTGGGTGCGCAGCAGTCCGAGCCCGTCCAGCCGGTGCAGCCGGCGGCGCACGGTCGACTCGGGCGCGCCGACGGCCGCGGCCAGGACGGCGTGGGACTGCCGGGCGTCCTCGCCCAGCCGCTCCAGCAGCGCGCGGTCGAGGCCGTCCAGCGGCGGGGGCGCGGCGGGGCGCGGGACGACGGGCCGGGCGAGCGCGGCGCTCTCCTCCGCGGTCAGGTGACCGGCCCGCCACTGCCCGGCGTCGGCGAAGGCGTGCAGCACGGCGTGGGTGGTCGTCTCGGTGACGGCGGTGGTCGCGGGCAACTGCCCGTACAGCAGCCGGTCGCGGGATCCGGCGTCGGTCAGCACGACCGCACCGACCTCGTGGCCGCCGAGCATCACGTCGACGAAGGGGACGTCGGGGCGGTCGGCCAGCGCCTGCGCGACGGCGTCCACCCGGCCGCTCAGCACCCGGATCCGCAGCAGCAGCGCACCCACGGCGGCGTCCTCGACGTCGGACAGCCGGACCACCCGCAGCACCCCGGCCTCCCGCATCCGGGCCAACCGGCGGGTGACGGTACGGGCGGAGACGCCCAGCACCTCGGCGATCCGGCCGGGCTCGGCCCGTCCGTCCACCTGGAGGGCGCAGACCAGACGGCGATCCAGGGGGTCCAGCACGGTGTCCGGATCCGCAGCAGTGAGGTCCATGGTGTCCGATCTCCGCCGTATCCGGCGGCTTGAGCGTCCCGTTCGGCCGTGAACACGGTACTCCTTGTCCCGGCGGGCCGGAGCGGACCGGCCCCGGAGCAGGAGGAGGGTCACCGTGACGAGCGAACTGTGGGCGCTGGCTGAGGGCGTGGAGGCCGCGGTGCACGAGATCGGCGCCGAACTCGCGGCCCGCCGGTCCACCGAACCGGTCACGGCGAGGACCGTCGAGGAGGCCGGGGCCCGCTTCGCCGAGCTGGACGGCCCGGCCGTCGCCGGACTGCGACGGCGGCTGACCGCGCTGCGCCCGCAGGCCGGCTGGGCACCGGAGGCCCTGGACGGTTCGCTGCCCGCCGAGGGCGAGTGGTGGCTCTGTGACGCGACCGACGGCGCGGTGCAGTACCTGCTCGGCCACCCGCACTGGGCGGTCACCGTCACGCTGGTCCGGGACGGCGCCGCGGTGCTGGCCGTGGTGCACGCCCCGGAGCTGGACCGCGGGCGGACCTACCGGGCGGTGCTGGGCGGCGGCGCCGAGCTGGACGGACGGCCGATCGCCCCGCTGGAGCGCGCGACGGCGGTCACCGTCGCCGCCACCAGCCAGCCGCCGCGGGTCGCCGAGGACCCGGTGGCGCTGCGCCGGGCGGGCGAGTCACTGTCCGCGATGGCGGGCGCCGTGCTGGCGGTGCGCAACCTCGGCCCGACCGCGCTGCAGGTGGCGCAGGTCGGCTCCGGGCACCTGGCGCTGTTCTGGGAGTACGGGATGGACGCGGGCAACCTGCTGCCCGGCGCGCTGATCGCGGGTGAGGCGGGCGCGGCGGTGACGGACGCCACCGGGGCGGCCTGGACGGCCGGCTCCGACAGCTTCCTGGTCGCCGCGCCCGGGCTGCACGCCGAAGCGCTGGGGGTGCTGCGGACGGTGCGGTGATCAGTCCTCGGGCTTGATGCCGAAGAGCGCTGCGGCGTTGTCGTGGCAGACCGCCCGCAGCCAGTCCTCCCCCAGGCCCAGACCGGCCAGCGCCTCCAGCTGGTGCACGTAGCGGTACGGGATGTTGGGGAAGTCGCTGCCGAGCAGGACCCTGTCCTGCAGCCCGAGCAGCCGCGGCAGTTCCCCGCGCGGGAACGGGTCGTCGGCCTCCACGAAGTCGGTGAACGCCATCGTGGTGTCCAGCCGGACGGCCGGGTGGCGCTCCGCCAGGTCGAGGAACGCGCGGTAGTCCGACATGCCGAGGTGGGCGACCACCAGGACCAGCCCGGGGTGGCGCTCCAGCACCTCGCCGATCGGGCCGGGACCGGTGAACGGGCCCGCCACCGGCCCGGACCCGCAGTGCGAGACCACGGGGGTGCCGGTCTCGGCGAGCAGCCCCCAGACCTCGTCCAGGTGCGGGTCCGTCGGGTCGTAGCCGCCGACCTGCAGGTGCGCCTTGAACACCCGGGCGCCGTCCCCGATCGCGCGGGCGACGTACCCGGCGGCCCCGGGCTCGGGGAAGAAGGTCGCGGTGTGCAGGCAGTCGGGAGTGCGGGCGGCGAAGTCGGCGGACCAGGCGTTCAGCCAGGCGGCCATCCCCGGCTTGTGCGGGTAGAGCATCGAGGTGAACGCCCGGACACCGAACTCCCGCAGCCGGGCGACGCGTTCCGCCTCGGCCTCGCGGTAGGTGATCGGCCAGGGCCGGTCGATCAGCGGGCCGGCCGCGTCGAAGTAGGCCCACACCTTGTCGAGGACGTTCTCCGGCATGAAGTGGGTGTGCACGTCGATCAGGCCGGGCAGCCCCAGGGCCCGCCAGAACTCCCTTACGCCCGCCGCCTCCCGGCCGCGGTCCGGGTGGCCGTTCCCGTGGAGGGCGCTCATGCGGTCACCGGGCGGGCGCGGTCGATGATCGCCCCGGTGTCGACCCCGGACGGCAGGGTGCCGAAGGCCGTACCGCGGTCGCCGGCCAGCCGGCTCGCGCAGAACGCGTCGGCCACGGCCGGATCCCCGTACCGGACCAGCAGCGAGCCCTGGAAGGCCAGCGCCATCGATTCGACCAGCCGGCGGGTGCGGTACTCCAGGTCGGACAGGTCGGCGAGCTCCTTGCGCAGCGCGGCGACGGCGGCGTCCAGCCGGCGGTCCGCGCCCGCGGCGGCGTCCAGTTCGCCGAGGAACGCCTCCACGCTCTCCGGGCGCCTGGCCATGGCCCGCAGCGCGTCCAGGGCGGCGACGTTTCCGGAGCCCTCCCAGATCGACACCAGCGGCGCCTCGCGGTAGAGCCGGGGCATCCCGGACTCCTCCACGTAGCCGTTGCCGCCCAGGCACTCCAGCGCCTCGGCGGAGTGCGCCGGACCGCGCTTGCACACCCAGTACTTGGCCACCGCCAGGCCCAGCCTCCGCACCAGCGACTCGGTTTCGTCCCCGGCCAGGGCCAGGTCGGTGGACTGGGCGAGCCGCATGGCGACCGTGGTGGCCGCCTCGGACTCCACCACCAGGTCGGCCAGCACGTTGCGCATCAGCGGCTGGTCGACCAGCGCCTTGCCGAACGCCCGCCGGTGCAGCGCGTGGTGGACGGCGCGGGTGGCGCCGTAGCGCATCCCGGAGGCCGCGCCGATGGTGCAGTCCAGGCGGGTCATGTTGACCATCTCGATGATGGTCGGCACGCCGCGCCCCTCCTCGCCGACCAACCAGCCGACCGCGCCGTCGTACTCCAGCTCGGCGGAGGCGTTCGACTTGTTGCCGAGCTTGTCCTTGAGGCGCATCAGGTGCAGGCGGTTGCGGCTGCCGTCCGGCAGGACGCGCGGCAGCACGAAGCAGCTGAGCCCGCCCGGCGCCTGCGCGAGCGTCAGGAAGAGGTCGGACATCGGCGCCGAGGTGAACCACTTGTGGCCGGTGATCCGGTAGGTGCCGTCCGGTTGCGGGGCCGCGGCGGTGGTGTTGCTGCGGACGTCCGAGCCGCCCTGCTTCTCGGTCATCGACATGCCGGCGATCAGCCCGCGCTTGGTGCGCGGCTCGCGCAGCCCGAAGTCGTACTCCTTCGAGGCCAGCAGCGGCTCCAGCTCCGCCGCCAGGGAGGGGTTCGCGCGCAGCGCCGGGACGGCGGCGTAGGTCATCGAGATCGGGCAGGTGTGGCCGGCCTCGACCTGCCCCCAGACGAAGAACTTGGCCGCGCGGGCGGTGTGGGCGCCGGGGCGCCCGTCCCGCCAGGGCGCGGCGTGCAGGCCGTACGAGACGGCGGTGCGCATCAGCTCGTGCCAGTACGGGTGGAACTCGACCTCGTCGACGCGGTGGCCGAAGCGGTCGTGGGTACGCAGCACCGGCGGGTTCTCGTTGGCCAGCCGGCCCCATTCGGCGGCCTGCTCGGAGCCGGCCAGCCGGCCCAGCTCGCGCAGTTCGGGCTCGGCCCAGCCGGCACCGGCCCGCCGCAGCGCGGCGAGCAGGGCGGGGTCGGCGGCGGTGTCGTGTCCGTACGGCAGGGGCACCTGGTTGGTGACCTCATGCGTCGCTGTCATCGCGTCCTCCCAGGGCACGCAGGGTGTAGGAGACCAGGGCGGGGACGACCTCGGCGGCGGCCGCCCGAGGATCGGTGACCCCGTTGCTTTCGGGTCTGGCCGCGAGCGGGCCGGCCAGCGCCTCGGCGACCGCGCCGACCAGGGCCGCGGCGGTCAGCACCGGATCCTGCTCGGGCAGTTCGCCGCTCGCCACGGCGGCGGCGATCTCGGTGGCGATCACGTCGCGGAACGCCCGGCGGAACACCAGGCGCTCGCCGTCCACCACCGCGTCGGCCGGTTCGACCAGCAGCGCGTACGCCAGCCGGGGCACCCGCAGGGCACGGGCCGCGAAGGTCTCGACCACGGCGGCGATCCGCCGCTGCGGGGTGTCCCGCCGGGCGACGGCCGCGTTGACCGCGTCGATCTCGCGGGTGACCACCCGCCGGAACAGCTGCACCGACAGCTCGGCCTTGTTGGCGAAGTGCTGGTAGAGGCTGCCGGTGGCGATCCCGGCGCGGTCCGCCACGGCGGCCATCGTGCAGCCGCCGTAGCCGCGCTCGGCCAGCAGCAGGACCGCCGACTGCAGTACCGCCTCGCGCTGGGCATCCAGGCGGGCTTGTACGGCGGGCGTGCGTCGGTAGGCCATGGAAAGCATTGAAGCACTGATTCACTCCTTCGGGGAGGGGGTCCGGGGGCTCCTCCTCCACCCCCGGCGGCCGCTTCCACCCCCGGTGGCCGCCTCCACCTCCTGCGGCCGCTTCCGCCCCCTGCGCCGAGGGCGGCCGACCCCGCCGACAGCAGGAGGAGGCCGCCCCGGGCAGCGGGGCGGCCTCCTCCGATCAGGGGCGCTGCCGGCCGGCGCGCCACGGCGGACGGCACGGCACGGCAGCGGGGACGGCGCTACAGCGGGCGGCGCTCCTGCTCCAGCCGCTGACCCTCGACGTCCAGCGGCCCGAAGGCCGGGAGCAGCTGCGGCGACTTGGCGAGCGAACGGGCGGCGTCCTGGTCGCCCAGCCCGGCCCACTCCAGCACCTTGGCGGTGGCCTCCGCCGACTGCTCGGCGGGCAGCTTGCCGATGTTGGAGCCGTGGTTGCCGCCGGGCACGGTGTAGACGTAGCTGTCCTCACTGCCCCGGCCGAGGTGGAACGGCTTGGCGCCCCACGGGTCGTTGCCGCCGTAGACGTACATGATCCGCTCGCCCTCGCGCTTCACCCAGCGGTCGATGTCGGGCATCGCGTTGCGGTTGAAGGTGGTCGGGATCTCCTTCGGCACGTAGCTCCGGGCCGAGTAGAGGTCCTTGTAGTCGTAGTGCAGCAGGTCCTTCAGGTACGAGACGTCGAAGAACGGCGCACCCAGCTCGGTGGCGGCCTGGTAGTAGTACGCGGTGTACTTCGCCAGCGACTGGTCGCTGTTGCCGGTGATGCCCGACTGCGCGTCGAACCAGGCGTACAGCTCGTCGTCGGTCGCGGTGGCGGCCACCGGGACCTTGGCGCAGTCCGCCTCCAGGCTGTACTGCCAGAACGCCCAGACCACGTCCAGCACGCCCGCCTCGTACGCGCGGTCCGGGGTGCCGAGGGTGTTGAAGGTGGAGCCCGCCGCCTTGTTGTCGGCGGTGTAGCGGGCCACCAGGCGGTCGCGGCGCACCAGCAGCTCGCGCTGGGCGGCGTTCAGCCGGTCCCGGCACTCGGGGGTGCCGACGGTGCGGAAGAACTCGCTGTAGGCCGCGTAGTCGTTGACGTCGGTGTTGTTCGGCGCGACGTAGGCGATCGTGCCGGCCACGTCGTCCGGGTAGAAGCGGCGGTAGAAGGTGGAGGACATCCCGCCCTTGCTGGCGCCGGTGGACAGCCACTCCTGCTGGTAGATCCGCTTGAGCGCGGTCACCAGCCGGTGCGAGTCGGCGGCCGCCTGACGGATGCCGGCCTTGGACCAGTCCGCCGGTTCGGGGCGGGAGGGGGTGAAGAACCGGTACTCGATGGAGACCTGGTTGCCGTCCACCAGCCGGGTGGGCTCGGTCCGGGACGGGCTGGTGCCCAGGGTGTAGCCGTTGGTGTAGAAGACGGTCGGGCGGTCGTAGCCGCGGTGCAGCAGGCTGAAGCGCTGCTGGAAGGTCCCCAGCCAGGGACGGGAGTGGTCGATCGGCTGGGTGTAGGTCGCGATGAAGTAGCGGTGACCGGTGGTGGTCGGCTTCTCCTCGGTGATGGTCACCCCGGGGATCGCCGCCAGCCGATCCTTGATGTCGGCGTTCGGGTCGTCGGCCGGGCTCCGGCCGTGGGCCGCCCCGGCCGCCCGGGCGCCGTCGGCGTCGGCGGCCAGCGCCGGGGACGCCAGGCCGCCGAACGCGAGCAGCGGTATCAGCAGGGTGGAAACCAACAGCCTTCTCAGCGTGGTGGTCATCAACTCTCCATCTGGTCAAAGGACATGACTGCCGCCTCGTGGGCACAACTCTGCGGTGCAGGTGGTGCTTCGGCCGCCCGGTGGACGGCCGAATGGGCCATCCGCCGTCGGTGGATGGCCCATCGGGGTAAAGGTGCTGGTCACTGGGGTTGCGCCGCCCTGCCGGCGGGTGCCTCGCGGGCACAGGATGCGGCGCGGGTGCGGGGTGCGTCGCGGGTGCAGGTGCACATGCGGCGCGGGCGGGGTTACGGGCGGGGCAGGGCGCAGCCCGCGCGGGTGAGGTCGAGCCGGTTGCCGGCGGCGAAGCAGGCCGGGATCCCGTACGTCTCCTGGGCGTAGCCGATGCCCCGGCGCACCGTCACCGCACCGTTCTGGTCGACCTCGCAGGGGTTGTCCAGGGTGCAGCGCTCGCCGTTCTCGTTGATCGTGTTGTTCACGGCGACCACCTGGCCGGACGAGGCGTCGACCACCGGCGAGCCGGAGGTGCCGCCGATCACGTTGCAGGTCGAGGTGTAGCGGACCGAGTCCTTGAAGGTCCAGTCGGCTTCCTTCAGCCGGTAGGCGAAGCCGTCGATCGAGCAGGAGTAGATCTTCTTCCAGTAACCGGAGACGACCTTGATCGAGGTGCCCTGGGCGGGGTGGCCGGCGGCGATGGTCAGCGGGGCGATCCCGTACCGGGACTGGATCGAGGAGTAACTGGTGTTCAGCTGGTAGATCGACACGTCGGTGTCGGTCATCGCGCCGTAGACCACCTTGGTCGCGCGCAGCGTGGCGAGGCTGCCGCCGGAGGCGTTGAGCAGCGTGAAGGTCCGGCTGGACGGCTGGTTGACGACCACCTGGCCGGGGCCGGGCATACCGGACTCCAGGCAGTGGCCGTTGGAGAGCACGAGCGCGGGGTCGCTCGCGGTCGAGCCGGGCATCCGCACCAGCGAGCCGGAGCAGTTGCTGAGCGCGACCGTTCCGGCGAAGTTGACGGTGGCCGAGGGGGCGGCCTGGACGGGGGCTGCGCCGGCGAGGGCGCCGGCGCCGGCGGCCAGGACCGTGGCGAGCATGCCTATGAGCGGCTTCTTCATGAGAGACCTCTCGGTGTGGGGGTCCACCAAAGCTGTCGCGGACATGACCCCCTGTCAAGAGTCAAGGCAAGACCAAGAAACCATCCCGATCGCAATGGCCGGTTACCACCCCCACCGCCGCCGGGGCACCCGCACGTCCCCTACGCCACCGGGTCAACTCCCCTGCCAGTGGCGCCGGCCCAGACTGATCAGGCGCAGCTGGAGGCGCGCGGTGGCGGCGATCCGCCGCTCCCGGGCCGGGTCGCCCTCCTGCGCCTCCAGGAGGGCGGAGGCCGTCGACACCATGTGGTCCACGTACAACTCGGCGAGCATCCGCAGGTCCTGCTCGCTCCACCCCCGCGAGACCGGCTGCAGCGCCAGTGCGGCCCCCACCTCGGCGGCGAAGCGGCCGAGCTCGGCGTCGATCGCCTCGCGCACCCGCCGGACCCCGCCGTGCCGCTCGCGGGCCAGGAAGCGGACGTGCGAGCGGTGTTCGCGGACGTGGCGCTCGATCACGTCCACCGCGCGGTCGATCAGCTCCTCGGCGCCACCGGCTTCGGCGAGCACCGATCGGATCATGACGTGCAGGCTGGCCAGCGACTCCTCGACCAGCGCGACCCCGAGGGCGGCGAGGTCCGGGAAGTGCCGGTAGAACGCGGCGGGGGAGAGCCCGGCCTCCCGGGTGACCTCGCGGACGCCGAGGCTCGCCAGGTTCTGATCGGCCAGCAGGTGCAACCCCGCGTCCAGCAACGCCCGCCGACTCTGCTGCTTCTGGGCCTGTCTGGCCCCTACGGTGTGACTCACGCCATTCAGTAAACAGTCGTTTGCCGAACTTGGCCAGCCGGGGTACAGTGATGGCAAGTCAGTGAACACTTGTCAACCGAAACCGGCACAGCCACATCCGAAGGAGTCAGCCGTGATCCTGCTCTCCGCCCTGGTCGCCATGGCCGTTCTGATCGGCACCGCCGCCCACACCTCGCTCCCGGTCTTCCTCACCGCCTCCGCCGCCATCACCGCCTGGCTGCTCGCCTTCGGCGCCCGCGAAGGCATCACCCGCCTGCGCCACCGCTGACCCGGAAGCTCCCCGGACCGCACCCGCGTCCACTCCCAGAGAGGACCCGCACCGCCATGAGCACCGCCGCCACCCCCCAGTACGGCCGCCAGGACACCAGCCACCGGAAGATCGACCGGCAGAGCGCCGGCCCGCAGGACACCGGCCGCCGCACCGCCGGCCCGCGGGAGACCGCCGACGCCGACGGCCTGGCCGTCGCCTCCTTCCTCCTCGGCCTCCCCGGCCTCCTGCTCTTCAACATCGTCCTGGGCCCGCTCGCCATCACCCTCGCCACCCTGGCCCTGGTCCGCGGCACCAGCCGCCGCGGCCGCGCCGTTCTCGGCCTGGTCATCGGCACCGCCTCGCTGGTGATCCTCGCCGTCACCACCGCCACCTCGCACGGCGTACTCATGGACTTCAGCTCCTGAGCCGCCCTCAACTCCCCGGCGGCACTCCGGACCGGCGGCACTCCGGACCGGTCGAACAACTGATCCCGTCAACCCGCCCCGCTCCCCGGGCCCGCCACGTAGGGTGGCCACATCGGCCGGACGACCTCAGGGGGCAGGAGTGACCACGGAGAACCGCAGCGACGCAGAGGCGGCGCGACCCGCCCCGACCGGCGGACGGCTCCTCGCGGTGAGCGACCTGCACATCTCCTACCAGGAGAACCGCGACCTGGTGGAGAAGCTCCAGCCCACCCACCCCGACGACTGGCTGCTCGTCGCCGGTGACGTCGCCGAGCGCACCACCAGCATCGAGTGGGCCCTCGGCCTGCTCGCCGAGCGCTTCGCCCGCGTGGTGTGGGTGCCCGGCAACCACGAGCTGTGGACCCACCCCGAGGACCCGGTCCAGTTGCGCGGCGTCGCCCGCTACGAGCACCTGGTGGAACTCTGCCGCGGCCTCGGCGTGGTGACCCCCGAAGACCCGTACCCGGTCTGGCAGGGCCCGGACGGGCCGGTCCGGATCGTCCCGCTCTTCCTCCTGTACGACTACTCCTTCCGTGCCCCGGGCACGACCACCAAGGAGGAGTCCCTGGCGGCCGCCTACGAGAGCGGCATCGTCTGCGCGGACGAGCGGATGCTCCACCCCGACCCGTTCCCGGACCGCGACTCCTGGTGCCGCGAGCGCGTCCGGCTGACCGAGGAGCGCCTGGCGGCCTGCGACCCGGACGTCCCGCTCGTCTTCGTCAACCACTACCCGCTCGTCCGCCACCCCACCGAGATCCTCTGGTACCCCGAATTCGCCCAGTGGTGCGGCACCGAGCTGACCGCCGACTGGCACCGCCGCTTCAACACCGCTGCGATGATCTACGGCCACCTGCACATCCCCCGCAAGACCACCTACGACGGCGTGCCGTTCGAGGAGGTCTCGCTGGGCTACCCGCGCGAGTGGCGCAAGCGCGGCCTGCCGGACCCGCTGCTGCGCGACGTGTTCCCGCCGGCCGCGGGCTGACCTCCGGCTCCCCGGATCCCTCGTTCCGCCTCCCGGTCCCCGGTCCCACGCCCCTTCCTTTCCCGCACCCCCTCTCTTCCCGCTCCCGCTCACTCCGTCGCGTTCCGATCCCGCTCCCCCTCACTCCGTCGCGATCGCCCGCAGGACGTCCAGCCGCGCTGCCCGGCCCGCCGGTCGGAGGCCGGCCACCGCGCCCGCCAGCAGCCCGGCCGCCAGGACCACGGCCAGCTGCCCGGCCGGTATCGCGAACGACCCCGTCCCGGCGCTGTCCGAGGCCCGCACCAGGGCCCAGCCGAGGAAGGCGCCGAGCCCGAGCCCGCCGACCGTCCCGAACGCCGCCACCAGCACCGACTCCCAGCGCACCATGCCGCGCAACTGCGCCCTCGTCTGGCCGACCGCCCGCAGCAGCCCCAGCTCCCTGGTCCGCTCGTGCACCGCCAGCGTCAGCGTGTTGGCGATGCCCAGCAGCGCGATCAGCACCGCCAGTGCCAGCAGCGCGTAGACCACCGAGAGCATCATGTCGACGCCGGAGGCCGCGCTCGCGGCGTACTCGGCGCGGTCCTGGACCTGTGGGCTCCCGAAGGGGACGAGCGCCTTCTCGACCGCCGCCTTGCCCGCGCCCGGCGAAACACCGTCGCGCAGCCCGACCGCGACCAGGGTGTCGGCGTCCTGGCCCCGGTGCGGCGCCCAGGCCTGCCGGGTCATCAGGTAGTCCCCGGCCAGACCGCCTCCCCCGTAGAGCGCACGGATCGTGAACGGGCCGCTCGTGCCGTCGGCGAAGCCCACGGTGACGGTCCGCCCGAGGCTCCAGCCGTGCTGCCGGGCCTCGCTGCGGGACACCGCCAGCCCGTCCGTACCGAGGCCCTCCAGTGATCCGTCGACCCGGCCGAGGTCGACGATGCCGGGCAACCGGGCCGGGTCGGTGACGTCCAGCGTCCGGCCCTGCCCGTCGATCCGGGCGACGCCCCGGCCGAGCCCGACCGCCTGCCGCACCTCGGGCAGCCCGGCCACGGCGGCCGCCACCCCGGGGCTGATCCCGCTGCCGCCGGCCCCGAACGAGGCGGTGGTGACGGCGAGGTCGCCCGCGAAGGACCTGCTCACCGTGTCGTCCAGGGTGGCCTTGATCGACGCGCCGAAGACGGTGAACAGCGTGACCACCGCGACCCCGATCATCAGCGCGCTCGCGGTGGCCGCCGTCCGGCGTGGGTTGCGGGCCGCGTTGCGCCGGGCCAGCAGCCCGGAGACCCCGCGCAGCCCGGGCAGCGGTGCGCCCAGCGCCCGGACCGCGAGGGCGGCGGCGACCGGCCCGAGCACCAGCGTCCCGGCCAGGACCGCCAGCGCCCCGGCCGCCGTCAGCAGGACGGACGGGCCGTCGGTCGCGCCGAGCACGGCCACCGGTACGCCCCCGGCCGACAGCAGTCCGCCGAGCACCACCCGGACGGTGCCCGCGCGCCCCTGCGCGGCCCGGTCGACGCCGGTGTCCCGCAGCGCCGCCAGCGGAGCCGTCCGCCCGGCCCGGACGGCCGGCAGCAGGGCCGAGCCCACCGCGACCAGCGTCCCGACCAGTAGTGGCAGCAGGACGGCGGCCGCACTGATCACCATGCCGCCGGTCGGCAGGGCGAAGCCGAGCGCCGAGAACAGCGCCTTGAGCCCGGTCGCCACCCCGATCCCGCCCAGCAGCCCGCCGATCGAGGCCAGCAGGCCCACCGCCAGGGCCTCTGCCAGCGTCGCCCCGAGCACCTGGCCGCGGACCGCGCCCAGCGCCCGCAGCAGCGCGTTCTCCCGGCTCCGCTGGGCGACCACGATGGCGAAGGTGTTGTGGATGGTGAACGTCGCGACCAGGAGCGCGATCCCGGCGAAGACCAGCAGCAGCGTCGTGAACATGGTCAGGAACCGCCCGGACACCAGCTGGGTGGACTCCTGGGTGGCCGCCGCGCCGGTGACCGCCTCGACGCCGGGGGGCAGGTGCGGGGCGATCCGCTCCGCCAACTCCCGCTGGGAGAGCCCGCCCGCCGCACGGACCTGGACCGAGGCGGCCTGCCCCTCGCCCCTGGGGGTGAGGTGGCGCTCGGCATCCGCGAAGGTCATCGCGGTGAAGGTGCTCGGCCCCATGCCGTCCGCGCTCGTCCCGAAGGTGGCGATGCCGACGACGGTGACCGCCACCGGATCGGGGGTGCGCAGCACGGTGGTCGAGCCGAGGTGCAGTCCGCCCGCCCTGGCCGCGCCGCGGTTCACCACGACCTCGCCCGGGGCGGCCGGCGCCCGCCCCTCGGCCAGCCGGTACGGGTTGAGCCGGCCGTCGGTGAGCCAGTTGCCCGCGAGCGTGGGCGGTCCCTGGCCGCCGATCGGTTTGCCGTCGCTGCCGATGAGTTGGCCCGCGCCCTGCACCGACGGCTCGGCCGCGGCCACGCCCGGGACGGTGCGCAGCCGGTCGGCGAGCGCCGCCTCCACCGGCGCCCGCACCCCGCCGGCCGTGCCCGGGGAGTCCAGCACGTCGGCGCTTCGGACCACGACGTCGGTGCCCGCGTTGGCGTCGGCGAACAGGGTGTCGAAGTTGGCCCGCAGTGTGTCGCCCAGGACCATCGTGCCGGTCAGGAAGCTCACCCCGAGCAGGACGGACAGCAGGGTGCCGGCCAGTCGCCGCTTGTGGGCGCGCAGCGAGCGCAGGCCGAGCCGGAGCGTCACGGAGTTCACGACCGCCCCCGTTCGAAGGCCTTCATCCGGTCCAGCACAAGTCCGGCGCTGGGCCGCTCCATCCGGTCGACCAGCCGGCCGTCGGCGAGGAACAGCGCTTCGTCGGCCCACCCGGCGGCCGTCGGGTCGTGGGTGACCATGACCACGGCCTGCCCCATCTCGTCCACCGAGCGGCGCAGCAGGCCGAGCACCTCACCGCCGCTGCGGGAGTCGAGGTTGCCGGTCGGCTCGTCGGCGAAGACCACCTGCGGCCGCCCGGCCAGCGCCCGCGCCACCGCGACACGCTGCTGCTGGCCGCCGGAGAGCTCGCTCGGGCGGTGCCCCAGCCGGTCGCCGAGGCCGACGACGTCGATCAGCGTCTCCAGCCAGGCCCGGTCGGGAGCGGCCCCGGCCAGGTCGAGCGGGAGGGTGATGTTCTCCCGGACGGTGAGCGTGGGCACCAGGTTGAAGGCCTGGAACACGAAGCCCACCCGCTCCCGGCGCAGCAGCGTGAGCCGCCGGTCGCTCAGCGGGCCGAGTTCGGTCTCCCCGATCCAGGCGCTGCCCGCGGTGAGCGTGTCCAGCCCGGCCGCGCAGTGCATCAGGGTGGACTTGCCCGAGCCGGAGGGACCCATGATCGCGGTGAGGCGCCCCGCCGGGAACTCCACCGTGACGTGGTCCAGCGCCCGGACCTCGGTGCCGCCGACGCCGTGGATCTTCACGGCGTCGGCGACCCGCGCGGCGGCGCCGCGAACGACGTCGAGGGTGGTCACCTGGCGCCACCTCCCCGGGCGTCGTCCGGGGTCGGCTCGGTGAGCACGGCCCGCTTGGCGCGGTACTCCTCGGCGTCGATGTCGCCCTCGGCGTAGCGGCGGCCGAGGACGGCCAGCGGGTGCTCCGCGGCGGATCCGGCGCCGTACCCGAAGCCGCAGCCGCGGCGCCGCCAGACCGTGCGGCGCAGCACCGCGATCACCAGGAACACCACGGCGATCCAGACCAGTGGGATCAGCAGGATCCACGGCCCGGGCCCGTGCCAGTCGGCCAGCTGCGTGTACATGGTGGGTCATCTCCTCGGCCGGGGGCCTCCAGGACCTCGGGCGGTTCCCGAGGTGCCTTGAGCGTCCCGCCGAGGGGTCTCCTCACGCGTCCTCCCAGCAGCGGCAGTCGGGATACTCCCCGGAGAGTACGGACGACCGGGGACACGCCGGGCCGGGAGTAGCCGGGCGGGACGGTAGCGGACCGACGACCGCGTGCGGGCCCGGCCCGCGACGTACTCGCGCGGGAGTACCCGCACGGGGTGTCCGTTCAGGGGCGGCCGGACAGGCGACCACACCGGAGCAGCCGCACGGGGGCGACCGCGCAGGAACAGCCGCACGGGGGGCAACCGCGCAGGAGCCGCCGCACGGGCACGGCAGCTCCCGCGAACGCCCCCCTCAGCCCAGCCAGCCCGGCCGCACCAGCCCCGACTCGTAGGCCAGCACCACCAGTTGCGCCCGGTCACGCGCGCCGAGCTTCACCATCGCCCGGCTGACGTGCGTCTTCGCCGTCAACGGGCTCACCACCAGCCGCCGGGCGATCTCCTCGTTGGACAGCCCCATCCCGACCAGCGCCAGCACCTCGCGCTCCCGCTCGGTCAGCGCCGAGACGTCGAGCAGCCCCTCCGGCCCCGCCTCGGGCGCCTTCGACCGCGCGGCGAACTCGCCGATCAGCCGTCTGGTGACCCCCGGTGAGAGCAGCGCGTCCCCGGCGACGGCGACCCGGATCGCCCGCAGCAGGTCGGCCGGTTCGGTGTCCTTGACCAGGAAGCCCGCCGCCCCCGACCGCAGCGCCTCGAAGACGTACTCGTCCAGTTCGAAGGTGGTCAGCACGACCACCCGTACGGAGGACAGCGCCGGGTCCTCGGCGATCCTCCTGGTCGCCTCCAGGCCGTCCATCCGCGGCATCCGGACGTCCATCAGCACGACGTCCGGCACGAGTTCGCGGGCGAGCCGCAGCGCCGCCTCCCCGTCGTCCGCCTCGCCGACCACCGTGAGGTCGTCCTCCAGGTCCAGCAGGGCCCGGAAGCCCGCCCTGACCAGCAGCTGGTCGTCCGCCAGCAGTACCCGGATCACTCGCTCCCCGCCTTCGGTGTCGGCAGCTCCGCCCGGACCCGGAAACCGCCGCCGGGCAGCGGTCCCGCCGCGATGGTGCCACCGAACGCGCCCGCGCGTTCCCGCATCCCGACCAGCCCGCTCCCGGACCCGCCGGCGTCGGCGATCACGGCCGGCCCCGGATCCTCGACCCGGACCACCAGCCGGGCCGGGTCCCTCCAGTCCAGCACCACGACCGCCTGCCGGGCCACCGAGTGCCGGATGACGTTGGTGAGCGCCTCCTGGACGATCCGGAAGGCGGTGAGGTCGACGGTCGCGGACAGCGCGCGCCGCTCGCCGAGCTCCTGCACCTCGGCCTCCAGGCCCACCCGGTCGGCCTGCTCCGTGAGTTCGTCCAGCCGGTCCAGCCCCGGGGCCGGACCCCGCGGCGCCGCCCCGGGCCCGCGCAGCGTCGCGAGCACCTGGCGGACCTCGCCGAGGGCCTCCTTACTGGTCGACTTGATGGTGACCAGCGCGGTGCGGGCCTCCGCCGGCCGCCGGTCGAGCAGCGCGAGCGCGACGCCCGCCTGGATGTTGATCAGCGACAGGCTGTGCGCCAGGATGTCGTGCAACTCCCGTGCCATCTTGAGCCGTTCCTCGTCGGCAAGGCGCTCCTCCAGCTGCTGCCGGTAGGCCCGGTGGGCGGCGATCCGCTCACGCCGGAAGCGGACGATCTCGGCGATCGCCATCACGAGCAGCAGCCAGGCCAGCAGCCCGACCTCCTGCGGCCAGACGGTGCCGGACGGCGGGGCGGCGCGCTGCCAGTCCGCGGGCAGCACGAAGGTGACCAGCACGTGCACCAGGTAGACCCCGCCCAGGCCGGCCCAGGCCGCCCGGCGGTGCCCGGCGGCGATCGCGACGCAGCAGGCGATCAGCCAGCTCAGGAACACCGGCCCGTACGGGTACCCGGCGGCCAGGTACCCGGCGGTGACCGCCGAGGTGCCGGCCACCACCGCGACCGGGCGGCGCCGGCACAGCACCAGCAGGGCGGGCCCGAGCAACAGCAGGACGTAGCCGAACGCGTCCAGCGGGGCCCGCCCGGGCTGGTTGTGCGCGGCGAAGGTCGAGCCGAGCACCTGGACCACCGCGACCGCCGGCGCCAGCCCCAGCGGCAGGCCCGACCCGGACCCGCGCACCCACGGCGGGCGCCACGGCTCGGGCGGCGCCTCCCCGGACGGCTCCGGCGGCTGGGACGTGGGCGGCATCATGCCCACAAGCTAGACCCGCGCCCCGCCCGCGCGCGTCCTCCACCAGTGGCGTTCGGGCGTACTCCCGCTGGAGTACGCCCGGAGCCGCCCTGCTTCCCTCAGCGGTCCGCGGCGGAAGCCCCCGCCTTCTCCTCGGCCTCCTCGAAGGTCGCCGACGCCTCCGGCCGCGCGAGCGTCACCACCAACTCCCCGTCGCTCACGTCCGCGATCAGCGTGTCCCCCTCCCGCACGGTTCCGCCCAGCAGCAGGTCGGAGATCCGGTTGTCCAGCTCCGACTGGATCGTCCGGCGCAGCGGCCGGGCCCCGAACTCCGGCTGGTACCCGCGGTTGACCAGGAACTCCCTGGCCGCGTCGGTGACCTCCAGCCGGACGTCCTGGGCCCGCAGCCGACGCCGGCTGCGCTCCAGCAGCAGGTCCACCACCGACAGCAGGTCCTTCCGGGTGAGCGCGTGGAAGACGATCACCTCGTCGATCCGGTTGAGGAACTCCGGCCGGAAGTGCTGCCGCAGGTCGCGCATCAGGTCGTCCCTGATCTGCGACACGTCCCCCGCGTGGTCCAGGATCCGCTGCGAGCCGATGTTGCTGGTCATGATCACCACGGTGTTGCGGAAGTCGACCGTACGCCCCTGGGAGTCGGTCAGCCGCCCGTCGTCCAACACCTGGAGCAGCAGGTTGAAGACGTCCGGGTGCGCCTTCTCCACCTCGTCGAAGAGCAACACGCCGTACGGCTTGCGACGCACCGCCTCGGTCAGCTGCCCGGCCTCGTCATAGCCGACGTACCCGGGCGGGGAGCCGACCAGCCGGGAAACGGTGTGCTTCTCCTGGAACTCGCTCATGTCGAAGCGGACCATCCGGTCCGCGTCACCGAACAGCAGCGCCGCCAACGCCTTCGCCAGCTCGGTCTTGCCGACCCCGGTCGGCCCGAGGAAGAGGAAGGAGCCGGTCGGCCGCTCCGGGTCGCTCATCCCCGCCCGGCCGCGGCGCACCGCCCGGGCGACGGCGGTGACCGCCTCCTCCTGGCCGATCACCTTCTCGTGGAGGTGGTCCTCCAGCTTGAGCAGCCGCTCCTTCTCCGTCGCGTTCAGCTCGGCGACCGGGATGCCGGTCCGGGAGGACAGCACCTGCGCGATGTCGTCGGCCGTCACGTCGACGACCTCCTCGCGGGACTCCGCGATCGCCGCCAGCTCGTCCTCGGTCTGCCGCAGCTCCGTCTTCAGATTGGCGGCCCGCACGAACTCCTCGTCCGTGACGGCCTCCTCCAACTCCCGCCTCAACTTGGTGATCCGGTCCCGCACCCCGGTCGCCTCGGTGGACCCGCTCAGGCTGCGCAGCCGCACCCGGGCACCCGCCTGGTCCAGCAGGTCGATCGCCTTGTCCGGCAGGAACCGGTCGCTGACGTACCGGTCGGAGAGCGTCGCCGCCGCGTCCAACGCCTCGTCCCCGAACCGCACCTGGTGGTGCGCCTCGTAGGCGTCGCGCAGCCCGTGCAGGATCTCGATCGTCTCCTCGACGCTCGGCTCGGGCACCAGCACCGGCTGGAAGCGGCGCTCCAGCGCGGCGTCCTTCTCCACGTGCTTGCGGTACTCGTCCAGCGTCGTCGCGCCGACCACGCTCAACTCCCCGCGCGCGAGCGCCGGCTTGAGGATGTTGCCGGCGTCCATCGAACCCTCGCCGCCACCACCCGCACCGACCACGGTGTGCAGCTCGTCCAGGAACAGGATCACGCTCTTCTCGGCCGCCGTGACCTCGTCGATCACGCTCTTCAGCCGCTCCTCGAACTCGCCCCGGTACTTGGAGCCGGCCACCAGCGCGGTCAGGTCGAGGGTGACCACCCGCTTCTCCCTGAGGCTCTGCGGCACGTCCCCGGAGACGATCCGCTGCGCCAGGCCCTCCACGATCGCGGTCTTGCCGACACCCGGCTCACCGATCAGCACCGGGTTGTTCTTGGTCCGCCGGGAGAGGACCTCGACGGTCTGCTCGATCTCCTCGGCCCGCCCGACCACCGGGTCCAACCGGCCCGAACGCGCCTCCTCGGTGAGGTCACGCCCGTACTCGTCCAGCGTCGGCGTCCCGCTCTGCCGGCCACCCGGACCGCCCCGCTCGCCGCCCGGGCCACGCTCGTCCAGCACCGACTTCAACGACTCCTGCGAGGGCGCCGCGTTGCGCAGCGCCACCCCCGCCCCCGAACGCTCCTGGTCCAGCAGCGCACCGAGGATGTGCTCCGGACCGATGTACGAAGCGCCGACCGCCTGCGAACGGGCGTGCGCCGCGAGCAGCGCGCGCTTGGCCGAGGGGGTGAGCGCCGGCCGCCCGTCCACCGCGCCCGGGGCACCGGGCGGCAGGGCCTGCTCCAGGTCGCCGGACAGCCGGTCCGGATCGATGCCCGCCCGCTCCAGCATCCGCCGCGAGGGCTCCACCCGGGTCGCCGCCCAGGCCAGGTGGGCCGTGTCGAGATCACGGGAACCGTCCTCGGCGGCACGCTGCGCGGCCAGCGCCAACAACTCCTGCGAGGACTCGCTGAGCAGCCGCCCGATCGGCACCCTCTGCACGGCGGGCGGGGAGTCCAGCGGACCCATCCCGAAGAACCGGCTGAGCAGATCGGAGAACGGATCGTTCGATCCGAACGGGGGCATGGTCACGGCCTTCACCTCTCCCAAGCGGTTTGCAGCCACACAAACACAGGCCGTACGACCTCGCCCGTCGAGCCGGCCGGCACCCTGCGGCGCCGTCCCGGCCTGCTGCGGGCCGTCCCCACCGACCAGCAGCCGCACCCCGTGCGCCGTGCGCCGCCGTGCCCCCTACCCGCCTCACCGCTGTCCCGCCGTCCCGACCTGCTGCGGGCCGTCCCCGCCGACCTGCAGCCGCACCCCGTGCGCCGTGCGCCGTCGTGCCCCCTACCCGCCTCGCCGCTGTCCCGCCGTCCCACCCTCAGCCGGTGAAGTGGTCCAACAGCACGCCACCGCTGTACGTCACCGCCATCGCCAGCAGCCCGCCCGCGACATTGCGCCCCACCGCCCGCGCCGGCCCGGCCCCGCCCATCCGGGCACTCGCCCAGCCCGACAGGGTGAGCGCGGCCACCACCGACACCACAGTCACCAGCAGCCGCCACGACTCCGGCGGCAACAGCACCGCCATCAGCGGCACCAGGGCGCCCAGCGTGAACGCGGCCGCACTGGCCAGCGCCGCCTCCCAGGGATTGGTCAACGCCTCCGGGTCGATGCCGAGTTCGGTCTGCGCGTGGGCCGCGAGCGCGTCCCGCTCGGTCAGCGCCACCGCCACGTCCCGCGCCAGGTCGTCCGCCAGCCCGCTGCCCCGGTAGTAGTCGGTGAGTTCGTCGAGCTCCCCCTCCGGGTCCTCCGCCAGCTCCCGCCGCTCCTTCGCCAACGCGGCCCGCTCGGTGTCCCGTTGGGTGCTGACCGACACGTACTCGCCGGCCGCCATCGACATCGCCCCCGCCAGCAGCCCGGCCACCCCCGCCGCGAGCAACGCCGTCCGCGAACCGGTCGCACCCGCCACCCCGGTCACGATGCCCGCCGTCGACACCACACCGTCGTTGGCCCCCAGCACCGCCGCCCGCAGCCAGTTCAGGCGCGCCGACAACTCCGCCCGCGTCTCCCCGACCTGCTCCGCCATCCGTTCACCGCTCCCGGGTATCCGACCGCAGGACCCGACCGGTCCCCCCGATCCTCACCCGGCCCCCGCAGGCCCGCCACCCGCATGCACGCGCCGACCGTCCGGGCCGACGCCACCGGCGGCCTCCTACCCCAACAGGGGCGCCACCGCCCGCCGCAGGTCCTCCGGCCCCCGGTAGAGCACCCCGGTCATCCCCAGCGCCACCGCCGCATCGACGTTCTCCTGCCGGTCGTCGACGAACACGCACCGCTCCGGCGCCACCCCGGCCCGCTCCGCGGCGATCTCGTAGATCCGACGCTCCGGCTTCGCGCTGCCGACCACGGAACTGTTCACCACCTCGTGCGCCAGGTCCGTCAGCCCCAACCGCTCCAGGTCCTCGTCCAACCAGACCGTCGCATTGGTCACCAACACCACCCGGCAGTGCTCCCGCACCTGCCGCAACATCCCCACCGCGACCTCGTCCGCCCAGAACGGCGAGTTCGCGAACGCCTCCGCCAACCCGCGCGCCTGCGCCCCCGACACCCGCCCGGCCAGCCCGCGCGCGATCGACTCCACCCACTCCGCCTTGCCGATCCGCCCCAGCAACAACGGCAGGTCGTTCTCCGGCGCGAAGCCCACGCCCGCCGTACTGCCCTCCCCCAGACCCGCCGCCCGCTCCAACGCCGCCACCCCGGCCCCGTCGAAGAACCGGATCACACCGTCCACATCACACAACACCGCATCAAACGCCCTGGTAGTCACCCCTTCTCCCTACCAGCACCACCACACCCCCCGGCACCCGGGGGGCGACCGGCGGCCCGACGGGTCGCACCCGGCCCTCCCCTCACCGGTGAGCGCGACCCCGGACACCAGGGCCCCGGCGCGGCACCGCCGGGGTGGTCAGCGCCACTCCAGCGGGACATCGACGTAACCGAGCGAGGTCGCGGCCTCGTCGGCGGTGACCTGCTGGGGCTGGGCGCCGGGAGTCAGGTCGGTGACGAACGCGGTCTCCTGCTTGCCCTGGACGGAACGGAACAGGAGCTTCTTCCCGTCGGCCGAGACGGCCTTCGGCAGGTTCTTCCGGCCCGTGGCCGGGAGTAGAACGGGACCGGCGGCGTCCTTGGCGTTCTCGTAGTCGTCGGGGTGCATCCGATCGACATCCAGGGTCCACAGGGAGACGCCGGACGGCCGACTCACATCAGCGGCTGCCGTCAGTCACTGCAGTCAAAAGGCCCGCAGCATGATCGCTGCGGGCCTTTTGCGCTGGTGGGCGCGGACGGTTTCGAACCGCCGACATCTTCTTTGTAAAGCTTGGCGTGTGGGACCGACTCTGACCCGGGCCTTGCCGTACCTGCCTCCGGGATCGCCGTCGGCTCGTGAGCGCCCCCGATTGTCCGTCGCGTTCCGCCCATTCCGGCACGGTTGTGGCACGCCCGGATCAGTCGAAACGTTCCAGCCGCTACCTCAGCATGTCCGTGTGGCCATTGCTGGGATCCACAGCGACACGGAGCGGGATCCAGGAACGGTCCCAGCCGGTCTCGGCACCTTCGTGCGGCCGGAAGTGGAAAATCAGGTGGACCTGCACGCCGCTCATCGTCCGCACGGGCCCCATCTCTGGGCCTGTGACCTCCCAGTCCTCAATGCGGTTTGTCCCGGAAGCCACGAACCTGGTGACGGCGAGATCGCGAGCCTTGTTGTGGTCCATGAGGGGATGATGGGCGCGGTCGCCCGGGCTGTCCACCACTGCATGCGGTCGCCGCCGGCATGACTCAGGCTGAGCGGGGTGGTTCCGTCCTGGGCGGTCGTCGGCCCGGTGGACCATGCACCCCGACAGCTGGGCGCGGAGTATGGTGGCGCCCTTGCCCGGCTCCGAGCCGAAGTGCTGACCGCATGCTTCCACGAACATCCCAGCACCCCGGCCGAGTTGGGCCAGCCAGATTAGCCGGGTGACCATGTGGTCGCGCTTCTCCTGGTCCTTGCGGGTGGCGACGAGAAACAGTTCTTCCACCTCGTCCACGAGGAGGATCACCGGCACCGGCCGCAGTTTGGCCTGCAGCCCCCAGATGTCCGAAGTGATCTCGTGCGAGGCTACCGATCCGGCCAGGCCCTGGTGGTGGCGGAGCAGGGGATCACTCCTCCTGACTGACCCTCGCATCTGTGGGCGCGGAGTGAGTCTTCGTCGGCACGGCAGTCAACGATCCCAGGGGGTACTTGGCGGCCAGGTGCTTTCGCCGCTGTTGATGTCAGCAACTGATGTCGCGGACCGCCGCGGAGGGAGACGCCAGCAGCCCGGGGAGCAGATTTTGCAGGCTGCTGCATGGTCGAGCCTCGAATCTGCTCTGACTCGCTACTTTGCGGCAGATTTGCAGCCCAATAGTCGACTTGGTCCGCTGCCGGCGCGGATCCTGCCGACAGTAGCGGCTGACGACGTGATCGGACTGCGGCGAGCTTCGACGTGTAAAGGCTGACTCACACCACTCACCGTCACCAACTGTGCTGCTGGAGAGGGCCATCGACTGCCATCACCAGATGCACCAGCCGAAGTCGCATGCTGTCCTGGAGATATCCGTTGAAGCAACATCACCCGAATATCGGCGGTCGAGGGCAGCGGGACCGACATGGGTACCTGCAGTACCCGCCTCTGATCAATCCACCCCCTGAGCTGGCTGGCCCAGCACGCATTCCAGCCACTTCGTTGAAGCACGAACCGAGGTAAAGATCATGTCTCTTCGAAATCGCTGGGTTGCGCTGGCGGCTACGGCTGCCATCTCCGCCACGGCCGCCCTTGGCAGTAGCAGTGTGGCGTTTGCCTCAAATTCGACTCACGCAGATACTTCAACGATCGCGCATACGCAGCCGGCCCCTGTGTCGTCCTCTGAACCAGGCGATCATTCCTCGACGCCACCCATCGACCACCAGCCGGCCAGGCCGAATCTAGGCCACCAGGGTGGGCTCCTGAATGTTCCTGGCGTTCGGCAGAACATCGCACTGGCTGCTTGCCTGGCCGAGCTGTCGGGTGCCATCACGACGCACCAGCCACGGCTGGTTCTAACGGTTCTGGCCTCATGCGGTCCGCTGCTCCCACCCGCACAAGGCGGACTGCTGGCCAACCCCGATGTCCGCGAGATTCTTGAGGGTGCCGCCGGCGGCGTTGACTTCGGCGCGTGCTTCGTAGCAGTTGCAGAGGCACGGCGGGTTCCCACGCCCGCGAATGCGGCAGAGGTCATCACACAGTGCCTGCCGCCGCTGGCTGGCATTGGCCAAGTTTCCTAGCTGGATATGACTACCGCCATGACCAGGTGAAGGCACCGGAAATCCAGCTAGGTAACACTGGTCGTCTCTCCGACAAGGCGCCCAAGAGGCGCGCCGGCTTCCGCCCTGTGGCCTTCCCTGCGGAGATCGTGACCGACCTGGCGATCGCCTTGCCCAATTCGCCGGCCCCGGCCCGGACGGGCACCTGTTCATCGGGCCCCGCGGCGGCAACCTCCGCCGGAGCAACTTCCGGGACGACTGGATCCGGGCCCGCACGGCCGCCGGGGTGAGCGCGGACGCCCACTTCCACGACCTGCGGCACACCGGGAACACCCTCGCCTCGCAGAACAGGGCCAGCACCCGGGAGCTCATGACCAGGATGGGCCACAGCAGCAGCCGGGCCGCGCTCATCTACCAGCACATGACCAGCGACCGGGACCGCGCCATCGCCGACCGCATGGGCGAAGCCGTCCGCCAGACGCTGGCCCTGGGGGCATCTGGCACGCCGGTTGGCACGGCCAGACTGAGACCCGGAAACGACCGAGGGCCAGTTCGTGAGGATCACTCCTCCGAACTGGCCCTTCGTGTCTGTGGGCGCGGACGGTTTCGAACCGCCGACATCTGCTTTGTAAGAGCAGCGCTCTACCACTGAGCTACGCGCCCCCTGTCGTGGCCTGGTGGGCGTACGACGAGTGCCTAGGGTACCTGGTCCGGGGGGTGGTGTGGGGCCAGGTGTCCGGGTGGGGGTGGGGCGGGTGGTGCGGGTGGGTGGTGATGGTGCGGGCGGGTGGGGTGGGAGGGGGTGACGGGCGAGTGGGGTGATCGGGGAGAATGGGGCCGGATCAGCGGGTCGGAGCAGGGAGCGCGCAGTGACGGTGGCCGGCGGGAGCGGGCGGGGGCGGCGGCGGGCGGGGAGTGCGCTGGCGGACGCGCTGGTGTTGCCCGTGGTACTGGCTGGTGCGTTGGGGGCGGTCGGTCTGGCGTCGGCCGGGACCGGCGGCTGGTGGGGTCGGCGTGGCGCGGGTGAGGGCGTGCGGGCGGGGGCGAGGGAGGCCCGGGCCGCGGCGCAGGAGGCGTTCTACGAGCTGGAGGAGACCCAGCGCGAGGTGCAGCTCGCGGTGGAGACGGTCCGCGCTGCGGAGGACGGGCCGACGGTGCAGCGGGCGCTGGCCGATCTGGCGGCGATCTCCGGCCGGGTCGATCAGGTCACCGTGAACTACCTGGGTGCCCTCGACGCGCACAACCTGGACAGCGAGTCCCTGGACGCGGGCGCGGCGGCGCAGGCCAAGCGCCAACTGGAGGACGTGAAGGGCCAGCTGGGCTCCGCCCGGGCGGAGCTGAACGACTTCCTGAGCCGTCTGCAGCCGACCGTCCAGCACGCCGAGCAGCAGCTGATGCGGGTCACTCCGGCGGTCGAGCAGGCCAAGCGCGCGCTGCTCACCGCCTCGAACGCGTTGGACGAGGCGCGCGGCGCCGGGCTGCGGGCGGATGACCTGGCGGCCCGGTTGGCCGAGCTGGCGCCGGAGCTGGGGCGGCTGAACGAGGGCCCGGCGCGGCACGGGGTGGCCGGCACCCTGCAGCGGGCGGACGACGTGCGGCAGCGGGCGGAGGCGATCGCCGCCGACGCCGCGCAGTTGCCGGAGCGGGCACGGGAGATCGACCGGCGGGTGGCGAGCCTGCGGACCCGGATCCAGGCGCTGGAGACCAAGGCCGGGACGGTGGAGCCGGCCCTGAGCGAGTTGCGCCGCCGGTTCAGCGCCGCCTGCTGGCAGGACCTGCAGCGGGTGCCGGACCAGGTCGCGGAGACCGGGCGCGCCGCCGAGCGCAAGCTCGCCGAGGCGGCCCGTGCCCGGGACGAGCAGCGCTGGGCGGACGCCACCGGCGCGATCGGGACGGTCCGCGCGCTGCTGGAGACCGCGGACGGCTCGGTGGCCGCGGTGAACGACCGGCTGCGGCAGCTGAACGAGGTGCAGCACGACCCCAACCGGGAGATCGAGCGCGCCCGCTTCGCCATCCGGGACGCGCAGCGGTTGGCGATGGCGGGGCGCAGCGCGCCGGACCCGCGGCACGCCGCCCCGTTGGACGAGGCGGTGGCCCGGCTGGACCGTGCGGTGGCGACGCTGGAGGCGGCCGGCCGGCACCCCGACTACTGGGCTTTCCTCACCGAGCTGGCGGCGGTGCGGGACACGTCGGCGCGGGTGATCGGGCTGATCCGCGGCGACCTGGGCGGGCACCACTGACCGCTTTCCCGGCGGGGTTCTCTCGGTACTCTGCCGGTATGCCACGTTACGACTTCCGCTGCCGCTCCTGCGGCGCCACCTTCGAGCTCCGCCGCCCGATGGCGCAGGCGAACGACCCCGCCGTCTGCCCGCAGGGGCACGAGGACACCACGAAGCTGCTGTCCACGGTCGCCGTCACCGGTGCGGCCGCCGGCCGTCCGGCCCCCGCCGCGGGGGGCGGGGGTGGAGGCGGCTGCTGCGGCGGTGGCTGCTGCGGCTGACCGGCCCCGCCCGGAGTCGGACAGGGACCGGCCGGAGCAGGACGTGAACCGGCCCGGAGCCGACGTGAATCGACCGGATCAGGCCTGAACCGACCGGGCTCCGACCGGAACCGGAACCGAACCCCGGCCGGGCCGGGCCGGGCCGGACGCGCGCCCGGATCCGACCCGCCGCGACCCCGCCGCCATCCCGCCACTACCTCGCCGTGGCCCCCGCCAGGAACCGCCGGACGATCTCCTCCCCCGCTGTCACCCCTACCTCCCGGAGGGCGGTGACGCCGGGGGCCGTCCAGCCGCTGTCGGCGAGTTCACCGTGCCCGGGCCGCCATCCGGCGTCCGCCGCGAGCAGCAGGTCCGCGTCGAGCAGCGAGTCCCCGGCCGCGAGCACGGTGGTCGCGCCGCTGCGCCGTACGACTTCGGTGAGGGCGGCGCTCTTGGTGAGCGGCGCCGGGACCGCGTACACCTTGCGGCCCTGCAGTGAGACCGTCCAGCCGCGCTCGGCGCACCAGCCGGTCAGCTCGTCCAGCCAGCCGGCCGGCAGTGCGGCGCGCTCGACGACCAGGTAGGCGAAGGACTCGTCGGCGACCCGCCGCTTGTGCGTCCACTCCGGGTCGGCGCACACCGCGAGCCGCCGGACGACCTCCTCCAGCGGGGACGAGCCGGCGGCTATCCGCGCGGTGATCTCGGCGCGCCAGTCCGGGTCCGGAACGCCGTCCACCAGCAGTTGCCCGCCGTTGGCGCAGATCGCGTACTCGGGGACCCGGTCCGGCGTCGGGCCGGGCAGCCTGACTCGCTCGTACTGCTCCGTCGTCCGGGTGGTGGTGGGGACGAAGCGGGCCTGCCGGGCGAGGTCGGCGAGCAGTCCGGCGGCCTGTTCGGTCATGTAGGACAGCGGCCGCCCCTGGTACACCTCGACGCAGAGCAGCCGCGGTGCGAGCCGGTCGGGGACGTCCAGGGCGAGCGCCCGGTCGGAGTAGATCAGCGTCCGGTCGAGGTCGCTGGCCACCAGAACACCCATCAGGATTCCCTCCCCTTCGGGGACGCCCCGTGCGTCCCCGACACTGTCGATTCCCCGGACCCCACCGGTTCCCCGGACCCCACCGGTTCCCCGGACTCCACCGGTTCCCCGGACTCCACCGGTTCCGCCGACACCGTCGGTTCCCCGGACCCCACCGGTTCCGCCGACCACCCGTCGGTCCTGGCCGGCCCCGCCGACCGTCCGTCGGCCCCGGTCGCCCCGCGGCTGTACCGCGGGTGGATCAGGCCGACGCAGGTGTACGGCAGGCCGTCCACCTCCTCGACCTCGACGCCGCGCTGGGTGGCGAGCAGCCGGACGTGGTCCAGGTCGGCGCCGGCGCCGCGACGGGCGAGGATCCGCCAGGGGACGCGGCGCAGCAGCACCCGGGTGGTCTCGCCGACGCCGGGCTTGACCAGGTTGACGTTGTCGATGCCGTACTCGGCGCTGATCCGCTCGACGGCGGCCCAGCCGGCCCAGTCGGGCGCCCGGTCCGGATCGGCGGCCAGCCGGTCGGCGCCCTCGACCGCCGGTGCGCGGACCTCTTCGAAGCACGCGGCCACGGCGTCCAGGAACACCGCCGAGACGTCGCTCCCGGCCAGTTCGGCGTAGTGCTTGGCTCCGTGGAAGTCGTCCGGGCCGATCAGCCCGGCCCGCAGGACGGTGCGCGAAACCAGCCCGGACACCGTGGAGTTGAGGCAGGCGGACGGGATGAGGAAGTCGTCCCGGGTGCCGTACGTACGCACGCAGCGGCCCGGGTCGGCGAGCACGGCGAGGTCCGGGTCGAAGCCGGTGCCGGCCAGCGCGTCGGCGAGTTCCCGGGTGATCGCGCCCTTGCCCGTCCAGCCGTCCACGAACACCACGTCCTGCGCGCGGTGGTGGGCCGCCAGGTACCGCAGGGCGACCGGGTCGATGCCGCGGCCCCGCACGATCGAGACGGCGTAGTGCGGTACGGACAGGCCGTGGGCGAAGGCCAGCCAGCGTCGGACCAGGACGCCGACGGGCGTGCCGGCCCGGGCGAGCGAGGCGAGCACCAGGCCGGGGCCGCGTTCGCGCAGCAGCGTCTCGGCGACGGTGGCGACGGCGAGCGCGATCCGGCGGGCGGAGCCGTGCAGGGCCTGGTGGAACAGCTCCTGGTAGGCGGGACTGGGCTGGTACTCGACCGGAAGCGACTCGGCGTAGTGCGCGCCGCCGTTCTGCACGGCCTCCTCGCGCTCCTCGGTGGGGGCTTCCAGTGCGACCCCGGAGAGGTCCTTGAGCAGCCACGCCACCTCCTCGGCCCGGTAGGAGGAGAACGCCGGCCCGTACAGCGGCGCCGGCAGCGCGGACGCCGACGGCACCGGCCCGTACAGCGGCGCCGGCAGCGCGGACGCCGACGGCACCGGCCCGTACAGCGGCGTCGGCAGCGCGGACGCCGACGGCACCGGCCCGTACAGCGGCGTCGGCAGCGCGGACGCCGACGGCACCGGACGGTGCGAGGGCAGCACCGCGAGCACCACCCGGTCGGTGACCTGCCGCAGCTGGCCGAGCAGCGCCCGCTCGCCCCGGTGCAGCGCCGGGGTGTCGGCGACGTCGTCCACGACCAGCACGACGGCGTCGAAGCGCCGTGCCGGGTCGCTGCCGGGGGCGACGTTGTACGCGTAGCGCTCGCGCGAGGCGTCGTCCTGCGGGTCGTCGTGGGCGGGGAAGGCCAGCCGGGTGCGGATGGCGTAGCCGGGGTCGTCCACCGCGAGGACGGGCGAGCGGGTGGTGGTGGAGTACCGGACGCGGTCTCCGCCGAGCCGCTCTGCCAGGGCGTCGGCGAGGCGCAGCGGCGTGTACATCAGTTCCTCGGAGCCGAGCACCAGCACTCGCCGTGCCTCGGCGGGCAGGGCTTCGGCGAGCTGCCCGGCGAGCCGGGGCAGGGCGGCGTCCAGGCGGGCGCGGTCACGGGCGGTGAAGCCGTGCCGTCCGCCGTCCGGGAGTCCGGCGGGCCAGTCCAGTGCGACCCGGGCCAGCGGCGCGGCGCCGTCGGCGGCCGGGTCAGCGCCGTCGCCGGCCGGGGCCGCCTCGGCGGTCGACATCTCCGCGATCAACTGCTGGGCGCGGTCCAGGAGGTCCTCGGGCAGTTCGACGCCACCGTTCGCGGTGGCCACCAGGTCCAGCCGGACGCCGAGTCCGGTGGCGGTCTCGGCGAGCCGGTCCCGGTCGGCGGCGGAACGCAGGTCGACCAGGGCGACCACGACGTAGTGGTCGCGCGGGTGGCGGGCGTGCAGTTCTCGGATGGTGTTGAGGACCGTCCGTCCGGTCGAGAACTCGTCGTCGACCAGCACCAGCGGCCCGTCCCCGGCGAACAGGGCGGGGTCGGCGGGGAGCAGCAGGTGCGAGGTGGCGTGCGAGTGCTCCTCCTCGAAGCCGCCGAGCGGGGGGATCCCGGGCACCGGGCGGCGGGTGGAGTGCAGGTAGGGGGCGTCGAGGCCGTCGGCGACGCTGTGGCCGAGGCCGGTGGCGGTCTCCGCGTAGCCGAGCACGACGGCCCGCGCGGCCGCCTCTTCGCCGAGCAGTTCGCGGACCCTGCGGCCGAGGTCGAGTCCTGCGCCGTGGACCACCGAGGGGCGCTGCGGCACGTGTTTGCCGAGCACGTTGGAGACCAGCAGGTGGGCTCGCTTGCGGTTCTCCCGGAGGGCCAGGCCGACGAGTTCGGGGAGGCGCTCGGAACCGGTCAGCGCGATCCCGGTCCGGTCGGCGACCCAACGGCCGGTCCACGTCTGGGGTGTTGCTGTCACTGCTGGTCCTGCCTTCGATGGTGCGATGGTGCGTTCGTCTTGTCCGGCTCGCCGGGCCCGGACGGTCACATCCTCCCCTGCGTGCCCGGCCCGCCGAGCCCTCAAGCCCGGCCCCGCCCTGCGTGCCCGCCCCTCCCCGGCATGCCCGCCCCTCCCCGGCGTGCCCGCCCCGCCCGTGCCCCTTCCTATCCGCTTCCTATCCGCTTCCTATCCGCCGTACGGGAACCGGAGGGAACGGCCGGGCCTCAACCACACAAACAGGCCGACAGCAGTTCCGCGAAGCTGACGTCCTCCCGGGCCACTCCGAACACCTCCGCCCGTAGCAGCACCCGCTCCGCCCAGGCCCGGTGCGGCCGGGCCTCGTTCATCTTGTTGGTGTACGCGGAGCGCAGCACCCCGCCGCCGTCCTGCTCCTGCCGGAGGATGTCGCGGGCGTCGCAGTACTCCTCGTGCGTGACCACGGAGAGGGCGTGCACGGCGGGCACGTGGCTGGGGTGGATGCAGGTCTTGCCGAGCAGGCCGTTGGCCCGGTCGAGTTCGACCTCCCGGATCAGCCCGTCCAGGTCGTGTTCGATGATCCGGCGGCGGACCTCCTCACCGGAGGTCCGGGTGGTGCCGCCGCTGCCGCCGGCGGCACCGCCGACCGTGCCGCCGCCGGCGAACGAGCCTTCGGCGAACGGGGTGCGGCGCAGCTGGGGCTTGAACATCCGTTCCTGCACCGGGAAGTACTCCCAGACCGGGCCGGTGACGGTGTGGCCCGTGCCGTCCGCCCGGCCGAGCACGTTGACCACGTCTCCGATCACCGCCGCGACCAGCGCGACGTCGTACGCGGTGAGGTCGGGCGAGCGCCGCAGGCCGTACGCGGAGCAGAGGTCGGTGACGCCGAGGCGCAGGGCGAGCACCCGGTCCCGGTGCCCGGCGAGCAGTCGGGCGATGCCGAAGAGCTGCTCGCGGCGGGTCTCCAGGTGGGCCAGCTCGGGCGATTCCAGGACGGGCATGGCGAACAGCCGCCGTCCGGTGGCGGCTTCGGCGGCGGCGAGTGCGGCCAGGTAGGCGCCGCCGTTCTCCGGGGTGAACTTGGGCAGGACGAAACCGCTGAGCAGCTCGACGGCCGGACCGAGCCGCTCAGCGAGGTCGGGAATCTGGGCGGCGGCACGGACCCTGATGAAGAGGAGGGGATGACTCTGTGTGCAGTCGGTGAAATCCTTGACCAGGTCATTCAGCTGCTCGACCAGGTTCCGCTCCCCGGCGTCGACCTCGTGGTCGGCGATCGCGTCCTCCAGGCAGAGCACCATCGAGACCACGCCCCGAGCAGCCTGTTTGCGGATGTCGGCGGCGAGCGCGGGCCTGGTGGCGGGGCTGTAGAGGGTGCCGCCGAGCGCGGTGGCGAGCACCTCGGGCTCGCTCTGCGCGGTGAACGCGCGCGGCTGTTCCACGAAGAGCCGGCCGCGTACGTCCTCGGCGAGGTGGCCGAAATGGCGCAAGGTGCTCTCCTCCAGGAAGTGGACGGGCCTCCGGCCCCCTGCCGACGACGCTCCTGCCGACCGGACGACACCCTGGTCAACCGGCCGACCGGGCGCCCTGGTTCCCCGGACGCGTCACCCTCGGACGCCCCTCCGTCGAACCCCCCGGGGGCCTTTCGACCGCCCATCGTACGGACGGGATCCGGCCGCCCCCGGTTCCCCGGCACTGAACTCCCGGAACATCCCGGTCCACTTGGACGATCATGGGCTCCCGGGCGACAAACCCCGGGAAGCGCAAGTCTTGGCAAAGTCCGACCCGACGCGAACCGGTCCGGTCACGTTGTCCGAAGGGGTGGCGAACAGGCAGGATGGTCCGCTATGACGCACGTGATGGCCAAGGGCGCCAACATCGCACTGCCGGCGGCGGCGGTCCGCGCCGTGCTGCGCTGGAGCGCCGCGCCCGGTGCGCCGGACGTGGACGCGTCCGCGCTGCTGCTCGGCGCGACCGGCAAGGTCCGTTCGGACGCCGACTTCGTCTTCTACAACCAGCCGCGCCACCCCTCCGGCCTGGTCCGCCACCTGCCCAAGCAGCAGACCTCCGGCGGCGCCGAGATCATCGACACGATCGAGGTCGAGCTGGGCAAGCTGCCCGCGGACGTGGACCGCGTGGTGCTGGCGGGCTCCTCCGAGGGCGGGCCGTTCCGCACGGTGCCGGGCCTGCGGCTGCTGCTGTTCGACGCCACGGCCGGCGAGGGCGCGGCCGCGCTCGCCGAGTTCGAGATCAGCGACGCCGAGAGCGTCACCGCGCTGGTCGCGGGCGAACTGTACCGGCGGTCCGGATCCTGGAAGTTCCGGGCGATCGGCCAGGGCTACACCTCCGGGCTGATCGGTCTCGCCACCGACTTCGGCATCACCGTCGAGGACGAGGCGGCGGGCGCCGCTCCCGACCCGGCACAGTTCCCGGCACCCGCCTCCACCGCCTCCCCGACCGGCGCGGTCGACCCGCGCAGCACCCCGCTGCCGGACCGGCGCCCGACCGCCCCCGAGCCGGGCACCTTCACCCTGGCCCCGGCCGTCCCGCAGCCGCAGGCCCCGGCCACCCCGGTCCCGGCCGCCGCCACCGCGGGCGCGTCGACGGGCGCTCCGTCGACCCCGCCGCCGCCCACGGCCCCGCCGTCGGCCCCGCCCACCGCACCCCCGGCCGTCCCGCCGGCCCCGCCCACGCCGCCCCCGGGCCACCGGCCCGGCACCGGGTACGGCTACCCCCAGCAGCAGCCGGGTACGGGGTACGGCTACCCGCAGCAGCAGCCCGGCACCGGGTACGGCTACCCGCAGCCCACTCAGCCGTACCAGCAGCAGCCCGGTACCGGGTACGGCTACCCGCAGCCGAACCAGCCCGTCCCGCCGCAGCCGCACCCGGGCAGCTACGGCTACCCGCAGGCCGGCACCGGCCAGCAGCCGCCCGTCCCGCCGCAGCCGCCGACGGCCCAGCCCCCCGCGCCCACCGGCGAGGAGTTCGCGCTGCCCCCGCAGGGCCCGCAGTTCCAGCCCCGCTGACGCCCGCCCGGGGCGGCGGCCGCCCGACAGCGGCGGTCCCGCCCCGGACGCGCAGCGACCGGAAGGCGCAACGCCCCGAACGCGGAGCGACGCGAACTCGCAACGCCCCGGACGCGCAGCGACCGGAACCGGCCGGTCACCACGCGGCCCGGTGGGCCCCGGGCCGGACACCGAGACTCCCGCCCCCGCTCTGGGCACCGCCCGGCCCCTCGCCGCCCGGCTCGTCAGTCGCCGCCCGACTGCCCCTTGTAGCCGCGCTGCCACTGCATCCCGAACCCGTACAGCCGGTCGATGTCCGACTGGAACCCGTTGACGTACCGCACCTCGCGGCGCACGGTCAGCTGGTTGTCGCCCGCGTTCTCGATCAGCACCACGGCGCAGGAGCGGGCCGCCCGGGCCCGCTCCTCCAGCTTGATCTCGATCCGCGGCCCGGTCTGCGGCACGATCGTCACGACCGCCTGCGACTGCTCGAAGGCCGGCGTGCCGTCGTAGATGTAGACGAAGATCAACAGCCGCTTGAACTTGTCCTTCTTCTCCAGGTTGACGTACATCGTCTCGCCCGAGGGCGCCCCGTACTGGTCGTCGCCGCTGAGCTTGACGTACGGCGCGTTCTGGAGGTCGCCGAAGAGGCCGCCGAGCGGCTGCACCACGCCCGTGGAGCCGTCGGAGAGTTCGTACATGCAGGCCAGGTCGAGGTCGACGTTCATCGGCTCGTTGCCCTGCGGTGAGTCCGGCTCCAGCGGGCTGAGGATCCGGGGGCTGAAGAACCGCTTGACCGTGTCCCGGGTGCTCGGCCGGCCGGAACCGGCGCGCATCGACCAGTGCAGGTTGACGTAGAGGTAGCCGGTGGTGGCGGCCGACCCGGTGATCGCGTGCTGCGGGGCCGACTTGGTGAGTATGACCTTGTGCTGACCGCCCGGGTTGTCGAAGGTGTAGCTCCGGTCCCCGCGCAGGTACTCCCAGATCGAGACCATCCCGTCCTCTCCCCCCGCTCCCGCCAGGCGATCTGACGGTCCGCCGACCAATGATCGGGCATCGGCCCGGCCGACGGATACCCCGTCCGCTTCCTCTCCTACCCCGTCCGGCCACCACCGGTCACCGACCGGCCGGACCGCCGGGCGCACGAGGCGCGAAGCACCGGGCGCACGGGGCCCGCACCGCCGGGCGCACGGGGCCGCACCGCCGGCCGAAGGCCGAAGCACCGGACGCGCGGGGCCCCGACCACCGGGCGAACCACGGGCGAAGCGCGGGCGAACCGGTGGGCCGATTGGCAGGAGCAAGCCGCCCTCCCGTAACATGCCGCCACTTCGGACGCGATATCGTCTAGCCGCACAGGTGTCCCGTCCGCCCCTGCGCGGGCGCGGTGGGGCACGCCGTGCGGTGACGAACGATCCGTCAGGCAGTGCCCGCGCGGCGGGACCTGACCGCCTGTGTCGCACTGTGTACCTGTCCCCTGCGGAAACCCGAGGCCCGACCCGCAATGAACCTGACCTCCATACAGCTGGTCTGGACCGTCGTCGGCGGCGCAGCCCTGCTGTTCGTCGCCGTCCTGATGGCGACGCTGCGTTTCAAGAACTCGAAGAAGGACGAGGCGACCGACTCCTGGGAGCGCAGTGAGGAGCGCCGCCGCCGCAAGGAGATGATCTACGGCATCTCCTCGTACACGCTGCTGTTCTGCTGCGCCGGTGTCGCCGCCGCGCTGTCCTTCCACGGCCTGGTCGGCTTCGGCAAGGAGAACCTGGGCCTGGCCGACGGCTGGGAGTACCTCGTCCCGTTCGGCCTCGACGGCGCCGCGATGTTCTGCTCGGTGCTCGCCGTCCGCGAGGCCAGCCACGGTGACGCCGCGCTCGGTTCCCGCCTGCTGGTCTGGGTGTTCGCGATCGCCTCGGCCTGGTTCAACTGGGTGCACGCCCCGCGCGGCTTCGGCCACGCCGGCGCCCCGCAGTTCTTCTCCGGCATGTCGATCTCGGCGGCGATCCTGTTCGACCGCGCGCTGAAGCAGACCCGCAAGGCCGCCCTGCGCGAGCAGGGCCTGGTGCCCCGCCCGCTGCCGCAGATCCGCATCGTCCGCTGGCTGCGCGCCCCGCGCGAGACCTACGCGGCCTGGTCGCTGATGCTGCTGGAGAACGTCCGCAGCCTGGACGAGGCGGTCGAGGAGGTGCGCGAGGAGCGGCAGGCGAAGCTGGACGCCAAGGTCCGCGCCCGCACCGCCGACCGCCGCGAGCGCGCCGAGCTGAAGGCCATCTCCCGCCAGGGCGGCGGCGTGCTGTCCCGGGCCCGTGGCGGCCGCCAGGTTCCCGCCCTCACGGCTGCCGGAGACGGCCCGAGCACTACGGAGCCTGCCCTAGCCGCGGAGTCCGACGCCACCACCTCGACCTCGCGGACCTCGGCGGGCAGCTCCGACTCGTACGAGCCGGCCGCCCTGGACACCGGCCGCCGCGCCCGCGCCGCCGTCGGTTCCTCGTACTCCTCGTACTCCTCCCCCTCGACGTACTCGTCGTCGTCCTCCTCGACGTACTCGTCCTCCTCCTCGACCTCGTCGACCTCGTCCTCGGCCTCCTCGTCGATCGACGCCTTCGGCTCGTCCCGGCGGAGCTCGTCCATCGACCTGACGGCCGACGACGACACCCTGTCGATGCCGAAGCTGGACTCGCTGGAGCGCAAGCTGCGCGCGATCGAGCAGCAGCTCGGCTGACCGCCCCTCCCGCAGGAACGGGAAACGGCCGCCCCCGGGAAACCCCGGGGGCGGCCGTTCTCGTGTGTGCGGCGGACTCGGCGCCGGTCCCGGTTACTTGCCGGAGCCGGCCGTCCCGGCTACTTGCCGGAGCCGACCAGTTCCGGTTCCTCGTCCGCGCCGTCCGTGCCCTCGCGCCGGTTGCGCAGGATCGACGAGCCGAGCGCGAGCCCGATGAAGGCGACGCCGATCAGGCCGGTGACGATCTCCGGGATGTGGTACTTGATCCCGACGAGCAGGATCGCCGCCAGGGCGCCGATCGCGTAGTGCGCGCCGTGCTCCAGGTAGACGTAGTCGTCCAGGGTGCCCTTGCGGACCAGGAAGACGGTCAGCGAGCGGATGTACATCGCGCCGATGCCGAGGCCCAGGGTGATCTGGAAGATGTCGCTGGAGATGGCGAACGCGCCGACCACGCCGTCGAAGGAGAACGACGCGTCCAGGACCTCCAGGTAGAGGAACAGGAAGAAGGCGGCCTTGCCGGCGACCTGGACGACCGACTTGCCGGACTTCTCCGCCTCCTCCTCGCGCTCGGCCTCTTCCTCCAGGCCGGACTCGAAGATCGACGAGAGGCCGTTGACCGCCAGGTAGGTGATCAGGCCCAGGACGCCGGCGAGCAGAACGGTTTCGGCGTGCTCGGCGGCGAAGAAGCGGGAGGCCAGCACCAGCGAGACCAGGGCGATGACGGTGGAGAGGGCGTCGAGCTTGCCGATCTTCTCCAGCGGACGCTCCAGCCAGCTCAGCCAGTTGTGCTCCTTCTCCTCGAACACGAAGTCCAGGAAGATCATCAGCAGGAAGATGCCACCGAAGGCGGCGATGGCCGGGTTGGCCGCTTCCAGGTACTGGCCGTAGGTGAGGCCCTCGTGGGTCTTGTCGGAATGCAGGGCGAGGTCGATGACGGTCGCGGGGTTGAGCTTCGCGGTGAGGCCGACGACCAGCAGCGGGAAGATCAGGCGCATGCCGAAGACGGCGATGAGCACGCCGACGGTCAGGAAGATCTTCTGCCAGTACGGGTTCATCCGCTTCAACACCGTGGCGTTGACCACCGCGTTGTCGAACGACAGGGAGATCTCCAGGATGGAGAGGATCAGCACGATGCCGAAGCCTTGGGCTCCCCAGAGCAGTCCGGCCGCGATCAGGCCGATGGCGGTGATCGCGAACGACCAGCCGAATGTGCGGAGGAACACGGGAGTTGGCTACCTTTCGGGTTCTGGCCGTGTCGGGGGCGGCCTCGTCCCCGAGACTCCCTGACCGGGCCCCGCCCGATCAGGTCACCCCCGCACTGCCCTCAGTTCTCATGATCGGGTCGGGTGCGATGGTCCGATTTCCGCCCTTACTGTACGTTCACGCCGAAGTCGAGTGCGATGCCGCGCAGGCCGGAGGCGTACCCCTGGCCCACCGCGCGGAACTTCCACTCGCCCGCGTAGCGGTACAGCTCGCCGAAGATCATCGCGGTCTCGCTGGACGCGTCCTCGGACAGGTCGTAACGGGCGATCTCCTGGCCGTCGACCGAGTTGACGACCCGGATGTAGGCGTTGCGGACCTGCCCGAAGTTCTGCAGCCGCGCCTCGGCCTCGTAGATCGAGACCGCGAAGACCACCTTGTCCGCCTGTGCCGGGACCAGGTCCAGGTTGACCAGGACCACCTCGTCGTCACCCGTGTCGTCGCCACCGGTGAGGTTGTCGCCCTGGTGCTCCACCGAGCCCTCGGGGCTCTTGAGGTTGTTGTAGAAGACGAAGTACTCGTCACCGAGCACTCGTCCGCCACCGCAGAGCAGGGCGCTCGCATCGAGGTCGAACGGTGCGCCCGTGGTCGAACGGGCGGACCAGCCGAGGCCGATCTGGACCTGCGTCAGGTTCGGCGCGGCCTTGGTGAGCGAGACGTTGCCGCCCTTGGCGAGCGTGACCACCATGACGTTCTTCCTCCCTTGCTTCTCCCGGGGCGCCTTCCAGGTGTAGTCCCCCGCGGCCCCGGCCGACCGGCTCCGGTCGGCTGAACTTCCTGAACTCACATCCTCGCAGCGCGCCGGGCCGTCGCGGCACCGGGTCGGACGAACCCCCGACCGGCCCGCGCCCGTCCGTACGAACGGCCGCGCGCGGGGCCGCCCGCACACCCCGCGCGGACGGCCGCGGGCACGGGCCCGGCGGCCCCGCGGGCGCCGGTACGAAACCGGGGCGGGGGGGGGGGGCCCCCGCGCCGCGCCGGGGAGGGGGTGGCGTGGTGCCGGTCCCGGCGGGTGTCAGTCCTGGTCGGCGTCGGGCCCGGCCTGGGGGTCAGTCCCGGTCGGCGTCGGGCCCGTTGTCGGGGATCCAGGAGCCGTGGACGCCGGCGGTGACGCGGCGCGGCAGGTGGACGGCGGCCACCTGGTCGAGGCCGGAGGCGTCCAGGACGAGCAGCCGGGAGGTGTCCTGCTTGAGGTCGGAGACGACGGTGAGGAGGTAGCCGTCGTCCTCGCGGGTGGCGCCGGCGGCGGGGACGAAGAGGGCCTCGCTGGGCAGCCGGGCGTCACCGACCGGGCGGAGGTGGCGTTCCCCGGTGGTGCGGTCGTACTTGACGATGCCGTAGCCGCCGAGGTCGTCGTCCGGGAAGGAGACGGCGTACTGGTAGCGGTGCTCGGCGCCGAGGTAGTCCTCGTTGATGGTGGGGAACTCGGTGGCGAGGTCGTCCACGGTGTCCTCGTCGACGGTGCCGGTGTCCGGGTCGATCACCCAGCGGCGGTTGAAGGAGCGGGAGGACGGCTCGCTGCCGCGCCCGGGGGCGCCGGTCCACCAGTTCCAGGAGCGTTCGAAGCCCTCGCGGTCGACGGTGGGGCCCTCCAGCACGATCCGGCCCCGGGCGTCCTCGTAGGCGTTGGCGGCGTGCAGCATGCTGCCGGGCCGGACCGGGTACCAGCGGATCCGTCCGGCGCCGCCGGGGGTGCGCGGCATCACGCCGATCCGGGCGGGCTGTTCGTCCTTCCAGCCGTAGGGGATGCCGGAGCGTTCGGTGGGGTCGAAGGTCACGTTGCCCTCGACGAAGACCACGTGGCTGCGGGTCAGGCCGAAGTCGTGCTTGAGAGCGGCGCTCGCGCCGGGCACCTCGACGCTGCGGACGATCTCTCCGCTCGCGTCGGCGACGTGGTAGGTGAGGTACGGCGGGACGGGCGAGGAGCCGAAGAAGTGCAGCTCGCCGGTGACGGGGTCGACCTTGGGGTGGGCGGTCATCGCGGTGCGCAGCCGCCCGCCGAAGTCGTAGGCCCCGACGGTCTCCAGTTCGGGCGTCAGCTCGAAGGGGAGGTTGGCCTCGCACAGCGCCAGCAGCCGTCCGCCGTGCTCGATGACGTGGGTGCCGGCGACGCTGGCGGTCAGGTCCGGGCCGTGCTCGGTCATGTACGGGGCGCCGTCCAGGGCGGGGGTGCGCACCCAGCGGTTGCGGTACCACTCGGCGCGCCCGGCGCGCAGCCGGACGCCGTGGACCATGCCGCTGCCCTTGAACCAGTGCGTCGGGGTGACACCGGGCTTGGGGTTGTGGCCGTTGCGGACCAGCCGGCCGGTGAGCTCGGGGGGCAGGGTGCCCTCGACGGTCAGCTCGGTGGCGGTGATCTCGTCGGCGACGGGGGTGTAGTGGCCGGTGAGATAGGGCTTGCCGGTCATGGTCGGGGCCTCGCAGTCTCGGTGGGGCGGGATCGGGTGGTGGGGCGGGATCGGATGGCGGGGGGCGGGATTCGGTGATGTTCCGTCAGAGGCGCTTCTCCGCACGGTTCTTGAGGCAGGTGAGCCAGCTCTCCAGGGAGGCGCGCAGGGCGTGGCCGAGTTCCTCGGGCATGGCGTCGACGGGCTCGCCGCTCCAGGACTCCTCGGTGTGGACGGTGACCTGTCCGCCGGTCTGCTCGAAGGTCCACACGTGGATGCCGTCGATGCCGTTGGCGGGGCCGCCCCAGACGATCCGCTCGCCGGGCACGAGCTCGTGGACGGTCGAGGTGATGGTCATGCCGTGGGTGCGCCAGGTGAACAGGGCGCCTTCGGCGAGCGGGCCGTGGAGGCGGGCCTGGTCGATGTCGGTGTTCCAGACGGGCCAGTCACCGATGTCGGTGTGCAGGGCCCAGACGGTGTCGAGCGGGGCGTCGATCACGGTGGACAGGCGGACGACGAGGGGGGCGGTGGGGTCGACGGTGTACATGGTGGGGTTTCCTCTCAGATATATGTGTGGTTGACCACTCACACTCGTGGCCGAAGAAACGGCGGGCGCGCGCAGCGGGCGCGCGCCCCGCCGGTGCGGGGTCCGGGGCCGAACGGGTCGGCGGCGGGTGCGGGTCAGTAGTGGGTGATGCCCGCGGACAGGGTCCTGGTCCAGGGCGCGTCCACGGCGTCCGCGCCCATCGAGACCAGCAGGTGGCAGAGCATCCCGGTGGCGAAGAACTCCTGGATCTGCCGCTCCTCGCCGCCGGAGGCGCCGCGGACGTACTCCACCAGGCGGGCGTAGCCCTGGCGGACCGCCTCGCGCACGGCCGGCTCGGAGACCGCCGCCGCCTGGGCGTGCAGCTGGATCAGCATCAGGTCGTTGTCGCTGATCAGCCGGGCGTACGACTCCCCCATCGCGTGCAGCACCACCTCCGCCGAGCTGCCCTTCGCCTCGACGGCGGCCAGCTCCAGACTGGCGCGCACCTGGACGAAGCAGTGCTCGACGACGGCGACGAAGAGCGATTCCTTGCTCGGGAAGAGCCGGTAGACGTACGCCTGGGAGATGCCCGCGGCCTTGGCGACCTCGGTGGTGGTGGTCCCGAAGTAGCCACGGGCGGCGAAGGCACCGATCGCGGTGCGCAGCACCGTCTCCCGGCGCTCCTCGGCGGTGGACAACTGTCGGCGGCGTTCCGTCTGCATGTGAGTACTCAACCACTCACACTTACGGGGCGTCAAGACCCCGGACGCACCCCGACCACCCCGACCGCCCCGGACGCACCGCGGCCGCCCGTCGGAGGGGTGCTCCGGCGGGCGGCCGCGAAGGGTCGCCGGCGGGTCAGTAGCGCAGGGCGGCGGCGATCCGCCCGCTGTCGGCGAGGGTGTCGTCGGGGACGAAGCTGACGGTGGCGCCGGTGTCGAGGGCGCGCTCGATGACCTCGTCGACGATGTCCTCGCGGGCACCGGACTGGTCGGACTCGGCGGGCACGAGGTGCTCGCCGTCGTCGCGGACGGTGGCGCGGTAGTTCTCCTCGACCACCAGCCGGTCGATCCGGCCCTCGCCGGCGGCCCGCCAGACCTCGTCCAGGCCGGCGGCGAACCCCTTGCCGCCGCGGGCCTTGTCGAGCACCGCGAGGGCGTCGGTGACCTCGCGCTCGGCCCGGGCGCGCACGGCGGGCTCGACCACCCGGCGCACGGTCTCGGCGCCGGCCTGGGCGAGGCCGCCGTGCGGGATCTGCGCGGCGGCCTGCTGGGCGATCGGGCCGACGGCGTCCAGCAGGGCGAGCGCGGCGGCCTCGCCGACCACGTACAGCGGGCGCGGGTCGGCGGCGAGCACTTTGCCGATCCCGGTGTCGGCCTGCCGCAGGAAGGTCCTGGTCTCCTCGTCGCGGAAGGTGCTGGGCGTGTCGCCGATCTGCTCCTGCCGCTCGGGGTCGGGGTTGTCGTGGACGCGCACCAGCGGGAAGCCGTCGCCGGTCTCCTCGACGACCCGCTCCCCGGTGCCGCCCCACAGCGCGACCCGGTCGGCGGAGACCGCGAGCACCCAGTGCGGGCGCTCGGCGGCGTGCGCGGCGACCAGGTTGCGGGTGAGGAAGGTGTCGGACACGACCACCCGGGCGGGGGCGGTGCGCCCGAGTGACAAGACCCGGTGCTCACCGGGCGCGACGAGGACCGCCAGGCCGTCCTCCGCGTGCACCAGGTCGACCTCGGCCGCGGCCCGGTCGAGCTGCTCCAGCACGTCGATCCGCTCGGCCCGGGACACCGCCGGGTCGGCCTGGACCCGCTCCTTCGCCTCGGCCAGCAGGTTGCGCAGCCGGACCGGGTCCTGCGCGTTGTCCGGCTCCCGGCGGTGGGTGGGCATCAGGATCGACACCACCGGGTAGGGCCGGGGCCGGCGCAGTTCGGCGAGGACGGCAGGGCTGAGGGCGGGGTGCATGGAGACCCTTTCCGAAGGCGGTTCGGCCTTCTGTGCGTGGACGCGCGAAGCCTGGCGCTGCTCCCCCCAAATGCCCTCAATCTACAGATCTGCGGCTTTCCGGCGCGCGGAAAGGGCTCCGGAGCGCGCGGCCGGGACCGCCCCGGCCGGGCCTGTTGGGGCCCCGGACGCGCGGCGCCCCGCCGGCGCCGCCCGGGCGGGGGCGGGCGGCGGCGGGACGCGGCGGTGGGTCAGAACCGGACGTCGGTGCAGGAGTAGAAGGCGTTGCCGGTGTCGGCGATCTCCCAGACGGCGACGATCACCTGGTGGCCGGTGCGGCCGGTGGGCAGGGTCGCGGTGTGGGTGGTGGTGGCGGCGGGCCGGCGGCCGTTGTAGGGGACGGTCAGGAACGGGGTCAGGTCCAGGGCGGCCCGGGTGATCGGCCGGGAGGCGTCGTAGCCGGGCTTGGTGAGGTAGTACGTGAAGTTCGTGGTGGAGTGCCGGGCCTCGATCTCCCAGGTGAAGGTGAGCTGCCGGCCGGCCGTCACCGTGGTGGTGGGCCAGGTGCCGCCGCGCGGGTCGTCCAGCGGCGCCCACCGGGCGTCCCCGCCGGCGCAGATGGTGCCGTCGGCCGGGCCGCGGCCCGGGAAGCCCTTGGGGCCCTCGACGCTCTGCGGCTCCCACTGGATGTCGCCGCAGTCCCAGGGGACGGCGTTGGCCCCGCAGAGTGCGGAGCGGCTCGGCGGCTGGTTGACGAAGCCGTGCGACTGGGCGGGCAAGGCCGTCGCGATCGGCAGGGCGATCGCGGCCGCGGTGGCCGCGATCAGGTGGCGTGTGCGCATGGTGCTCCTCCGTGGGGGTGGATGGAGTGTGCGCCCGGCGCGGGGCGTGCGCGTGGGGGTGCGCGTGGGGCCCTGCCATGACATGGCATGCTCGCGCCAGACCGGTTGCGGACACCGTAGGAGCCGCCTTCCCGCGCGTCAATGGTCTGAACCATTCCGGCGCCACCGTGCGGCCGTCGGGGTGCCGCACGGCCGCCGGAGTGCCGCGCGAACGTCAGGGCGTCGCGTGAACTCCGGGGGAAAGATACTTGCACAAGCTTTATATAAGCTCTAGCCGATATTTCATTTCATGGCGTATTCTGACTGGAGTACATCCACATCCGGAAGGAGACCAGGCCCCATGACCGCCACGGACCCCGCGCTCACCGCCCTCGCCAACGGCTGGGGCGCACTGTCCCTCCTGCACGGCAGGATCGAGTCCCACATCGAGCGCGCCCTGCAGTCCGGGCACGACCTGAGCGTGCGGGAGTACTCGCTGCTCGACGTGCTCAGCCGCCAGCACGACGGGGAGGGCGGGCACCTGCAGATGAAGCAGGTCGCCGACGCCGTCGTCCTCAGCCAGAGCGCCACGACCCGCCTGGTCACCCGGCTGGAGGACCGCGGCCTGCTGCTGCGCTACCTGTGCCCGACCGACCGCCGCGGGATCTACACCAACGTGAGCGAGGACGGCCTGAAGCTCCTGGAGGAGGCCCGGCCGACCAACGACGCCGCCCTGCGGGAAGCGCTCGACGAGGCCGCCCGCAACCCCGAGCTGGCCTCACTGGTCGAGGCCGTCGAGGCCGTCGACGCCGCTTCGTCCCGCAGCTGACCCCGGGCGGCCCGCCGGCCGCTCCCCCACCCGACCGGGCCCGACCCGCCCCTGCCGCCCCGCGGCACGGACGCGTCGGGCCCGGTCGCGTTTCCCGGCACCCCGACACCCCGACACCGACCCCGGCGCCACCGACACGGGCCCGGCACCGGCCCGACCGCCCCGGCCGGAACACCCCCGACCGGAACACCCCCGACCGGAACGCCCCCGACCAGGCCCCATGGCGAACGCCTCCTGTCGGCGTTTGCACTTATCGCGCGTCTGCAACTATTGTGAAAGCACGCTAGGCGCCCACTCAAGCAACCGCACAGAAGGGACGGCCCATGCCTCTCGCTCTCCTCGCCCTGGCCATCGGCGCGTTCGGGATCGGGACCACCGAGTTCGTGATCATGGGCCTGCTGCCCCGGATCGCCGGCGACTTCGGCGTCTCCATCCCCAGCGCGGGCCTGCTGGTCACCGGCTACGCCCTCGGCGTCGTCCTCGGCGCGCCGCTGATGACCGCGCTCGGCACCAGGATCAACCGCAAGACGATGCTGATGCTGCTGATGGGCCTGTTCGTGGCCGGCAACCTGCTCTCCGCGTTCGCCCCGACCTTCCCGCTGATGCTGGCCGGGCGCATCGTGACCTCCCTGGCCCACGGCGCCTTCTTCGGCATCGGCTCGGTCGTCGCCGCCGACCTGGTCGCCCCCGGGAAGAAGGCCGGCGCCATCGCCACCATGTTCACCGGGCTGACCGTCGCCAACATCGTCGGCGTGCCGCTGGGCACCTTCGTCGGCCAGGCCGTCGGCTGGCGCACCACCTTCGGCGGCGTCGCCGTGCTCGGCGTGCTCGGACTGCTGGGCATCGCCAGGCTGGTGCCCGCGATGCCGCGCCCCGAAGGCGCCCACCTGCGCGGCGAGCTGACCGCCTTCCGCAACCCGCAGGTGCTCCTCGCGATGGCGATGACCGTGCTCGGCTTCGGCGGGGTCTTCGCCGCGATCACCTACGTCGCCCCGATGATGACCGACGTCGCCGGCTACTCCGAGGGCGCGGTCACCTGGCTGCTGGTGCTGTTCGGCGTCGGCATGTTCCTCGGCAACCTGCTCGGCGGCAGGTACGCCGACCGCAAGCTGATGCCGATGCTCTACACCACCCTCGGCGGCCTCGCGGTCGTGCTGGCCCTGTTCACCCTCACCGCGCACGACAAGGTCCTGGCCGCCGTCACCATCCTGCTCGTCGGCGCCCTCGGCTTCGCCACCGTCCCCCCGCTGCAGAAGCGGGTCCTGGACCAGGCCCACGGCGCGCCCACCCTGGCCTCGGCCGTCAACATCGGGGCGTTCAACCTCGGCAACGCGCTGGCCGCCTGGCTCGGCGGGACCGTCATCGCCGCCGGCCTCGGCTACACCGCCCCGAACTGGGTCGGCGCCGCCCTCGCCGCCGCCGCGCTCGTCCTCGCCTTCTGGTCCGCCGCCCTGGAGCGCCGCGACCGGGCCGCCGCGACCGTCACCCCGGACGCCGCGCCCCGCGCCGCCGCCCTGCACCACTGACCGGCGCCCCGCACCACCCCCACCGCACCACCCGCACCGAGCACCACCACCCCCACCACCCGCACCGAGCACCGCACCGCACCACGGGAGAACCACCCATGAGCACCACCACCGCCGTCGCCCCGCTGACCATCACCGACGCCGAGACCCTCGTCTCCGCCGCCCGCGCCGCCGCCGAGGCGGCCGGGGTCGCGGTCGGCATCACCGTCCTGGACGCGGGCGGGCACCTGCTCGCCTTCCGCCGCGACGACCGCGCCGTGCTGATCTCCGGCGAGACCAGCACCCGCAAGGCCTACACCGCCCTCCAGCTGAACGCCCCGACCGCCGACCTGGTCGACCTGGTCAAGCCGGACGGCCCGTTCCACTCCCTGTCCACCGCGCTGGACCGCCCCCTGCTGTTCATCGCCGGCGGCATCCCCGTCCACCGCGACGGCCGCCTGATCGGCGCCATCGGCATCGGCGGCGGCGCCCCCGAGCAGGACCACGCCTTCGCCACCGCCGCCCTGGCCGAACTCCGCTGAGGCACCGCGCCCCCGGACGACACGGGCGGGGCGGTGCGGCGGGGACACCTCCCGCCGCACCGCCTCGCCCGTACCGGGCAATTTCCGCCGCGTCCCGCGGCCGGTCGCGCACGGCGGCGCCCCGGTGTGGCAGGCAGGAGGACGGCGGCCCCGCCCGTGCCGGGCGCACGGGCCGCCGTTCCCCCCGCGACCGAACGGAGCCCCCATGCGCCGACGCCACGGCGTCCTGCTGACCGCCGCCCTCCTGGCCCAGCTCGCCGCCGGCCCCTCCCACGCGGCGGCCCCCGCCCCCGCCGGGTGGGAGAGCACCGACCAGTGCGGGGTGGTGCGCAGCGGCGACACCCCGCTCGGCGGCGCCGAGGTGACGCTCTACCAGGCCGGGGACGGCGAGGGTGCCGCGCCCCGGGTGCTGGCCCGTGCCCGCAGCGCCGAGGACGGACGCTTCACCCTCGGCTACCGCCGTCCGCACGACCCGCGCGCCGTGCTGTACGTGCTCGCCGACCTCGGGCGCCCCGCGGGCCGGGCCCCGCAGGGCGCGCCGCCGGACGGGGCCGGGCCGGACGGGGCCCGGCGGGGCGGGCCGGCCGTGCTCGCCGCGGTGCTCGGCGGCGCCGCCGCCCCGCCCGAACTCGTCGTCAACGAGCGCACCACCGTCGCCGTCGCCTACGCTCTGTCCCGCTTCACCGGCCCGGACGGCGTCTCCGGCCCCCACCCCGGGCTGCAGAACGCCGCGGCCGTCGCCCACAACCTGGCCGACACCGGCACCGGCGACGTCGCCGCCCTGCTCGCCGCGCCGCCCAACGGCGCCCTCACCTCGACCATGGCCGAGTTCAACACCCTGGCCGACCTGCTCGCCGCCTGCGTCACCGGCGGCGCCTGCGACCGGCTGTTCGACCTGGCCCGCAGCCCCGGCCACGACCGGCCCCGCGACACCCTGCGCGCCGCCGTCGACATCGCCCACGACCCCGGGAACAACGCCGTCGGCCTCTTCGACCTCGCCGCCACCACCCCGACCTACCGGCCGGCCCTGCCCGCCGCCCCCGACGCCTGGACCGTGGCCCTGCGCTACGACGGCAACGGCCGGGAGCTCGACGGCCCCGGCAACATCGCCTTCGACGCCGACGGCAACGCCTGGGTCAGCAACAACTACCGCTACGGCGCCGACCCCGCCGTCCCGGTCTGCGGCGGCCGCACCGTCCTGAAGTTCACCCCCGCCGGCCGGGACGCCCCCGGCGCGCCCTACCGCGGCGGCGGCCTGTACGGGGCCGGCTTCGGCATCACCGTCGACGCCCGGGGCAGTGCCTGGGTCGGCAACTTCGGCTTCCAGGGCGACGGTTGCCCCGTCGACCCGGCCCCGCTGGAGCGCAGCGTCTCCCGGTTCGCCGCGGACGGCACCGCGCTCTCCCCGCGCGAGGGCTGGCGCGGGGGCGGCATCGTCCAGCCGCAGGGCATGGCCGCCGACCGGGCCGGCACGGTCTGGGTCGCCAATTGCGGCGGCGACAGCGTGACCCGGATCCCGGAGGGCGACGCCACCCGCGCCCGGGAGGTCCCCACCCCCGCCCTGAGCAAGCCCTTCGGCACCGCCGTCGACCCCGCCGGGCGGCTGTGGGTCAGCGGCAACGGCAACGACAGCGTCCAGGTCCTGGCCGCCGACGGCACCCCGGAGCGGACCGTCACCGGCGGCGGCCTGCGCCGCCCGCTGGCCGTCGCCACCGACAGCAGGGGCTACGCCTGGGTCAGCAACAGCGGCATCCTGCCGGTGCCCTGCGGGAACACCACCGCGGACGACTTCGCCGCCGCCGTCGGCACCGATACCGGCTCCGGCCCGCTCCCGGGCGCCTCGGTCACCCTGATCGGGCCCGACGGCACCCCGGCCCCCGAACCCTTCACCGACGGCGGCCTGTTCCTGCCCTGGGGCGTCGCCGTCGACGGGGACGACACCGTCTGGGTCGCCAACTTCGGCGGCCACCGCGTCGCCCGGCTGTGCGGCACCGACCTCACCGCCTGTCCGCCCGGGTTCCGCACCGGCCAGCCGATCTCCCCGCCCGGCACCGGGTATCCGAGCGACGGCCTGGAGCGCAACACCGGCCTGCAGATCGACCCCTCGGGCAACGTCTGGCTGGCCAACAACTGGCGCACCGTGCCCGTCCGGACCAACCCCGGCGGCCACGAGCTGGTCGTCCTGGTCGGCGCCGCCGCCCCCGTCCGCACCCCCCTGCAGGGCGGACCCGCCCGGCCCTGACCGGGCGCTGACCTGCGGTTCCCCGCGGCGCCGGCCCCACTGCGGGGCCGGGGCCGTAGGGGCGACTACCCGCCGGTACCGGTGGCCGCGGCGCGCCGTCGGGAACACTGCGCCGATCCGGCGCACCAGCGCGCAGCAGACCCGGGAGCCGTCCATGCCGCCGTCCGCCCGCCAAGCCCCTCCGGCCGCCGCGAGCCCGACCGAGCGGGCGGCGCTGCGCCGTCTGGGCGAGTGGTGCGCCCGCCACACGGTGATCGTCATCGTGCTGTGGATCGTCGCCCTGGCCGGGGTGCAGGCCGCCAACAAGACGATCGGCGGCACCTACTCCGACGACTTCTCGCTGCCCGGTACCCAGGCGCAGCAGGGCCGTGACGTCCTGCAGGCGCACGAGCCGGCCGCGGCGGGCACCAGTTCGCAGGTGGTGCTGCACGACCCGGCGCAGCTGGGCGGTTTCCAGCCGCAGATCGCGCAGGCGGTCTCCTCGCTCCAGCAGTTGCCGCACGTGGTGTCGGTGCAGAGTCCGCTGCCGCCGCCGGGTCAGCCGTCCCCGCCGGGCGGTCCGCTGTCCGCCGACGGGACGACCGGGTACATCACCGTCCGGTTCGACACCGCGCCGACGCTGCTGGGCACCGAGTACCTGGCCGGGGTGGACGAGGCGGTGGCGCCGCTGCGGGAGGCCGGGGTGCAGGTGGAGTACGGGGGGCCGCTGGGCGAGCTGGCCCGGCCGGCGCCGGACGACCGGGCCAGTGAGGCGATCGGGTTCGCGGTGGCGATCGTGGTGCTGCTGGTGGGGTTCGGCAGTGTCGTCGCGGCCGGGCTGCCGCTGTTGACGGCGTTGTTCGCGGCGGTGGTGGGGCTGGGGGTGCTGGGGCTGATCGCGGCGCTGTCCACCTTCGCGACGGTCGCGCCGACGCTGGCGACGATGATCGGCATCGGGGTGGGCATCGACTACGCGCTGTTCCTGCTGACCCGTCACCGGCAGAACCTGATGGACGGGGTGGATCCGGTGGCCTCCGCGGGGCAGGCGGTGGCCACCAGCGGGCGGGCGGTGCTGGTCTCCGGCTGCACGGTGATCATCGCGTTGTCCGGGCTGTCGGTGTCGGGGATCTCCTTCATCGCCAAGCTGGGTGCGGCGGCGGCGGTGACGGTGGTGTCGGCGGTGCTCGGGGCGCTGACCCTGCTGCCGGCGCTGATGGGGTCGATCGGGCGCCGGATGGACCGGGTGTGCGTGCGCCGTCCGATCGCCGAGGCCGGCGGTGACGGGGGTGTGGAGGGCGGGAGCTGGCACCGCTACGCCCGGCGGGTGGAGGCGAACCCGTGGCGGTACCTGGCCGTGGGGGTGGCGGTGCTGGCGGTGCTGTCGATCCCGTTGTTCTCCATCCAGCTGGGTCACATCGACGACGGCGCGGACTCCACCTCCTTCACCGACCGGCGTGCCTACGACCTGATGTCCGCGGCGTTCGGTCCGGGGTCGAACGGGCCGCTGACCGTGGTCGTCGACCAGAGCGCGGTGCCCGCCGGGTCGCGGCCGGCCGTGCTGGCCGCGGTGCAGCAGTCGCTCACGGGTGTGCCGGGCGCCGCGAGCAGCACGCCGTTGCAGACCAGTCCGGACGGCGCGGTGCTGTTCGGCACCGTCGTCCCGGCCGACCGGCCGCAGGACCGGGCCACCACCGACCTGGTCAACCGTCTGTCGGACACGGTGCTGCCGGACGCGGTGGCGGGCACCGGGGCGAGGACGTACGTGACCGGGAACACCGCGGCCCAGGTCGACTTCCTGGACATCGTGGCGAGCCGGCTGGCCCTGATCATCGCGGTGGTGGTCGGGCTGGCCTTCCTGGTCATCCTGGTGGTCTTCCGGGGCCTGCTGGTCGCGGTCAAGGCGGCGGTGCTCAACCTGTTGTCGATCGCGGCCTCGTACGGGGTGGTGGTGGCGGTGTTCCAGTGGGGCTGGGGCGGGCAGGCGCTGGGGGTCTCGGGGAAGGTGCCGATCGAGAGCTACGTGCCGATGATGATGTTCGCGATCGTCTTCGGGCTGAGCATGGACTACGAGATCTTCCTGCTGTCGCGGGTGCACGAGGCCTGGCTGCGCACGGGACGCAGCCGGGACGCGGTGGCGCACGCGCTGGAGATCACGGCGCGGGTGATCACCTGCGCGGCGTTGATCATGGTCAGTGTGTTCGCCGCGTTCATCGTCAGCGACAACATCGTGATCAAGATGATGGGGCTGGGCCTGGCGGTGAGCGTGCTGGTGGACGCGACGGTCGTGCGGCTGCTGCTGGTGCCGGCGGTGATGACGCTGCTGGGGGCGAAGGCGTGGTGGACGCCGCGCTGGCTGGACCGGGTCCTGCCGCACCTCGACACCGAGGGCGAGGGCGAGCGGGCGTAGCGGCCGGGCAGGCCGTGGACGCCGCTGCGGACGCCGGCTGAGCCGTCGGCCCCGCGCCGGGCGGCGGCGGTCAGCAGGCCGTCGTCCGATCCGGTGGCGGCCAGCGTCGGGGCGGGTGTCGGGGTCCGGGACGGTGTGCCCGGCCCGGTCGGGGACGGCGCGGGGGCGGGGGCGGCCGTCGTCGGGGCCGCGGTGGTCGGGGCTGCGGTGGTCGGGGCGGTCGTCGGGGTGGACGGCACCGGGGCGGGGGTCGTCGGGGTGGACGTCGGGCCGGCCGTGGGCGTGGGGGCGCAGGCGGTGCCGCCGTTCCAGGAGGCGATCGCCAGGCCGGAGAACGGCTCGTCCGGGTAGTGCGGCAGCGGGTGGTCGCTGTCGCTCCCGTCGTACTTCTCACCGACCGCGTAGAGGGCCAGTTCGCCGTAGCAGCGCGGCAGGTGGCCGGTGACGTCGAGGGTGTCGCGGTAGTGCTCGCGGGTGAGCGTCGTGGTCGCCCAGCCGAGGAAGGTCTGGCGGCCCGAGGTGGCCCAGGTCGGGCCCTGGGCCTCGTAGGAGCCCAGCGAGACGTGGTAGTCGCAGCCGGCGGCCGGTTCTCCGGCCAGTCGGACCTGGACGGTGGCGGACTCGGCGGGCATCGTCGCGCTGTTCGTCCAGTGGGCGCCGCCGTCGACGGAGTACTGGAGCGGTGCGCGCCCGCAGTCGGGGGCGGCGTGGGCGGCGGGCGCCGCGAGGGCGGCGCCGCCGGCAGTGAGGGCGGTGAGGGCGACGGCGGTGAGCGCCGGCAGGCGGCGCGGGTGCGGGTGCATCGGGAACTGCTCCTGGCGGGTGGATCGGGTCGGGGAAGGGTGGGGCTGCGGGCCCGGGCGGTCCGGCGGGCGTCGGCCCGCGGGGCTCACCGGGTCGCGGGTGACGGGTCGGCGGGGTGCGGCGCGGCGGGGTGCTCCCCGGAGCCGTCGCCCTCGATGTCGATGTGCGGCAGGAGGCGGTCGAGCCACCGGGGCAGCCACCAGTTCCCGTCGCCGAGCAGGACCATGGTGGAGGGGACCAGCAGGCCGCGGACGACGGTGGCGTCCAGGGCGACGGCGGTCGCCAGGCCGATGCCGAACATCTTGACGACCGGGTCGTCGGAGAGCAGGTAGCCGAGGAAGACGGCGACCATGATCAGGGCGGCCGAACTGATGATCCGTCCGGTGCCGGCGAGTCCGGCCACCACGGCGCGGCGGTTGTCCCGTTCCTTCAGGTAGCCCTCCCGCACGGCGCTGAGCAGGAAGACCTCGTAGTCCATCGACAGGCCGAAGAGCACGGCGAACATCAGCAGCGGCACGTAGCCGGGCACGGGCACGGCGCCCTCCAGGCCGATCAGCCGGGCGCCGTGGCCCTGCTGGAAGACCGCGGTGAGCACGCCGTAGGCGGCGGCGACCGAGACCAGGTTCATCACGGCGGCCTTCAGCGCGACGACCGGCGAGCGGAAGGCCAGCAGCAGGAGCAGGCCCGCGACGGTGAGGACGAAGCCGACGACGAGCGGCATGCGCTGCGCGATCCGCGCGTTGAGGTCCGCCTGGGCGGCGGGGGTGCCGCCGACGTGCAGCACCTGGCCGCTTCCCGCGGTGGCGGCGGGCAGCACCTGCGCGCGCAGGCGGTGGACCAGGGCGGTGGTGGCGGGGTCGGCGGGGGCGGTGGCCGGGGTGACCTGCCAGCGGACGGTGCGGCCGTCGGCGGCGGGCGCGGGCGGGCTGACGGCGGCGACGCCCTCCGCCCCGCGCAGCGCGGTGGTCACGGCCGCGGTCCGGGGGTCGGCGGTGCCCGCGGGCGCCGGGGCGGGCAGGACGTCGACGACCTGGAGCACGCCGTTGGCGCCCGGGCCGAAGGCTTCGGCCATCCGGTCGTAGGCGGTGCGGCTCATGCTCCCGGCGGGCTTGCTGGCGGCGTCCAGCTGGCCGAGGTGCAGGCGGGCGGCCGGGACGGCGAGGGCGCCGAGCAGGGCCAGGCCGGCCAGCAGCAGGGGCCAGGGCCGGGCCGCGACCAGGGCGGCGATCCTCCCCCAGCCGCGCGGGCGCCCGCCGGGGGCCGGGGCGGCCGCGCGGGGGGTCAGCCGCCGGCCGAGCAGGACGAGGGTCGCGGGCAGGAGGGTGAGGTTCACGCCCAGCGCCGTGACCACGGCGATCGCGGGGGCGAGCGCCAGGGCGTACAGCAGCGGCAGTCCGCCCAGGGCCAGTCCGGCGAGCGCGGCGACGACGGCACTGCCGGCGAAGGCGACGGACTTGCCGGAGCCGGCGGTGGTGCGCACGGCGGCGTCCTCGATGCCGGCCCCGGCGGCACGCAGGTCCCGGAAGCGGGTGAGGCCGAAGAGGGTGTAGTCGATGCCGACACCCAGGCCGATCATGGCGGCGATGGTCTCGCCGGCCTCGGGCACGTCCATCAGGTGCCCGGCCAGGCCGAGGACGGGCAGCGCGATGCCGAGCCCGATCACACCGGCGAGCAGCGGCAGTGCGGCGGCGACGGGGCTACCGAGGGTGAGGGTGAGGATCACCAGGGCGGCGCCGAGGCCGATGGCCTCGCTGCGCCCGGTGCTCCCCTTGTCGACCGCGGCGGCCAGGTAGCCGCCGGGGGTGACCTCGACGCCGGCCGCGGTGGCCGGGGCCGCCGCGGCGAGCACGGCAGCGGTCGTCGCGGGCGTCACCTCCCGTCCGGTGACGTCGAGTTCGACCGAGAGGTAGGCGGTGTGGCCGTCGGCGCTCATGGCGCCCGCGCCCGCCGGGTCGTAGGGCGTGGTGACGGCGGCGACGTGCGGGACGGCGGCGACGGCCGCGGCCGCGCTGCGCACCGCGGCGGCGGTGGCCGGGTCGGTGAGGGCGGGGCCGCCGGCCGGGGTGTGGAGCAGGACGGGCTGCTTGCCGGAGGCCGGGGCGGGGAACGCGCGGTCGGCGAGGTCCCGCGCGGCCTGGCTGTCGCTGCCGGGAATGGAGACGGCCTCGCTGGTGACGCGCCCGAACGTCGCGAGGGCGGTGAGCGCGGCGGCCGCCAGCAGCAGCCAGGCCGCGACGACCCGCTTGGGCCTGCGGGCGCACCAGCGCCCCACAGTGGTGAACATCGGCGACGGACAGCCCTTCTCGTGCGGCGGGAGGCGCGATCGGGCCCCCGCCAAACTCATTGCACTCTCAGTGCAACGCGTACACTTGCACTCACGGTGCAACAATGTCAACGAGAGGGCGAGGAGCCCACGTGAAACGGACCGAGGCCGCCGCGCCCGTCCCTGACGGGCGCACGGAACGCGGGCGCCAGACCCGCGAGAAGATCGCCGACGCCGTGCTGTCGCTGCTCGACGAGAACCAGGCGCACTTCCCCGCCGACAAGGTGGCCGAACGGGCGGGCGTCTCGCGCCGGCTGGTGTTCCACCACTTCGCGGACATGGCCGAACTGGCCGAAGTCGCCGTCGACCGGCGCCTGGAACAACTCGCGGCCCAGATCAGGCCGTTGCCCACCGAGGGGCCGCGCGAAGTGCGGGTGGCGGCCATCACCGAACAGCGCGCGCGCATCCTGGAGGGCGTCACCCCGGCCAGGCTCGCCGTCATGCGGTTGGAGAACCCGTCCCCCCGGGTCCTGGAGGCCGTCCGGCAGATGCTGGACTTCGCCCGCCTGCGGCTCGCACAGGTCTTCGCGGCGGAACTCGACCCGCTCCCCGGGCCCGCCCGCACGGACCTGCTCAACGCCCTGGACGCGGTGACCACCTGGAGCGCCTGGCACCACTGGCGCGACAGCGGCCTGAGCGTCGAACAGGCGCGGCACACCATGGCCGCCGCCGTGCACGCGCTCCTCACCGGCGCCGTCGGGGCGGAGGGGGCGGACGGACGGGGATGAACCCCGGCCCCCGCCGGGGGGGGGCGCCTACACCCGGGCCGGGGGCCGGCGGGGGGGGGGGCTCCGCGGAAGGAAAAAGTTTGAATGGGCTATCGCTGCAACCA
>NZ_JBHWBZ010000050.1:4477-6033 GCF_042735475.1 Kitasatospora sp. NPDC059577 | reverse complement strand
GGGGCGGGGGGGGGGGGGGGGGCGCCGGGCGGGGTATCACCCCGGCCCCGGCGGGGGGGGGGGGGCGGGGGGCGGGGCCGGGGCGGGGCGGGCGGGGGTCAGCCGGTGATCGAACGGGTGTCCAGGCGGACGCGGTCCACCGCCCGGTACCGGTTGTGACCGCCCGGAGACCCAGAGCCGTACAGCCGACGTGACACCGGATGATCAAGCCCGGCGTCACCTCCGGGGCGGGTCCTGGGGCGGGCGGGGCGCGTCGTCGGCGGCCCGGGGGTCGGGGACCCGCGGGTGCCGTCCGGGCGCGTCCGCCACCGGCAGGCGGGGCAGGGCGTACGGGTGCTCGTCGCGCAGGAAGCCGACCAGGTGCTCGCGCAGCTCGCAGCGCAGTTCGAAGGCGTCGGCGCCGTTCGCCGCGGTGGCCAGCACCCGGACCACGATGGTGGTGGGGGTGGTGTCGACCACCTGCAGGGCGCTGCCCTCGCCGTCCCACAGCCCGTTCTTCGCCAGGAACGCGTCGAACTCCTCCCGCAGCAGGGCGATCGGGGTGTGGTGGTCGAGGTGGAGCAGCGCGGTGCCGGTGATCCGGCTGGAGCGGCGGGACCAGTTCTCGAAGGGGCGGCCGACGAAGTAGGACATCGGCATCACCAGCCGCCGCTGGTCCCAGGTCTCGATCACCACGGCCGTCAGGGTGATCTCCTCCACCGTCCCCCACTCGCCGCCCACCACGACGACGTCGCCGATCCGGGCGAGGTCGCCGAAGGCCATCTGGACGCCCGCGAAGACGTTGGCGAGGGTGCTCTGGGCCGCCACACCGGCCACCACGCCGACCAGGCCGGCGGAGGCGAGCAGGCTCGTGCCGATGCCGCGCACCGCCGGGAAGGTCATCAGGACCGCGCCCAGCGTCACCAGGGCGACGATCGCCTGGCCGATCCGGCCGAGCAGGTCGGCCTGGGTGCGGGCGCGCCCGGCCCACGCCGGGTCGCGGCGGTGCACGGCGAGCCGCAGGGTGCTGTCCACCAGCAGGGCCACCACCCGGGCGCACAGCCAGCCGCCGGCCGCGATGGCGAGGATCACCGCCAGGTGGCGCAGCCCCTCGCGGGCGGCGGGCGGCGCGGCGACCCACGGGAGGGCGCCGAGCAGGAGCAGGGACGCCGTCAGCGCCAGGATCGGCATCCGGCACCGGCGCACCAACAGCGGCACCCCGGTGCTGCCCCTGCGGGCGGCCAGCCGTCGTACCGCGAACTGCGCGATCCGGTCCAGGCCGTTCGCGAAGAGGACCGCCACGGCACCCGCCAGTGCCAGGCGCACCAGACTCCACCACATCATCCGTACTTCCCTTCTGCCCCGGGTTCTCCCGCCGGGCTCCGCGTCCCGGGCGGCCGGACGGGCGGCGCCGCCGGGCCCGGTGTCGCCTGCTCGTCTGTCCCGGCGCGGCGCGGCCATTCCTGCCGGCTCCGGCCGGACGGGCGACGGACGGGCGACGGACGGGCCGCGGACGGGCGACGGGCGGGCGGGCCACGGACGGCGTCGGGCCCGGTGAGGGGTTCCCTCACCGGGCC
>NZ_JBHWBZ010000050.1:0-4467 GCF_042735475.1 Kitasatospora sp. NPDC059577 | reverse complement strand
GGCGGCGGCGGGGCGGGGGGGGGCGGGCCCGCGGCGGGGGCGGGCGGCGGGGGGGGGAGCCGACGCGGGCCCGGTCGCGTACGGGTGGTGGCGGCGGGTCAGCCGAGGCCCGGGCGCCGGACGTCGAACTCGGCCCAGATCGTCTTGCCCTGACTGTGCGGTTCGGCGCCCCAGCGGTCGGCGATGCGCCGCACGATGATCAGGCCGTGACCGCCGGGCAGGGCCGGCTGGTGCGGCAGGCGCGGGGTGGGCAGCTCCGGGCTGCGGTCGCTGACCTCGACCCGCAGCCGCTCCCCGGTGGTGTCCAGGACCAGCTCCAGCGGGCCGTCGCCGTGCAGCATCGCGTTGGCGACGAGTTCCGCCACCAGCAGGACGACGTCCGCGGCGACGTCCGCGGTAACGCCCTGGCGGGCGTCGGGCACGAGGGCGGCCGGCGCCGGGGCGTCCGGCGTGCGGGCGGGCACCAGGGCGGGCGCGTACCAGTCGTCGAGGGCCCGGAGGGTGAAGGTCCTGGCGTGGGCGACCGGCTTGGGGAGCCCCGCGAGGGTCAGCCGCCGGCGCTGGCCGCCGGGGGGCAGCACGGGCCCGGCCCGGTGCGGATCACCGTCCAGGGTTCCCCGGCTCATCGTCATGTGAGGGCACCCCTTCGGATCGACGCGGTTGTCGCATGGTCGGTTTCCCGGCGCATTCGGGATTATGCACCGCGCCGGCCCCGGGCCGCGCCCGAACGGCGCACCCGGCCCGGGGCCCGCCGAGGGGGCCCGGCGGCTCCGGCTCAAGCCGTCAGGGCCGCTTCGACCGACGTGTGGAGGGAGAACACCGCCTGTGCGCCGGTCAGTTCGAGGACCCGCATGACGGTGGGCGACACGGCGGCCAGGTACAGCGCCACCGCCTCCTCCCCCGCCGCGAGACGGGTCCTGAGCAGCAGGTTCAGGCCGGAGGAATCGCAGAAGCCCACCTGCGCGAGGTCGATCACCAGCGCGCGGGGGCGCTGCGCGACCAGGGCGGTGAGCGCGTCCGCGGCCGGCGCGAGCGTCTCGATGTCGAGGTCGCCCTCCAGGACGCACACCGCCGCGCCGCCGGCTCCGGGACGGGTCCGCACCGCCAGGTCCGCCCGGGGCGCGGTGGCCGCCGGCGCGGTGGCCCACCGGTCGTTGTCGGATGGCATCATCGTCGTCCCCTCCATGTCCGTGCCCTCCGACCATACGGAGGTCGCGCCCGTCGGCCAAGCAGGGGGTCGTGAACCGGCCCCGCCCGGGCGGTCTCCCCGCGGCACCGGTCAGGCGTCCTCCAGCCCCTCGCGCAGGCGCCGCAGGGTGCGGCTCAGCAGCCGGGAGACGTGCATCTGGGACAGTCCGAGGCGTTCACCGATCTGGGACTGCGTCAGGTCCTCGCAGAAGCGCATCGACAGGATGCGGCGTTCGCGCTCGGGCAGCGCGGCGACCAGCGGCTTGAGCGCCACCAGGTCCTCGACGAGGGCGAGGTCCCGGTCGTCCTCGCCCAGACGCCCGGCCAGCGGGCCGGGGCGGTCGTCGTCCTCGGCGCCGGTGTCCAGGGAGCCGGCGGTGTGCGCGTTGGCGGCGGTCAGGCCCTCGATCACCTCCTCCGCGGAGAGGTCGAGGTGCGCGGCGAGTTCGGCCACCGTGGGGGCCCGGTCCAGCTCCTGCGCCAGCTTCTCCTGGGCCCGGGCCAGGACGATGCGCAGCTCCTGGAGGCGGCGCGGCACGTGGACGGCCCAGGTGGTGTCGCGGAAGTGGCGCCGGATCTCGCCGAGGACGGTCGGCATGGCGAAGGTGGTGAACTCCACCCCGAGCTCGGGGTCGAAGCGGTCGATGGCCTTGATCAGGCCGACCGCGCCGACCTGCAGCAGGTCCTCCTGGGGTTCGCGGTGCGCAGTGAAGCGGCGGATCGCGAACCGCACCAGGGACAGGTTCATCTCCACCAGGGTGGCGCGGACGTAGGAGTACTCCCGCGTGCCTTCCTCCAGCGTGCCCAGGCGCCGCAGCAGCACCCGGGTGAGCTCCCGGGCGTCGGCGGGGGCGATCTCCCGCGGGTCGTCGACGGCGGCGAGCTGCGGCGGGAGCAGCTCGCGCAGTCCTGTGTCGGGCGCGGCCGAGCGGGACGACGGCTCACCCGTCGTCGGAGCGGCGGAAACGGTCAGTTCACCAGTGGGCGTGACCATCGGATTCCCTTCCTCGTGTCGGCACGGTCGAACGCCCCGGTTACCCGGTGGCGGCCGATCGATGCCGCCGCCCGGGGTGGAGGTTTCGTGAAACCGCAGCGACTACCCCGGAGGACGGGCGGGGAAACCTCCCCGACGGCCGGGGTGCCCGACGACCGGGTGCCCGACAGCCGGTGTGCCCGACGGTCACGGACCGCCGGGCCGCCGCCGGGGAGCCGGGCAGGGCCTAGCCGGCCGGGTGGTGGAGTTTGCGGGCGGCGGTGCGGATGGCCAGCGTGTAGGGGGTGTCCAGGGCGCGGGTGCGGGCGTCGAGTTCGTCGAAGGGCACCAGGGACCTGTGGGTGTCGTCGGTGGACTGGGTCCAGGCGGTCCAGGCGTTGTGGACGTCCTCGTCGGTGACCTCCTCGCCCTTGGCCTGGAGCAGGACGGCGTAGAGGCGGAAGAGGTCGTCGGCGCCCTCGGGGGGTCTCGCCTCCGAGGGCAGGCTGTCGCGGATCAGGTCGGCGATCGGGTCGAGGTGGCTCATGGGCCCAGTGTGCCGGTGACCAGGGTGCCGGTGAGGAGGATCAGGTGGGCTGCCGCGAAGACCACCGGCACGGCCCGCTCGGTGGTGCCGAGTTCGGTGTAGTGCTTGTGCCACCGGCCGCGGCGGGCGGCGCTGCTGAGGGTGACCCACTCGTCGGTGTAGATCCGCGCCGAGAGCTCCTCCTCCAGCGCGTTGATGACCTGGAACTTGGCGGCGTTGAGGTCCCGGTAGCTGCGCAGTTGCATCCACCAGGCGACGGACAGGGTGATGCCGGCCAGCGCGACGGCCGTCGGCACCCACCACGGGGACTCGGAGAGCTTGGGTATGCCGAAACCGATGAGGGTGACCAGGGCGGTCTGCACGGACAGGAAGAAGGTGTTGGCGGTGCCCCGGCGGGCCGAGACCCGGTCGGCCATCTCCACGGCGAGTTTGTAGAGCTCCAGCAGTTCGATCCGGCGGTCCCACTCCGGCGGCACGGTCATCGCGGCTCCCTCGGTCGGGCAGCCGGCGGGGACGGACCGTTCGGGCACGGTGCCGCCCCCGCCGACACTGATGCGACGTCATTTCCCCCGTGGCGGCGGGTTCTACCGGCTCCGGCCGGACCGGTCCGGGCCGTCCGGCGGCGGGGACGGGCCGTCAGGAAGCGGGGACGGGCCGCAGGCGGTAGGCGTCGCCGTGGCGGTGGACGCGGCCGGCGGTGGGCGGGGCGAAGTGGGTGCCCAGCAGGAGGGTCTCGGTGCCGGCGAGCGAGGCGAGCAGGGCGTCGCGGGTGGCGCGGGAGAGCCCGGGGTCGATGTCGACGCAGGCGCCGATGGCGGGGTGGGCGAGCTGGACGGGGTGGTGGACGCAGTCGCCGGTGATCAGCGCGGTGCGGCCCCCGCTGGTCAGTTCGACGGCGACGTGGCCCGGGGTGTGGCCGGGGGTGGGCACCAGGCGCAGGCCGGGGGCGACGGCGAGGCCCTCGGCGGGGACGTCGAGGAGGTCGAGCAGGCCCGCCCGCTCGACCGGGAGCACGGAGTCCTCGAACATCTGCCGGCGCGCCTCCTCCATCGGGTGGCCGGCCCAGAACTCCCGCTCGGCGCGTGAGGTCAGGTAGCGGGCGTTGGGGAAGGTGGGGATCCACCGGCCGTCCACGGAGCGGGTGTTCCAGCCGACGTGGTCGGCGTGCAGGTGGGTGAGGATCACCAGGTCGACGGCGTCCGGGGGGAATCCGGCGGCGGCCAGGCGCTGCGGGTAGTCGGTGTCCAGGTCGTGCCAGGCGGGGTTGGCGCGCTGCTTGCCGTTGCCGATGCCGGTGTCGACGAGGACGCGCAGGCCGCCCACGGTGAGGGCGAAGGTGTGGCTGGCCAGGCGCAGTGTGCCGTCCGGGTCGGCGAAGTGGGGGTGCAGCCAGTCCTGGCCGGTCACCAGTTCGGGGGTGGCGTCGGGCAGGAGCCAGGGGCCGGTGGCGGGCGGCAGCGGGATCTCGTCGATGCGGTGGACGGTGACGTCGCCGACGGTCCAGGTGGGGGCAGCGGCAGGCATGGGACTCCTCCGACTAAAAGCTACGTATTTGCGTTTGCCTGACTCTAGAACCTACAGTCGCCTAAAGCAAACCGTTAGCTTTTGGAAGGGGAAGACCCGTGCGAGGACCCGTGCCCGACATCGACCTCACCCCGCCGGAGGCGGCCCGCCAGGCCGCCCGCGCCGGCGTCCCGCTGCCCGCCGACCGGCACGCGGCGGTCGCGGCCGCCGCCGAGCACATCCGCTCGGTGGTCGC
>NZ_JBHWBZ010000049.1:61330-74139 GCF_042735475.1 Kitasatospora sp. NPDC059577 | reverse complement strand
GGGGGGGGGGGGGCGGCGCGGGGCGCGGCGCCCCCGGGGCCCCCCCCGCCGGGGGCGGCGCCCGCGGGCCCCGCCCCCAATCCGCCGCCGCACCCGCTCCGAACACCGGATGCGTCCCCGCACGGGCGCCGCCCAGCCGCACCGCACCGAGCGCACCGCACCGGCCGACCGGGAGGGAACCCCGTTGACCACACCCACGACCGCACCGCCCGCCGCCCCGCGCACCCCGCGGACCCCCGAACGCCGCCGGATCGCCGTCGTCGGCGCGGGCGTGGCCGGCCTCACCGCGGCCTGGGAACTCCGGCGCGCCGGCGCCGCCGTCGAACTCTTCGAAGCCGACGGACGCCTCGGCGGCCACGCCCACACCCAGCGCGTCCCCGCCCCCGACGGCCGCCGACTCGCCCTGGACACCGCCTCCCTGATCCACGACGAGCGCACCAGCCCGCACCTGGCCCGACTCCTGAGCGACCTCGGCGTCCCCACCCGCGACGCCGACATGAGCATCTCCGTCCACTGCCAGGGCTGCGGCCTCGCCTACGCCGGCGCCGACGGCCCGGCCGGACTCCTCGCCCGCCCCGACCCGCCGCTGCGCCACCGCTACCTGCGCCTGCTCGCCGACATCCCGCGCTTCCGGGCCCGCGCCCGCCGCCTGCTCGCCACCCCCGGCGCCAGCGACCCCACCCTGCGCGACTTCCTCCTCGACGAGTGCTTCTCCGGCTACTTCCTCCACCACTACCTGATCCCCCTGGCCGCCGCGGCCCCGCCCCGCGCCCCCGAACCCGCCGGCGACCACCCCGCCCGCCACCTGTTCGCCCTCCTGGACCACCACGGCCTGCTCACGGAGACCGGCCCGCCGGCCTGGCGCACCGTCACCGGCGGCTCCGCCGCGTACGTGCGGCGGATCGCCGACCGGCTCACCACCGTCCACCGCAACACCCCCGTCCGGGCCGTCCACCGCCACCTCGACGGCGTCACCCTCACCACCGGCGACGGCCGCCGCGCCGAGGCCGACGCCGTCGTCATCGCCACCCACGCCGACCAGGCCCTGGAACTGCTCGCCGACCCCACCCGCGCCGAACGCGAGGTCCTCGCGGCGTTCCGCCACACCAGCACCCCCACCGTCCTGCACCGCGACGCCTCCGTCCTGCCCCGCGACCACTGGGCCCGCAGCGCCTGGAACTACCGCATGCCGCACTGCACCGCCCCGGCCGGCACCGCGCGGATCAGCCACCACCTCAACCGGCTGCTGCGCCTGGACACCGCGGAGGACTACCTGGTCACCCGCAACGAATCGCCCCACGACCCCGTCCCCGAGGACCTGGTGATCTCCCGCACCGTCCACGAGCACCCCGTCCACACGGCCGAGTCCGTCGCCGCCCAGCGCCTGCTGCCCCGGCTGACCACCGGACGCACCGCGTTCGCCGGCGCCCACCACGGCTGGGGCTCCCACGAGGACGGCTGCCGCTCCGGCCTGGCCGCCGCCCGCGCCCTGCTCGGGCTCGCAGCGGACGCGCCGTGACGGCCGCCGGGCACCGCACCGGGCGGGCTCAGAACGCGTACCCGACCCGCAGCCAGGGCGCGTGCCGCTCGATCAGCGCACGCAGCCCGGCCAGGGCCGCCGCCTTGGCCCGGGCCCGGTAGCGCACGTTCCAGCCGCCGTTCCCGGACAGCTCGGGCTCCTGGAGGCGGGGCGCCACAGCACCTGCTCGGCCCTGGGGGGCCGGCCGGGGTTCACCTCGTGCAGGTCCCGGTTGCGGGTCAGCATGATGATCTCGGCCGCCGCCTGCGCCTTGACCGCCGGGCCGAGCACGTCGTCCATCCGGCACATGGGCTCGGCCCAGTCGGCCTGCCGGCCTGCCCGCAGCACGACGGGGGAGAGGTCGAAGCGGACCTCGTAGCCGGCGGCCAGGAAGTCGTCGGCGGCCCGGACCCGCTCGGGCACCGCACAGGACGGGCGGCGTGGGACACGGGTGACCTCCAGGGGAGCCGATCGCAGGGCCCGCCGTGCCACGGGCGAAAACGCTGCGCAAACGCTGCGAATACCCGGCCGGGGTTCCGCTGCGGGACGGTCGGAGTGTGCAGGCGACGATCGACCGGCGACCCGGCGCGAGCGCCCCCGAAGCCCCCGGCGCCGGGGTGCCGACCCCCGAGGCACCCGGCGCCGGGACGTCCGCGGACCGGCGGGCCGGGCTGCGCGCGCTGATGGCCCGGACCGCGCGCGGCGACGAACGGGCCTTCGAGGCCCTCTACGGCACCACCGCCGCCCCCGTCCTCGCCCTGGTCCTGCGGGTGCTGCGCGACCGCGCCCAGGCCGAGGAGGTGGCCCAGGAAGTGTTCTGGCAGGTGTGGCGGGAAGCGCCGCGCTACCGCCCCGAGCGCGGCGAGGTCCTGCCCTGGGTGCTCACCCTGGCCCACCGGCGCGCCGTCGACCGCGTCCGCTCCGCCCGGGCCGCCGCCGACCGCGACCGCACCGCCGCCCTGCGCGACTACACCCCCGACTTCGACCAGGTTGCCGACCGCGTCGAGGACGCCCTGGACCGCGACCGTGTCCGGCGCGCCCTGACCGTGCTGAGCGACGCCCAGCGCGAATGCCTGCTCCTGGTCTACTTCGGCGGCTGCACCCAGGCCCAGGCCGCCGCCCGGATCGGCGCCCCCCTGGGCACCGTCAAGACCCGCATCCGCGACGCCCTGCGCCAACTGCGCGGCCACCTCGGCGACGCCCCCCTGCCCCCGCCCCGCCGGTCCCCGCGTCCGAGCGGCGCACCGGCGCGCCCCGCCGTAGGCTCACGGCCGTGACCGCCCCCACCGTCGCGGCCGCCGCCGCACTGACCACCGGAGCCCTCGCCCGCCGGCTCGGCGTCTCGCCCACCACCATCCGGTCCTGGGAGAGCCGCTACGGCATCGGCCCGGCCCACCGCGACCCCGGGCGGCACCGCCGGTGGGAGCCGCACGACGTGGCCGTGCTGGAGGAGATGTGCCGCCTCACCGCCCGCGGCGTCACCCCCGCCGAGGCCGCCCGCGTCGCCCTGGCCGCCGGCACCGCCGGCACCGCCGACCCGTCCGCGCCCGCCGGCACCGCCGCCCCCGACCGGGCCCCGAGCGCGCCGCCCGGGCCGCCCGGGCCGTCCGGGACCGTGCCCGCCCCCGGCGGCAACACCCTGCCGGTGGGCACCGTCCGCCCCGAGTGCCGGGGACTGGCCCGCGCCGCCGTACGCCTCGACGCCCCCGAGATCGCCCGCATCCTGCGCCGCAGCATCGACGACCTCGGCGCCGTCACCGCCTGGACCGAGGTCATGACCCCGGCCCTGCGGGCGGCCGGGCGCAAGTGGGCCGTCGAGGGCGAACGCTGCGTCGAGGTCGAACACCTGCTGTCCTGGCACGTCGCCGCCGCCCTGCGCCGGGCCTGCGACCGGGCCGACCCGCCGTCCGGCCCGGCCGTGCTGCTCGCCGGCATGCCCACCGAACTGCACTCCCTGCCGCTGGAGGCCGTCGCCGCCGGCCTGGCCGAACGCGGCCTGCCGTTCCGCATGTTCGGCCCCGCCCTGCCCCCCGAGGCGCTCCTGGAAGCGGTGCGCCGCACCGGACCGCCGGCCGTCCTGCTCTGGTCCCAGGTCGCCCGCACCGCCGACCGGACGCTGGCCCACCACGTCGCCCGCACCACCTGGGGCCCCCACGGCGCCCGCACCGGGCCCGTCGTGCTCGCCGCCGGCCCCGGCTGGGCCGGCCCCCGCCGCCCCCCGGGCACCCTGAGACCCCGTGACCTGGCCACCGCCCTCGACCAGTTGGAACGACTGCTGCGCTGACCGGGCCGCCCTGGACCGGGCCCCGCCCGGACCCCGGGCTGACCGGGCCCCGCCCGGAAGACCCCGCCGCAGCCGCAGGAAAGGAGCCGACAGTGGACGAGCCGACCCCGACCGGACGGCGCTGCCTGGTCACCGGAGCCACCGGCTACATCGGCGGACGGCTGGTGCCCGAACTCCTCGCCGCCGGGTACCGGGTGCGCTGCCTGGCCCGCGACCCCGGGCGCCTGCGCGACCAGCCCTGGCGCGCCGAGGTCGAGGCCGCCCCCGGCGACGTCACCCGGCCCGAGACCCTCGACGGCGCCTTCGACGACGTCGACGTCGCCTACTACCTCGTCCACTCGCTCGGCACCGGAGCCGACTTCGAGGACACCGACCGGCGCGCCGCCCGCGCCTTCGGCCGCGCCGCCGCAGCGGCCGGGGTCGCCCGGATCGTCTACCTCAGCGGACTGCTGCCCGCCGGCGTCCCCGAGGCCGAACTCTCCCCGCACCTGCGCTCACGCGCCGAGGTCGGCCGGGTCCTGCGCTCCGCCGGCGTGCCCACCGCCGAACTGCGGGCCGCGGTCATCATCGGCTCCGGCTCCGCCTCCTTCGAGATGCTCCGCTACCTCACCGAACGCCTGCCCGTCATGGTCACCCCCCGCTGGGTCGACACCCGCATCCAGCCCGTCGCCGTCCGCGACGTGCTGTCCTACCTGGTCGGCGCCGCGGCCCTGCCGCCCGAGGTCGACCGGGCCTTCGACATCGGCGGACCGGACGTCCTGACCTACCGCACGATGATGCTCCGCTACGCCCGCGCGGCCGGCCTGCCCCGGCGGGTGATCCTGCCGGTGCCCGTCCTGTCCCCGGCCCTGTCCAGCCTCTGGGTCGGCCTGGTCACCCCCGTCCCCGGCCCGCTCGCCCGCCCGCTGGTGGAGTCGCTGCGTCACGAGGTGGTCTGCCACGAGCACGACATCGCCCGCTGGATCCCCGACCCGCCCGGAGGCCCCACCGGCTTCGACCGCGCCGTCGAACTCGCCCTGCGCCGCATCCGCGACGCCGGGGTCACCACCCGCTGGTCCTCCGCCTCACTGCCCGGCGCCCCCAGCGACCCGCTGCCCACCGATCCCGACTGGGCCGGCGGCAGCCTCTACCAGGACCTGCGCGAACGACGCGTCGCCACCGCACCCGCCGCCGTGTGGCGGGTGGTCGAAGGCATCGGCGGCGACAACGGCTGGTACTCGCTGCCCTACGCCTGGGCCCTGCGCGGCACCCTCGACCGCCTCGCCGGCGGCGTCGGCCTGCGCCGCGGCCGCCGCGACCGCCACCACCTGCGGGTCGGCGACGCCCTCGACTTCTGGCGGGTCGAGGAGATCGAGCCCGGCCGGCTGCTGCGCCTGCGGGCCGAGATGCGCCTGCCCGGCCTGGCCTGGCTCGAACTGCGGGTCACCCCCGACGGGGCCGGCGGCACGCGCTACCGCCAGCGCGCCCTGTTCCACCCGCACGGCCTGGCCGGCCACGCCTACTGGTGGACGATGGCGCCCTTCCACGGCCTGGTCTTCGACGCCATGGCCCGCAACATCACCGACCAGGCCCGCCGCGCCGCCTGACCGCCGTGCCGCCTGAACGTCGCGCCGCCTGACCGCCGTGACCGCCGGGCCGGCGGTCACACCGCGGCCGCCTCGGCGGGCCGGGGGGAGCGGACGGGGGAGGGCGCGGGGGCCTGCGGGGCCGCGCCCTCGTCGGAGCCGGCCGGCTCCAGGGCCACGTCGAGCACGTCGACCATCCGGCGCAGCTTCTGCTGGACGCGGACGGCCTCGGGCCGCGGGACGCGCACGACGGCCCGGGCCGAGGCCGGCGCCGCGGTGGTGAACGCGAGGTCCAGGACCCGGTGGTTGTTGAGGGTGGAGGCGAGCCGGGCGAGCGTCCCGGTGGTGGGGCGCAGGGTGACGGTGAGCCGGGTGTGTTCCATGGCGACGGTCCTGTCTGTGGATGGGACTGGCGGGCCGGGAAAGCAGAAAGACCCCTCGCGGAGCGCGAGAGGTCTGCGTGCGGGCGGTGGGCCGGGGAGGTTCACTCCTCCCGGCGCGGTGCCGGCACGCCGCTGGTAATCAGCTGCTGCTGCATGCCCCGCATGCTGGCAGAAACCCGCAGCGGTGGGACGGGGCGTCTCATCCTGCGGGACAGCGGCGGTGCCGCGCCGTCAGACCGCGCGCCGCGCCCGTACACCTGTCCGCACGCCCCTCCGCGGGCCGCGCCCGTACGGCCCGTCCGCGGGCCGCAGCGCGACGCCCGGATACCATCGGCCGCCGTCGCCGGCCGCAGGCCCGTACCGCCGGCCGTCCGACCCCGCAGGAGCGCACCGTGCCCGCCCCCGACCGCCCCGCCTGGTTCACCGGCCCCGAGGAGTCCCTCGCACTGCTGCGCGGCGCCGCCGAGTCCGGCGGCGTGAGCCTCGACCCGGACACCCCGCCCGGGGAGGAGGACGCCCGGGTGCTGACCGACGAACTCGCCGACGTCCTCCTGTCCGGGGACTGCTTCGACCGCGACCGCGACTGGGAGATCACACCGTTCGGCGACCTGGTCGAGACCCTCATCGACACCCTCAACCGCTACGCCTACCCGGACTGATCCCCGCCCCGGGCGGTGCCGCTCCCGGAGGTGCCGGCCGTAAACCGGTTGGGACCGGGGGCCCGCGACTGCTACGGTCTGCGCAGCCGTGAGAGAACGCGAGGAGGTGAGACCCATGAAGGCCGTATCCATGTGGGTGCTCCCCCTTTCCGTCACGGTGGGCGGTTGACATAGGTGTCGCCCCGGGAGCGCCTCAGACCAGGCACTCCCGAAAGGCACCACCCATGAACCCCGAACACGTCAACCCCGTGCGCCCGGACCCGCTGCACGCGGACCCGGCGCGCCCCCTCCCGGGCACCGGCGACCGCGCGGTCGTGGTCACCCGGATCTCGGACACCCAGTGGCACGCCGTGCAGGACGACCGCGTGGTCGGCTCCGGTGACGCCTCGCGCCGGCCCGACGGGCGGCTCTTCGTCAGCGTCGACGCGTGGCACGACGAGGTCTTCGACCGCGTCGCCGCGGCGATGTCGGCCGACCTGCCCGAACCGCTGCACACCCTCACCGACGAGGCCGACCGGGACACCACGGCCGCCTGGCAGCGGGCCGGCTTCACCACCGTCCGCCGTGAGCGGGGCTACCTGCTGCCCACCGACCCGCAGGCCACCGGCCTCGGCGCGGTACGGCCCCCGGCGGGCGTGACCGTCCTGCCCGCCGGGCAGGCACAGGAGGGCCCGCTGCGCGCCCTGGACCGGATCGTCCACGCCGAGGTCGAGGCGGGCCCCGGCTGGCCGGCGATGCCGGCCCAGGTGCTGCCCTGCCCGGCCGGCACCACGGTGGTCGACCCCGCCCGCTACGCGGTGGCGCTGCAGGACGGCGAGTACGTCGGACTGCTGCGGGTGGCCCCGCTCCGCCGGCCGCGGATCGGGATGCTCGCCGTCCGCGCCGACCACCGGCGCCGCGGCATCGCCCGCGTGCTGCTGGCCCACGCGCTGGAATCGATGCACCGGGCCGGCACCGCCTCGGCCTGGGCCGACGTGGCGGAGTCCAACACGGCCGCCACCGCCCTCGTCGAGGGCATCGGCGCCCGCCGCGCGGGCGCGACCCTCGAACTCGTCCGACACTGACGACGACTGACCACGACTGACGACGACTGACGAGGACTTACACGACTGACGAGGACTTACACGACTGACGAGGACTTACACGACTGACGAGGACTTACACGACTGACGACGACTGACGACACCGTGCGACAACCGACGACCGACCACCGAACGGAGAGGTGAGAGACATGGCCAAGACAGCAGACGGAATCGAAGTCGAAGGCACCGTCACCGAGTGCCTGCGCAATGCCACTTTCAGGGTGGAGCTGGCCAACGGGCACATCGTGCTCGCCCACATCAGCGGCAAGGTCCGCAAGAACCACATCAAGATCCTCCCGCACGACCGGGTGCTCGTGGAGCTCAGCCCCTACGACCTCACCCGCGGCCGGATCCGCTACCGCTACCGGTCATAGGGTCCGCCGTCGGACCCGCGTACCGGGCCGGGGAATCCGGCGGCGCCGGCGGGGCGCAGCGGCTTGGATGGGGGGATGACCGACACCGCGATCCCCCGGCTGCGCGAGGCCGTCCGCCGTACGGGTGAACTCACCCGTGACCGCACGCCCACCGGCCGCCGGCCCGGCGACGCCGACGTCCACGACGGGACCTTCGCCACCGACGGGGCGATCGGGTTCGACCCGCTGCCCTTCCTGCGCGCCCTGCAGGAGGCCGGGTCGGGCGCCGTCGTGGTCGGCCAGGTCGCCGGCATCATGCACGGCTCCGTCGAGCCGACCGGAGACCTCGACCTGCTCTGGGACGGCACCCCCGCCGAGGCCCGCGCCCTGCGCGCGGCCCTCACCGCGGCGGGCTGCGCCGAACTTCCCGACCTCGGCCGCCCGGTGGGCTCCTACCGGGTGGCCGGGGCGAGCGGCGACCTGTGCACGCCCGCGGTGCCGTGGGGCGGCCTGGACACGGCCGCCTGCCTGGGGCGGGCCCTGACCGCCACCGACGCCGCGGGCCTGACGGTGCGGTACGTCGCCCTGGACGACCTGATCCGCATGCGGCGCGCCCTCGGGCGGCCCAAGGACCACCGCCGGGCCGACGAGCTCGAACTCCTGCACAGGACCTGAGCGCGTCGGCCCGGTTCGGTCATCCTGCGGTGCCTCCGTCGGCCGGCCCAGCGTCAAGTGACTGATGTGCGCGACCGCCCCGCGGACCACAGTGGGTGGTGCCAGCCGCCGGTCCGCGGGGCCGGCCGACGCGACGCACGACGGAGGAACGAGCATGATCGACAGGCGCACCTTCACCAGGGCCGTCGGGCTCGGGGCGGGCGCGAGCGCGCTGTCCCTGGCCGCCCTGCCCCAGGCCGCGCAGGCCGCACCCGCAGCCCCCGCACCCGCGGCCCCCGCCCCGGAGGCCGCGCCGGGCGGCGCCCCCGCCGGGCGGACCGGGTTCGCCCGGCGGGGGCAGGTCCGCGCCGGGGTGCTGGACGTCGGCTACGCCGAGGACGGCCCGGCGGACGGCCCCGTGGTCGTCTGCCTGCACGGCTGGCCGTACGACATCCACAGCTACGTCGACGTCGCCCCGCTGCTCGCCGCGCAGGGCTACCGGGTGATCGTCCCCTACCTGCGCGGGCACGGCCCGACGCGTTTCCTGTCCGCCCGTACGCCCCGCAACGCCCAGCAGGCCGCGGTGGCGCTGGACGTCGTCGCGCTGATGGACGCGCTGGGGATCGGCCGGGCGGTGCTGGCCGGCTTCGACTGGGGCTCGCGCACCGCCGACATCGTCGCCGCGCTGTGGCCCGAACGGGTCAAGGCACTGGTGTCGGTCAGCGGGTACCTGATCACCGACGTCGAGAAGCAGAAGGAGCCGCTGGCGGCCGCCGCCGAACACACCTGGTGGTACCAGTTCTACTTCGCCACCGAGCGCGGGCGCCTGGCCATGGAGGACCGGGACAAGCGGCGCGCCCTGTGCCGCCTGGTCTGGGAGGACGTCTCGCCCACCTGGGCCTTCGACGACACCGTCTTCGAGCGCACCGCCGCCGCCTTCGACAACCCCGACTACCCGGCGATCGTCATCCACAACTACCGCTGGCGCCTGGGCCTGGCCGACGGCGAGCGCCGCTACGACCGCCTGGAGCAGCGACTCGCCGCCCGCCCCCGGATCGCCGTGCCCACCGTCACCCTCGACCCCGGGCGCGACCCCTTCACGGCCCCCGGCGACGGCTCGGCCTACCGGCAGTACTTCACCGGCCCCTACCTGCACCGCACCCTCCCGGAGGTCGGCCACAACCTGCCCCAGGAGGCGCCCGCCGCCTTCGTCCAGGCCGTCCTCGACGCCGACCGCCTCTGAGGCCGGCTCCGGCACCGCCCCTGCCGCCCTTGCCCCTGCGGCCCTTGCCCCTGCCGCCGTTGCTCCGCCGCTGTTCTCCGGCGCCCCCGGGCCCCGGCCCCCGCCCCGGGGAGCCGGGGCCCGCCCGCGCCCGAACCCCGGACCATTGCAGACCTGTTGCACGCGGAGTGGCCCGGCTCACAGCCGTTCGGGCGCGGAGCGTGATCGACTCGCCCGATGCGTCAGTTCGAGAAACACCCGGCCCTCCTGACGGCCCGCCGGTCGGCCGCACTCGCCGCAGCCGCCGCCGCGGCCGTCGCGCTGCTCACCGGCTGCGGCTCCCGGGTGGCCGGCGCGACCGGCGCGGCCGGGGCGGACGGCACCCCGACGGCGTCCGGCACCGCCGGGCCGTGCGGGACACCGCTGCCGTCGCCCACCGGCGCCCAGGAGCCGTCCGGGCTCGCCCAGCGCGGGGTGCGGATCGCCGCCGTCGGCCCGGTCTGCGCCGAGTACGAGGTGACCAACCCGGACGCCGAACCGTCCGACGTCACCGTGGTGTTCAACCGCCTCTCGGCGACCGGCGCCGCACTGGACACCGTGACGCACACCGTCACCGCGCTCGCCCCGGGGGCCACCGAGAAGCGGCGGATCGACCTGTCCCCGTCCGACCGCACCCGGCCGGCCGCCGGCGCACAGCTGAAGATCGTCAAGGTCCGCAGCGTCCCCAGCGCCGAGGCCCCGCAGCCCGGCGGCCCCTGCCCGGCGTCCGGCCTGCGCCTGTACGCGGACGAGGGGGACGCCGCGATGGGCCTGCGCGTGGTCGGCCTGCACCTGCGCAACTGCGGCACGGCCGCAGTGACCCTCGACGGCTACCCGACCCTGCAACTGCTCGACGTCGACCACCGGCCCGTCGACGGTGTACGACTGCTGTCCGGCGGCGCCGAGATCGCCACCGGCACCGGCGCGGACACCCCGCCGCAGAAGATCGCGCTGCGCCCGGGCGAGGGCGCCCGCGCCACCCTGGTGTGGCGCAACACCACGGGGGACGGCGCCCCGGTGAACGCCCCCTACGTGCGGGTCCGGGCCACCCCGGACGCGGCCCCGGTGACGCTCACCCCGGAACTCGACCTGGGCACCACCGGCCGCCTCGGCATCGGCGCCTGGGTCGGCGAGGCCGGCGACGCCCGGCCGCCCGCGACCACACCGCCCTCCCCGTCCGGCGCCCCGGCCGGCTGACCGCGTGACACCCGGGCGGGGCGGGCGCCGTCCGGCGGGCCCCCGCAGCCCAGGCCCGGACCGCCCGCCGCCGTGCTCGGCGTCGACTGCAGCACCGGCACCTTCGGCAGCGACGGCACCCAGCAGTCCTTCACCAGCTCCTGCTCGGCCACCGGCACCACCCCGTGGTGGGTGAACGCGAGCTGTTCGAACGGCACCACGCGAACAGCCGGCCCGTACCCGGCCTTCCGGAACGTGCGGGTCCACTGGCCGCCGGACACCACCGCCCTGCGCGGCCGGGTCTGTTACGTCCGCCCCCCCGCACGGGCGGCCGTGCGACCGGCGGCCCGGCACGCTCCCCCGTGGCGTGCCGGGCCGTCGGCGTCCACCGTGGAGGATGCCAGGGCGCGGTCCGGCAGTGTTGGCACTGCGTCGACAGTTCCTTGGCACTGCGTCGACGGTCCGCCCGGTCACCCGCCCGCGGGCCCGTCCGTTCCGTTGTCATCCGCCCGCGTGGTCGTCACCCGCCCGCGTGGTCGTCGCCCGCGCGCTCGGCCGGCGCCCGGCGGCGGTGCTCACTGGGCGAGAGCCCGTACGCGGCCCGGAAGGCGCGGCTGAGGTCGGAGGCGCGGGGGATGCCGCAGCGGGCGGCGACGGCCTGGACCGGCAGGCCGCGCAGCGCGGGGTCGGCGAGGTCGCGGTGGGCCTTCGCCAGGCGCAGGCGCCGGATCCAGGCGGCGAGCGTCTCGCCGTCGCCGTGCCGGGTGAACAGGCGGTGCAGGTAGCTGACCGAGACGTGGTGCGCGCCGGCGATCACGGTCGGGGTGAGTTCGGGGTCGTGGAGGTTGCGCCGGACGAAGGTGCGGACGTTCTGCACGAGGGCGCGCCCTCGGGCGTCGTCCGGCAGCGCGGCTTCGGCGTCCAGCTCCCGGGCCAGCCAGGCCGCGACCAGGTCGACCACGACGGTTCCCAACCGGGGCGCCTCGGCGTCGCCGAGCAGGGCGGCCTGCCGGTCGAGGCCGACGAGGAAGTCCGCGAGCAGCGCGCTGGTGCCCTCGCGCCCGGAGAACCCCCGGCCCAGCAGTTCACGCAGCCGCTGCGGCGGGAGCGGCAGCAGACAGGTGGGGAAGTCGATGCCGACGGCCTCGACCCGGCGGTCCGCCCGGCCGGGGGCGGGGGAGGCCCGCAGGTCGAAGGGGTCCGAGCTGTCGAGGACGTGCAGGTCGCCCGGGGTGAAGGTCTCCGTGCGGCCCCGGGCGTCGCGGGTCAGCGCCAGGCCGCCGTCCAGCAGCAGCGTCAGGTGGTACACCTCGGGGTCCGAGCGCCGCACCATGCCGGCGGTGCGCCGGAACCGGGTGGAGGGGAAGGAGGTCCGCAGGAGCGTCACCGGCCCGAGTTCCAGGCGCCGCATCTCCGCCCGGAAGTCGTCGGCGTGCGCGCTGGTCACCTCGCTGGCCCGGGTGCGGCCGATCAACTCCCGCCAGTAGTCGAAGCGTTCCCTCGCGGGCACGTCCTCGCCCCGGAGCACGTTCCCCGTCCTCGCGGTCACGTCCACCGCTTCCTCTCCTGTTGCCTCCCCCCGCCGTCGGCGGGGACGTCCCGCCCGATTTTCCTCTTCCGATCATGAGCTGGTAACTTCGTCCCCGTCGGCGGGACAAGATCGCGGAAGCGGTCGGGAACCGCCGGCCAGGCGTCGGTGGTGCAGTGGTAGCACGCCCACTTTCAGTGGGAGGGGTTCGTTCGATCCGGGCCCGGCGCTCCAACGGACAGGGGGGGGATTCGCGTAAGGCCTGAGCCCCCGGTGGGTTTGCCGCCCCGGCCGCCCGGCCGCCGGGGAGCGCCGCCCCGCGCAGCCAACAGCGCTGGAAATCCC
>NZ_JBHWBZ010000049.1:28448-61320 GCF_042735475.1 Kitasatospora sp. NPDC059577 | reverse complement strand
TAAAAGAGACTGGCGCCCATTTTTTGTGGGTGGGTTTTGTTCGATCGGGCCCGGGCGAACCACCGCACTGGGGCGTATGTCGCTTACCAATACCGCCCCTGTCGTGTTTCCCGCCGCGGCGGCAGGACGGCCGGTCAGGCCGGCCAGTCCAGGCACAGCTCGTGGAACTGCCCGCCGAAGCGGCTCCGGGCGTGGGCGTGCATCCGGCGCAGGTACACCGGGTCGGCGGCGAGCCCGGAGTAACCCCAGCCGCGCCGCAGCGGCAGACCGGCGGTGTCGGCGAGGTACACGTCCAGGCCCGGGTACATCAGCTCGATGCAGGGCAGGTCGTCGACGTCCAGCGCGAACACCGGGTACTCGCCGTGCTCGTCGGCCTGCCCGGTCGCCAGCACCCGGCGCGAATCCGACCCGCCGGGCAGCAGGAAGCACTCGTCGAAGCGCTCCGACAGCGCCCCGAACGGCGCCCCCCACCCCTCGCCGAACTCCGCGGTCGCGATCTCGCCGAGCGGACGCGGCGTGAACACCAGCGCGTCCGTGCCGTCCCCGCTGTCCGTGCCGTCCGTGCCGTCTTCGGCGAACCACCCGAAGCGCCGCAGCATCCCGCTGTCGTACGCCAGCCACCGCCGCAGGCTCGGCGGCAGCGGCCGCCCGCTCGGGAACACCGCGCGCTCCAGCACCTCCGGCGCCACCGGCCGCGGCCGCCCGTCCACCCACGGCCCGGCGAAGCGGTCGTGGGCGAGGACGAGGCGCTGCGGATCGGCCCGGACGGCGGCGATGGCGCGCTCGGTCAGCGCGACGCCGTGCTCGGCGGCGGAGGTCATCACGGACTCCCGGAGGTGCGGTGATCGCGGGGACGGGCGCCGGCGGGCGCCGGCCGGACCAACCTACGGGTCGGCTACGACAGTTGGCGGCCCGGCCGGCGCGGGAGGCGGGCCTCAGCCGGCCGACAGCGCGCAGACGAAGTCCTCCTCGACCGCGCGCAGCTGCGCCAGCAGGTCCGGGGCGACCCGCTCGTTGACCTGCGTGGTGACGGACACCGTGACGCTGCGCCGCCCGTCCGGGGTGCCCGCGCCGAACTGGGTGTAGCCCGCGGTGTTGCCCGTGTGCCCGTACACCACGCCGCACCGGGTGGAGTACTCGAAGATCGCCAGCCCGGCCCGGTTGGCGCCCGGGCCGGCCGGCTCGGAGGCGCCCTCGACGAAGGTCCGCTGCTGGCGTCGGGTCGCGGCGGAGATCAGCGGGCCGCCCGCGTACCCGGCCGCGAACGCGCTGAAGTCCCTCGGGGTGGAGACGATGCCGCCCGAGGCCCAGGCGCCCGAGGCGCCGAACAGGGTGCTGACGTCCTCCGGCGGCTCGGGCGGCTGGACGGCGTAGCCGTGCAGGTACGGCTCGGGCAGCTCGTAGCCGGAGGGCAGGCTGGTGCGCCTCAGCCCCAGCGGCCGGTAGACCTCGGCGGCCAGCAGGTCCTCGTAGCGCTGCCCGGTGACGGCCTCGGCCATCAGGGCGACGGCGATGTTGTCGGAGTTGGAGTAGTGGTACTGCGAGCCGGGGGTGAACTCCAGGTCCTCGTCGGCGACGAAGTCCAGCAGGTGCCGGGAGTCGAACACGTGGTGCGGGTCGGCGCGGATCAGGGCGACGAAGTCCGGCGCGTTGCTGTAGTCCGGCAGCCCGCTGGTGTGCTGGAGCAGCTGGCGCAGCGTCACCGCGCCCCAGGCGGCGGGCAGCGTGGGCAGCCGCTCGGCGATCGTGTCGTCCAGCCCGAGCTGCCCGCAGTCGACCAGGCGCAGCGCGACGGCGCCGCTGAACGCCTTCGCGGCGCTGGCCAGGCGCATGTGGTCGTCGATCCGGGGCGGCCGGCGGGTGCCGACCTCGGCCGTCCCGGCCCGGTACACCCGCACCCGGTCGCCGTCGCGGAGCACCGCGATCGCCCCGGGCGGGCCGTCCGGACGGTCGACCAGCTCCTGCAGCCGGGCCCGCAGCGCGAGGTCGTCGTCGTCCCGGGGCGCGGCCGAGGCGGGCCCGGCGGGCGCCAGCGCCAGCACGGCGGTGAGCAGGGCGGCGGCCGCGTGCCCGGGGCGGGCGGACAGCGGAGCGGGGCGAGCGGGGCGGTCAGGGTGGGAGGGGGGTGAGCAGCGGCGGGAGCGCAGGGACACGGCGGGGCCTCCGGACGGCGACGGGGACGACTCGGGTGACGCGGCGGCGGGGACGGATGCACCGCCGCCCTGGCCGCAAGGGATCACCCGCCGCCGCCCGGCGGAAACGGCCGCGGGCCCGCCGTGACCCGCCCAGCCGAGCCCACCGGGCCGCCCGGGCGGCCCCGCCGCGCACAGCGATCCCGACGTCCGTCCACGGACCGCGGCCCCGGGGCCCGGTGACGCCGTATCGGGGCGAAATCCGGTTGCCGAAGCGGTGGCGGGCGGCGAGACTGCGCTGCGGCCTGCCCGGCCTGCCCGGCCTGCCCGGCCGCCGGGTGTCCCGCCCGTCCGGCGGCGGCCGGATCCGCCACCTGTGAAACCGGGGTCCTCACGTGTCCGATCTGCTCCTTCCCCGCGCCCTGCGCCCCGGTGACCTGGTGGCGGTGGCCGCGCCGTCCGGCCCGCTCGAAGCCGACGATCGGCCGTTGCTGGCCCGTGGCACGGCCGTGCTGGAGGAGCTGGGCTTCCGGGTGCGGGTGTGCCCGTCGGTCGCCGGGGCACGCAGCCGCTGGTGGGCCGCGGGCCGTCCGGCCGAGCAGGCCGCGGAGTTCAACGCCCTGCTGCGCGATCCGGAGGTGCGGGCGGTCTTCGCGCACAGCGGCGGGCAGGCGGTGACCGGCTGGCTGGACCTGCTGGACCTGGACGCCGTGCGCGCCGACCCCAAGCCGGTCCTGGGCTGCAGCGACGTCTCCCAGCTGCTGCTGGCCCTGCACGCCCGCACCGGCCTGGTCGGCGTGCACGCCGACATGGTCACCCACGGCTTCGGCGACTCGTGGAGCGAGCGGTTCACGGACGGCCCCGAGGAGGACGGTGCGCGCCGGGCCCTGCGCGAGGCGTACGCGCGGGTGCTCACCGAGCCGGTCGCCGCCGGGCCGCTGCCGGCGCTCTCCCCGTGGCAGTGCTGGCGCGACGGCCGTGCCCGGGGCCGGCTGGTCGGCGGATTGCTCCGGCGGATCGTCTCCCTCCAGGCCACCCCGTACGCCGTCCCCGCGCGGAGCTTCGACGGGGCGGTGCTGTTCTGGGAGGAGACGGGCAAGCCGCTGTCCGCCGTCTGGAACGACCTGCACGCGCTGCGACTGGCCGGCGTCCTGGACCGGATCGCGGCGATGGTGGTGGGCACGCCGCACCGGGTCGGTTCCGGCGACGCGGCGGAGCCGGCCCTGCGCGAGGTGGTCCTGGACGTGCTCGGCGACCGCCCGCTGCCCGTCCTCGCCGGGGTGGACCTCGGCCACGCCGGCCCCAACCTCCCGCTGCCCCTCGGTGTGGAGACCGAGGTCGACGCCACCGCCCGGACGCTCACCCTGGTGGCTCCGGCGGTCTCCTGACCCCGGGAAGCCGCGGGCGTCAGCCCCCGGCCGGGGCGCCGAGGGCGAGGGTGAAGCTGAAGCGGTCGCCGCGGTAGAGCGTGCGGACCTGTTCCAGCGGGCGGCCGGCGGCGTCGAGGCTGCGGCGGTGCAGCAGGAGCATCGGCAGGGCGGCCGGGGTGCCGACGAGCAGGGCCTCGCGCGGGGTGGCGAGGACGGTCTCGATGCGCTCGTCGGCGGCACCGGGGTGGACGCCGTGCTCGCGCAGGTAGCCGTAGTAAGGAGCCCTCGGGGTCGAAGTCCCGGTCCAGGTCGGGGACCCGGGCGACGCTCACGTGGTCTTCGACAACGGCGCCCCGCAGCTCGTGAAGTCCTACCGCAGCGACCTCGACACCGTCGAGCACCTGCCCGTCACCGTCCCGGCCGGCGCCGCCACCGCCCGCTTCCGGTTCCGCTACACCGGCACCAACAGCGCCTTCCGGACCGTCGACCAGGTCACCTTCACCGCCCCCTGATCCACCGCCCCCTGATCCACCGCCGCCCGACCGGCCGCCGGACCACGCGGGCGGGGCGCGTCCCCCGACGCCCCGCCCGCCTGGCGTTCAGTGGGCCGACGGCGGACCGGAGAACACGCCGAAGCACAGGGGGTCGGAGGACCCCGGGGTGCAGACGGCGACGGTGGGGAAACCGCTGGGGCCCCACCCCGAGTCGGGGAACCCGTGGTCCGGGACGTTCGGACCCGGGGACGTCAGCGGCGCCGGGGCGTCGGCACCCGCCCCGCCGGGCCCGCCCCCGAAACCGGCCACGGCGGCGGTCACCCCGATGCCGACGACCACCAGGCCGACCACGGCCTCCGCGACCAGCAGGGCGGTGATCCCGGACGGGTGCCGGTCGGCGATCACCGCCCGCCGCGGCCGCTCCGGCAGGTACCGCACCTGCACCCGGTCGCCCCGCACCCGCGGGACGCCGGACGTGTCCCGGAACCGGACGTCCTGGCCGTCCGGTGTGGTGAACCCGATGATCACGTGCCGGTCGGAGGAGGTGCGCCGGTCCGTCCCGGTTCCCCGGGTCTCCACCGTCACATAGGTGTCGAGGCACCGGGCCTGCGCCGTCAGCCCCTCCGCCAGGGTCCGCGCCCGTAGCCGGACCTTGAGCACCACCCCGGTCAGGGCCGCCGCCCCCAGACCCGACGCGGCGACCCCGATCACCGACCGGAGGACACTGTCGTCCGCCATGTCCACCCCCCGTGGAACTGCTTGCCGTACGTAGGAACCTTCGCCATGGAGACGGTGATCGGCCCCGCGCGGTTCCGGCCGCCCCCGGGCCGGCGGAACCCGCCGGGGCGCTCCCCGGACACGACGGATCCCGCCCGGGCCCGGCCCGGACGGGATCCGCGGTTGACCGTCCGTCAGGCCCCGGGCAGGTGGTCGGCGACGAGGACGGCGAAGTCGTCGGGGGTGACGATCCGGATGCCGAGCTCCTCCGCCTTGGCCCGCTTGGAACCGGCCTTCTCACCCGCCACCAGCAGGGTGGTGCGCTTGGAGACGGACGAGGACGCCTTGCCGCCGGCGCGCTCGATCAGCTCGTTCATCTCGTTGCGGGACAGCGCGGCGAGCGGGCCGGTCATGCTGCCGGTGACGACGACGGCCTCGCCCGCGAGCGGGCCCGCGCCCCCTCCGTCCGTCGCCGCCGGCCCCTCGGCCGCCCCCTCGGCGGCCGCCGCGACGGGCACCAGCGGCGCGGTGACGGCGGTTCCCACGTCCTGGGCCGCGAGGCGGTCCAGCAGCGGTGCGAGTTCGGCGAGTTCGGCGACGATCACCCGGGCCTTCTCGGTGCCGATGCCGTCGACCTGGGCCAGGGTGTCGGCGTCCGCGGCGCGGATCGCGGCCATCGAACCGAAGTGGGCGGCGATCCGGCGGGACATGGTGCGCCCGGTGCCGCGCACGCCGAGCGCGCAGAAGACCCGGTTCAGCGGGCGGCTGCGGGCGGACTCGATCGCGGCGAGCAGGTTGTCGGTACTGGTCTCGCCCATCCGCTCCAGGGAGAGCAGCTGCTCGCGGGTGAGCGTCCACAGGTCGGCGAGGTCGGCGACCAGACCGGCCTCGACCAGCTGGACGGCGCGGGTGCCGCCCAGGCCCTCGATGTCCAGCTGGTCACGGCCCACGGCGTAGCCGATCGATGCCACCACCTGGCAGTTGCGGCCCCGCACGCAGCGCCAGCGCTGCTCCTCCCGGTCGATCGCGTCACCGCAGCGCGGGCACGCCTCGGGGAAGGCGATCGGCCGCTCGTCACCGGTGCGCTCCTCGACCAGCGGCGCCTCGACGCGCGGGATGACGTCCCCGGCGCGGTAGACGAAGACCCGGTCGCCCAGCATCAGACCGCGCCGGGTGATGTCGGCGGGGTTGTGGAGCGTGGCGTAGGTGACGGTGACACCGTCGATGACGACCGGCTCCAGCACGGCGCGCGGGGCGATGATGCCGGTGCGCCCGACGTTCCACTCGACGTCCAGCAGCCGGGTCACCTTGTGCTCGGCGGCGAGCTTGCGGGCCACGGCCCAGCGCGGCGCCCGGGAACCGGAACCGGCCTCCCGCCGGTCCGCCGCGGAGTCCGCCTTGACCACCACCCCGTCGATGCCGAACGGCAGCCCGGAGCGGAGCGCGGCGATCTCGTCGACGCGCCGCTGGGCCTCCTCCAGCGTGGCGCAGCGCAGCGGGTGGGCGGCGGTGACGGCGGCGGTGTTCGCCCCCAGGGCGGCCAGGCGCTCCAGCAGGGCGCTGTGGGTGAGGTCGTCGTCGAGGCCGACCGCGCCGTAACCGAAGAAGGTCAGCTCGACGCGGTACGGACGGTCCTTGGCGCGCAGGGTGCCGGCGGCGCCGTTGCGCGGATTGGCGAAGGGGACGGCGCCGTGCGCGGTGCGGACCTCGTTGGCGTGCTCGAACTGCTCGCGGGTCAGCAGGACCTCGCCGCGCAGCTCGACGTCGACGGGCTCGGCGAGCACGGCGGGCAGGCCCAGCACCGCGTCCGCGGCGTGGCTGATGTCCTCGCCGGCCAGACCGTCGCCGCGGGTGATCAGCTGGTGCAGGCGCCCGGCGCGGTAGCGGGCGGCCACCGCCAGGCCGTCCAGCTTGGGCTCCACGCACCAGGCGGCCACCGGGCGGCCCAGCCGGCGCTCCAGCCCGGCCGCCCAGTCCGCCAGCTCCTCGGGCGAGAAGACGTTGTCCAGCGACAGCATCGGCACGCTGTGCGGCACGTCGCCCCCGACGGCGCCGCCGGCGACCTTCCCGGTGGGGGAGTCCGGCAGCACCTCGCCCGGGTGCGCCTCCTCGTAGGCGGCGACGGAGCGCAGCAGGGCGTCGTACTCGTCGTCGCCGAGCGGTGTGCCGCCGTCGGTGTAGTAGGCGGCGGCCGCCCGGACGGCGGTGGCAACGGCGTCGGCGTAGTCGCCGGGGGTGAGCAGAGCGGCGTCGTTCATGGACAGCATCATCACCACCGGCACTGACAACGGACGCCGCCGGGCAGTGCCGGGGCCGTGCCCGGGCCGCATCCGGGTGGTCCGGGGGGTGGTGCGGGGAGCGGGTGCGGGCGGCTGGGCGGGCGTACCACCCGGCGCGGCCGGTCGCGCCCCGCTCCCGCCGGGGCGGCGGTGCACGCGGACTGCTCCCGGCTGCGGGCGGCCGACGTTGACGCCCGGTCACACCGGGGTGGAGCGTGGCCGGTGGCGGGGTGCCGTCGCTCCGGCCCTCCCGCCCTCCCGCCTTCCCGCCCTTCCGTTCTCGTTCTCGCGCGTTCCCGGCCGCGTACTCGTCCGCGTTCTCCGTCCGCGTTCCCGTCCCGAGCACCGAGGAGTCCCCGTGCGTTCCAGCGCGTCCGTCCGAAGAGCCCCCGTCCTGGCCGCCTGCGCGTTCGCGCTGGCCGCCCTGCTGTCACCGGCCGCCCCGGCCCTCGCGTCCCCGGCCCTCGCGCTCCCCGCCGCGGTCCCCGCCGTCGACCCGCCGTTCGGGACGCAGACCGTGATCGGCCTGTACGCGCCCGTCCCGGCCGGCTGGGCGGCCGTCGCCCGGAACCAGGCGACCGGCCAGAAGACCATCGAGTTCCTCGGCGGAGCGCCCTACCTGGCCAGGGTCGCGGTGCTGGCCAACACCACCGTTCCGGCCGGCTGGGTGCTGGTGGGCGTGTCCCTCGACGGCCAGACCTCCGTCGTCGCCTACCTCGGCGGCGCGCCCCACGGGGCCACGGTCACGGCCGACGTCGGCTGCACGACGCCCGGCGGCCGGATCTACGGCTACCCGGTGCCGGCCGGCTGGTCGATCGTCGGCAGCGGCACCAACTCCGCGTGCTCGTACCAGAACCTGCGCTTCGCCTGAGCCCGCTCCGCGGCGTCGCCCGGGTCCTGCCGGGCGTCCTCCTGCCGGGTGGACCGCCCGCACTGGGCGTGCCGAAGGGGGTCCCGCGGGGCCGGGGCGGGGGCGGTGCCACCGGTGGACGGTCGGACCCGTCCAGGTCGGCCCCGCGCCCGCCGGCCCCGGTTCCGCTCAGGGGAGGTAGCGCTCCAGCGCGGCAGCGCCCTTGCGCTCGATCTCCTGCCGGGCCCACTCGATGCGCCCGGGGGTGACGTCGCGGCCCGACGCCATCACGAGGTCCTCGGGGTCGAAGGGCCGCTCGGACCCGGAGTAGAGCTGGCGCTGCATCCCGGATGCCGACTCCGGCACGCCCTCGTTCGACGATTCGCGCATGTCCATCACCTCATCGCATGGTGTCCCGTACGCACGGTCCTTCGATGGTCGTTCGGACGGCCGGACCGTGACGGGTGGAGCACGACCAAGTTACTCCGTTCGGGTGAACGCGCGACCCGACGGCCGACCCGGCCGCGGTCCGGGCCGCCGAACCGGTGCCGCAGTCGAGCTCCGGCGCGCGCTCGCCGGAGCGCGCGCGAGGCGCTCGTGCGCCCACGCGCGCAGCCGCCGCACACCGGCCGCCGCACACCGGCGTTGGCGGCCCGGACGTCCAGGGCGGCCGGCCGGCCGGGTCGGTGACCGCGGGGGCGGCCTCGGCCGCGTGGAAGGCCGAGGTGGGACGCGGGTCGCTCATGGCGTCACCACAGGACGCCGCCCGGACACCGTCCGTGGCCCGCCCCGGACCCCGACCCCCTGTGGAATGCCCTCGGCTCGCCGTTCAACGTCTGCTCAAGCTCCAAGGGAAACAATTCGCCACGGTGCTCGGCCGGGAACGCGGCACACTCCCCGCCGGGATCGACTCACGGCACTCCCGGACATCGGGCCCGACCATCCGTCGACCCATTCCCGCATCGCCACGGAAAAGAGTCCGGCCCCGTCGCTCGCGCGGCGGGGCCGGAATCAGGATCGGCCCGGTTCAGCGACCTGCGGAAGCGCGTTCATTCTCGATTCCGGGTCACGCGGCTGCTTCGGCCGACTCCGGTGACGAAGTTCGGCGCCCGCGTGACGTGCGCCAGGTGCGCCAGAGAAACACCGGCCAGGCAATTGCCGCCGCCAGACCACCGACGGCGAAGCCCGTCACCAGCAGGTAGGAGGAGCCGCCCTCCGTGGAGAAGACTCCGCCGGCGGCGCCGGAGTCCCGTGCTACGGCCGTGCCTCCGATCCGCAAGGAATCCGGTCCGTCGTAAAGGAGGACGTTCGTGCGGGTGGAAGCGCCGTCCGCCGCCTTCCAGTCGCCGTAGAAGTCACAGGACCCGTGGCTGCAGGACTCCCGGGCGGCAGTGAACGTCCCGGTGACTCCGCTGCCGCTCTGCGCCTTCCATGCGGGCACGAGATCGGGAGCGGCCTTGGCAAGGCCGACAAAGGCTATGAAAGGCAAGCCGATCCAGAGGAATACCGACATGCGCCAGTGGCGCGTTGAGGGGGAGTCGCTCACGACGGTGGAGCTTACGATGCGGGTCGGTTCCGGTAAAACCACTTCAGTCGTGAACCCCCGTGCACGGCACATTTCGTCCTCCGCATTCATGGTGATGAGACCGGCCTCACCCGGCGCCGGGACGGGACGGCGAGCCCCTTCGCGTCCCTGGGCCCGTCGACCGTATTGATCGTGAGGTGCAGGTACTTCTGTGCCCCGCCGACCAGTTGGCCGGCGTCGGCGTGGGCGTAGGCGGCCCGGACGGTGGTGATCTCCGGGTGTGTCAGCCGCAGCCGGAACAGCACGTCCTTCGCCGCGTGCCGGTCGGTGACGTCGGCCGGGGTGACCGTGACGAACGGCGGCAGGCCCTTGGTGTCCACGACCGGGTGCCCTCGATCCTGATCCGCCGGCCGGCTACCCCCGGGCGCAGTTGACGCCCACTCGGGCCGGCACCGGCACCGGCACCGGCACCGGCACCGGTGATCGGGGCCGGTGATCGGGCCGGTGCTCGGGCGGTGCTCAGGCCGGGGCGAAGGTGCGGCGCAGGTGGGCGACCAGGCGGGCCGGGTCCGCGGCAGGCAGCCGGGCGGCGAGGTAGCCGTCGGGACGGACGAGCACGGCCTCGCCGTCGCCGGGCCGGTAGGCGGCGTGGAAGGCGCCGGCGGTGTCGTGGACCACGGGCAGCCGCAGGCCCGCCGAAGCGGCGGGGGAGTGCGGGGACTGCGTCGAGTACGGCGAGTGGGGCGAGTGCGGGGACTCCGGGGCTTCCGGGCCGAGGACGGCGTACACGTCGAGCAGCCCGTGCGCGGCCGCGTGGGCGGCGGCCGCGCAGGCGTGCAGGGCCGGGGCGTCGGTGGCGGGGCCCGCGGCCAGCAGCAGGACGTGGCGGGTGCCGCGCAGAAGCTCGTGCAGGCGCTGCGGGTAGGCGGTCAGGGGGCGGGTGAGGCCCGGGCAGTCGGGGGCGCGGTCGCCGGGGGCGGGGCGGGTGCCCGGGGCGGGCTCGGTCAGCGGTCCTCCGCGGTAGCCGACGAGGAGCTGGGCCTCGCGCAGCAGCGGGGCGGCGGGGTCGGCGGGGTCGGCGTCGAAGCCCGTGCGGGCGTGGCGCACGGTGCGGGAGACGACCTCCTCGCCGACCGGGTGGCGTTCGGCGTGGTAGCTGTCGAGGAGGGTTCCGGTGGCGACGCCGCGCACGGTGAGGGCGAGCTTCCAGGCGAGGTTGAAGGCATCCTGGATCCCGGTGTTCATGCCCTGGGCGCCGGTGGGCGGGTGGATGTGGGCGGCGTCGCCGGCCAGCAGCAGACGTCCTTCGCGGTAGCGCTCGGCGAGGCGGTGGCTGATCCGGAACACCGAGGACCAGCGCAGCGCGGAGGCGGTGGCGGGCCGCGGCGACAGCCGGTCCAGGCCCTGCTGGATGTGCCGCAGTTCGGGGGTGCGGCCGCCCTCCAGCCCGTGCGCGACCCCGCGCACCGGGTCGGCGTCGGTGGCGAGTTCGGGCGGGACGGTCATCGACACCCGGTAGCGGTGCCGGCCGGGCAGCGGGACGCACACCAGCGTCTCCCCGTCGGCGCCGCCGGTGGCGCGCACGGCGTAGCCGGGCGGCAGGTCCCAGTCCAGCTCGACGTCGCCGAGCATGAACTGCTCGGGGAAGGCGTCGCCGGCGAAGCCGATCCCGGCGGCGTGGCGCACCGTGCTGTGGGCGCCGTCGCAGCCCACGACCCAGCGGGCGGACAGCTCGCGCGGACCCCCCGGGGCGGCCAGCGTGACGAGCACGCCGTCCTCGTCCTGCCGCAGGCCGACCACCTCGGTGCCGCGCTCGACCACGGCGCCGTGGCCGGCCAGGTGCTCGGCCAGCAGCCGCTCGGTGGCGTCCTGGGGCAGCGCGGCGAAGCGGTACGGCACGTCGGCGGGGAGACCGAGGTCGAGGCGCGGGCCGGGCTCGCCGTCCACGAAGGCCAGTTGGCCGAGCAGGGGCACCGCCTCGTCCAGGGCCCGGCCCACCAGCCCCATGGCGTCCCAGACCTCCAGGGTGCGGGGCTGGATGCCCACCGCCTTGGCGTACGGCTGCGGGGCGTCCAGCCGGTCGACGATCCGGCACCGCACGCCACGGCGGCACAGCTCTGCGGCGGCGGTCAGACCCACCGGTCCGGCCCCCACGACCAGTACGTCGGTGTCGTCCATGCCCGCTCCTCGGTGCCCGGCACCGGCGGCGCCGCCGTACTCCCAGGCTGCCCTCCGGCGCGGGCCTCCGCCCGGCGGTCGGCGTCCGGTCCCGTCCGGGGCGTGCCGGGCCCTCGTCGGTCCTCGTCCTCGTCCTCGTCCGTGTCGGGGGCGGCGTCCGGCCCGCCGGCGGGTGCACCGTTCGGGTCAGGGCGTGTGCCAACGGTTGACGCCGGGCACGCCTGCTCCACCGACCCGCAGCCTCGACGCCATTCCCCGTTCGTCCGACAGTCTTGTAAGGTCCCTACATTCGGGCCACTGCCGGTGGTCGGCCGTCGGCGGTGCGTACCCGCCCGGCTCCGCCCGGCCCGTCCGCACCTGAGCGAAAGGCGCCGCCCGATGGCCCCCCGCCTGTCCGTCGTCGTCCCGATCTACAACGTCGAGCGCTACCTCCGGGAATGCCTCGACTCGATCGCGGCCCAGACCTTCGAGGACTTCGAATGCGTCCTGGTCGACGACGGCTCGACCGACGACGGACCCGTCATCGCCAAGGCCTACGCCGACCGCGACCCGCGCTTCCGGCTGGTCCGGCAGGAGAACAAGGGCCTCGGCGCCGCCCGCAACACCGGCTGGCGCCACCTCACCCCCGGCACCGAGTACCTGGCCTTCGTCGACAGTGACGACACCCTGCCGCCGCACGCCTACCAGCTGATGATCAGCACGCTGGACGAGACCGGATCCGACTTCGTCACCGGAAACGCGCTGCGCCTGCGCACCAGCGGCCTCACCCCCTCGCACGGCCACCGCCGCGCCTTCCGCGAGACCCGGCTGCGCACCCACGTCAGCGAACTGCCCGCCCTGGTCACCGACCGCACCGCCTGGAACAAGGTCTACCGGCGCTCCTTCTTCGACACGGCGGCCGTCCTGTACCCCGAGGGCATCCTCTACGAGGACGCCCCGGTCAGCGTGCCCCACCACTTCCTCGCCGAGCGGGTCGACGTGCTCGCCGAGCCCATCTACCACTGGCGGGTGCGCGAGGACGGCGACCTGTCCATCACCCAGAAGAAGACCGACCCGCGCGGCGTGGTCGACCGGGTCCGCTCGATGGAACTGGTCCGGCAGTGGCTGATCGCCCGCCCCGAGCCGGAGTTCGCCGAGCACCTGCGCGCCTACGACCACAACTGCCTGGTCGAGGAGATCCCGATGTTCTTCTGGTCCGTCCCGGACGGCGACCGCGCCTACCGCGAGGCCTACCAGCAGCACGTCAGCCGGCTGCTGCAGGCCATCGGCCCCGAGCGGCTGGCCGGGCTCAGCAGCCAGCTGCGGCTCAAGTACCGCCTGACACTGGCCGACCGGATGCACCGCTTCGTCGCCGTCCAGCGCCTGCACCGCCTCGCCCGCCGCACCCGTCAGGCCGCCACCCGGGCCTGAACCGCCGGGCCCGCACCGGCGGGTCCGATTTCCCGTGACCGAACCGCCGGGCCTGCGCCCGGGAGTCGGCTGCCGCCGGCGCGCGGCAGGAGCAGGTCACGGCCGTGCACGGGGGCCCCTTGGACCACTGCGGCAGGAGCTCGCCGACCAGCCGGAGGACCTCCTCCAGGTTGTCCCCCGCCCACTCGTCGTCGCAGCCGTCGTCATCGACGTCGTCGTCATCGACGTCTTCGGTGTCGCCGCCGCCTCCGGGCGGCCGACGGCAGCACGAGGTCGGCGGCAGCACGAGGCCGGTCAGCCGCGCGCGAGCCCGTCGATCATCAGGCCGAGGGCGAAGTCGAAGCGGTCGTGGCCCTCGCCCGCGGTGAGTTCGGCGGCGTGGCGGGTGGTGTGCGGGAAGGCCCCGGCGGGCAGGGCGGTGAACCGGCGCAGCAGTTCGTCACGGTCGACGACCCAGGCGGAGTCCTCGTGCGCCGCGCGCCGGCGCACGATCGACGTCTCCAGGCAGTAGGCGGCCACGTACAGCAGGAGGGCGTCGACGGCCCAGGCGGCGGCCTGCGGGGCGACGCCGCCGGTGAGCAGGATCGCCAGCATGCCCTCGCCGACGCGTACGGTCTCCAGGTCGGTGGGGGCCATGGCGAGCGCGGCGCGGGAGATGCCGGGGTACTTCAGGTACTGGTCGCGGATCCGGGCGCACAGGTCGTGGATCTGCTCGCGCCAGGCCGCCGGATCGGGCTCGGGCATGGCGAGTTCGGAGCACAGCCGGCCGATGAGCAGTTCGTCGAGGTCGGCCTTGTTGACCACGTGGGCGTAGAGCGAGGCGGGTCCGGTGTCGAGCGCGCCGGCCAGCCGGCGCATGGTCAGTGCCTCGTAGCCCTCGGTGGCGATGACGTCCAGCGCGGTGTCGACGACCTGGTCCACGGTGATCGGGGCCCTGCGGCGCCGCGGACTGGGGTCGGTTCCGGCCTCGGGGTTCGGCGGCTGGTGGCGTGCCGCGCGTCGCTCTCTCGGGTTCACCCGGCCATTCTAGCGCGACACGAACGATGTTCGTTTATGGAACACTGTTCGTTATGGATGTGAACCAGAACGCGGACAGCACCGCGGACACGAACCACGACACCGACGTGACCGTGGTCGGAGCCGGACCGGTGGGCCTCGTGCTCGCCGCGGAACTGGCACTCGCCGGCGCCCGGGTGCAGGTGCTCGAACGGCTGGCCGAGCCCGACACCGGCATGAAGGCCGGGGGGATCAACGTGCCGACCGCCGAGGCGCTCGACCGCCGCGGCCTGCTGCCCGCCGCCGAACGGGTCCAGCGGGACCTGCTCGCGAAGCTCGGCCCCCTCACCCGCCCGGGCGGGGACCACCGGCCCGGCGACGGCCGGGCGCCGCACGAGCCGCGCTTCACCGGGCACTTCGCCGGAATGGTCCTCGACCCCGGCCTCGTCGACTGGGCCGACCCCGACCTCGCCGCGCACACCGCGGTCGACGGGGCGCGGATGGTCCCGCAGCGCGAACTGGAGGAACTGCTGGCCGCCCACGTCGCGCGACTCGGCGTACCGGTGCGCCGCGGGGTGGAGGTCACCGCGTTCGAGGACACCGGCGACGCCGTCCTCCTCGACACCACCGCCGGCCCCGTGCGCACCGGCTGGCTGGTCGGGTGCGACGGCGGACGCAGCACCGTACGCCGCCTCGCCGGCATCGCCTTCCCCGGCACCGACCCCGAACTCACCGGACACCTGGCCGTCGCCGACATCGCCGACCCGCACGAACTCGCCGACGGGTGGACCTGGTCGGCCCGGGGCGCGTACCGCTACGGCCCGCAGCCCGGCCGGGTGGTCACCGTGGAGTTCGACGGCGCCGCCGCCGACCGCTCGGCACCGGTCACCCTCGAACACCTGCAGACCGTGCTGCGCCGCGTCTCGGGCACCGGCGTCACCCTGACCGCCCTGCGCGGCCCCGCCACCCGCTGGAGCGACAACGCCCGCCAGGCCGCGGCCTACCGGTCCAGGTGGGTGCTGCTGGCCGGCGACGCCGCGCACGTGCACTCGCCGTTCGGCGGCCAGGGGCTCAACCTCGGGGTCGGCGACGCGATGAACCTCGGCTGGAAGCTCGGCGCCGTGGTCGCCGGATGGGCACCCGAAGGGCTGCTCGACACCTACGACGCCGAGCGCCGCCCGCTCGGTGCCTGGGTACTGGACTGGACCCGGGCCCAGACCGGGGTGCTGCGCGGGGACGCCAAGTCGGCCGCGCTGCGGGAGGTCCTCGCCGACCTGCTGGCCACCCGGGACGGCGCGACCCACGCGGTCAAGAAGATCTCCGGCGTCACCCAGCGCCTCGACCTGCCCGGCGACCACCCGCTGGTCGGCCGCGCCGTCCCCGACCTGCGGCTGCAGGACGGCACCCGGCTGGCCGACCACGGCCACGACGGCGGCTTCCTGCTCCTCGACCGCACCCCGGACGGCACGCTCGCCCGCCTGGCCGCGCCCTGGACCGGGCGCGTGCGCACCGTGACCGACGGCCGTGCGACGCCGGTCGGGGTGCTGGTCCGACCGGACGGCGTCGTCGCCTGGGCCTGCGACACCGTCGCCGGGGCCGTCGCCGGGTCCGTCGCCGGGGCCGACCCGGGCGCCGAAGGCCTGGGCGCGGCCCTGCACCGCTGGGCCGGCGTGCCCTCGCCCTCGCCCTCGCCCTCTCCCTCGTCCTCGCTCTCGGTCGCACCCGCGCCTGCGCGCGGGTCCGGGCCCGACCGCGAGCCGGCGGGCTGAACCCCGGCCCGCCGGGCCTCAGTCGACGCCCGGCCTGGCGGTGCGCGGCCCGGTGCCGTCGAGCGCGGCGAGCAGGCGGGCGCGGACGTCGGCGGCGGCCTCGCGGGTGACCGGGTCCGCGCTCTCCAGCTGCGGGGCGATCAGCTCCGCGGCCGCGGCCAGGAGCGGGAGGGGGACCTCCGCGGTCCGCAGGTGGAGGAGCTGCGACGCCGCCCGCTGGCCGGGCGTGGCGGGCGCGGGAGCACTGGGGATCAGGGCGGTGATGCCTCGGGGGAGCTGACTGTCGGTCACCCGTCCATTGTCCCGCGCGCAGCCGCTGACGATCACCAGGTGCGGCCGCCCGGCGGGGCAGAAGGCGGTGTTCCCGGGTGGCCGGGGGCGGGAGAATAGCCGCCATGAGTGCGATCATCAGCTTGGATCTGGCCGGCTTCACCCCACGGGAGGACGAGGGCGGCACCGGGGGCGGAGACCGGGTGTGGGACGACGCCCGAGGAGTGGTCCTGTCCGTCCACGACTTCCCGCTCGTCCCTGACCTGGTGGCCCCGCTCGACGCGGACGACCGGCTGCTGCGCGAACTGGCCCGCCACACCGCACGCGGCGGCGCCGCGCTGATCGAGGCGCAGGTGCGCGACCTGGGCGGCGTGCCGGGCCTGTGGCAGCTCGTCAAGGTCTCCCGGGGCACCGGCCGCGGGCAGGTGTTCATCGGGGCGTGGACGGTGCCGCGGGACCGGTGCAGCGTGGTGCTGAAGGTGCAGGCCGCCGAAGGCCCGGTCAGCGGCATGCGCGAGGCGGTGGTCGCCGACCGGGTCGGCTTCGACGCCTTCGTCCGCCCCCACCCCTACGACCCCGGCCTGCGCGGCCCACTGCCCTACCACGTCGCCGACCTCCCGGAATGGGACGCCCACTTCCCGACGCACCCGCTGACCCTGGTCCGCGAAACGCTGGCCCGCGTCGGCGCAAGCGCCGTCCTCGACGACCGCTTCCGCGCCCTGCCGCCGTTCCCCGGCCCGACACCGGACGGTCCGACACCGGACGGCCCGACACCGGACGGTCCGGTACCCCCGGGCCCCGCGGGCGCCGGCCCGGCCCCGGCAGCCGCCCCGGAGGAAGCCGCCCGCCGCCGCTGGTGGCGCGGCCGCTGACCGCCCGCCGGCCCGGGCTCCCCGGGCCGGCACCGCTTCAGCGCCCGGGCCCGGGGGAGTGCCCCGGCAAGGGGCCGAACCGGACGCAGATCTCGCAGCCGCAGCAGGTCAGGGAGTCGGCCGCGCAGTGGGCGGCAGACCGGAACGCGGCCGCGCAGGGACCGGGCCCGACGAGGGAGCCGTCGTCGGGCAGGGTGCGGCGGCACCAGCCGCACCGGACGGCGACCGGCACACCGGCCCGGCGCAGCCGCTCCGCCGCGGAGACGGCCAGGTCGTGCGGGACGTCCGGCGTGACGGCGGCGGGCGCGCTCTCCAGCAGCTGCCGACTGCGCCACAGACTCAGCCCGGTGACCGCGCGGACCGCCCTGAGCGCCTCCGCGCCGCGAGGGCCGGGGCCGGTCAGCAGGACGGTGAAGGCCGGGTCCTCCACGGCCGCTCCCCGGTCGGTTCGGCGTCACGTACCCCGACAGTCACGCTCCTCGGCGAATCGTCGGCCAGACGTTTTCCTGCGGCCCGGCCACGGCCCGCCCGCGCCTCCGCGCGCCGCGCACCGGGGACCGCCGGTGGGACGTGGATCGCCGCTCCGGCGCGATGGGTCCCGGCCGGGCCGCCGGTCCACCCCGGGTCACACCGGGCGATCCGGAGGAACGGACCCGTGCGCATCGTGGTCGACGAGTTCATCAGCCCGGACGGCGACGTGCGGGCGCCCGGCGGCGCCGAGGAGGACACCGACGGCGGCTTCGCCACGGCGGGTGGTCGCACCCGTTCTTCGACCCGGAGACCCCCAGCCCGTTCATCGGCGCCACGACGGGCACCGCCGACGCCCTCCCCTTCGGCCGCCGCACCTGGCGGACGATGGCCGCCGCCCGGCCCGGGCGGGCCGGCGACCCGTTCGCCGACCGGATGGACGCCATCGGGAAGTACGTGGTCTCCGACACCCTCGAAGCAGCCGACCTCACCCGGGCGAACACCACCCTCGTCCCCGGCACCGGGGCCGTCGACCGGGCCCGGCGCCGGCGCGCGACCGGCGGCCGAGACCTGCTGGTCACGGGCAGCCCGACGCCCGTCCGCTCGCTCCTGGCCGAGGACCTGGTGGACGAGCCGCGGCTGATGGTGATGCCCGTCCTGCCCGGCGGCGGCAAGACGCTCTTCCCGGCCGACGGCGTCCGCCGCATGCTCGACCTGGTCTCCACCGAGGTCGGCAGGACCGGCGTCCACGTGACCACCCACCGCCGCACCGACACCTGACGGCGGCCCGCCCGGGGCCGTGCGCGGGAAGTCGGACGGGCCGACTTCCCGTGCAACCACGCCGCCTCGCGCCTGCCGCTCGCGCAGCCCGCGCCGCTGGCGCAGCCGGCACCCGGGCGGGCCCGAACCCGGAGCGGGTGGAATCCGGGCCGGGCCGGCCGGCCGGAACCCGGAACCCGGAGCGGGCGGACAGGCGTTCGGGTGGCAGACCGTCGCCCCGCCCCGGAAGGAATCGTGTGACCACCACGTACGGAGCCCCGTCCGACCCCCCGCAGGGGGTGCTCGGATGAGGCGGGACCCGGTCACCGACGAGACCGTCGCCCGGTGCCGGGAGGCGGCACGCACCGACCCCGCCGAAGGCCTGCCCGCACTGGCCGAGGCGCTGCGCGGCCTGGCGTACAGCCGCCCCCGAAACCGTTGCCCGGACGCCGTCAGCCTCGTGGAGGAGGCCGCCGACATCTACCGCTCCCTCGTCGCGGACGGCGCCGTCGAGCACCTGGGCGGGGCCTCCCACGCCCTGTCCTCCCTCGCCCTGTGGTACTCCCTCGCCCACGCCGACGACCTCGCCCTCGCCGCCCGGCGCGAGGCGGCCGACCTGGCCCGACGTGCCGAGGAGGAACGGCCGGAACCGGGCTTCGGCCGGGCCGACGTCATGCGCGCCGACCTCGCCCACGCCCTCGCCGAGGCGGGACGGTTCGACGAGGCCGTGGACGCCGCCCGCGCGGTGGCCGACCGCGCCCGGGCGGTGGCCGAGCCGGACGGGAGCGACCTGATGTGGCGGCTGCTCGACCTCACGCTGCCGCTGCGCCTCGCGGGCCGCACCGAGGAGGCGGTGGCCGTCGAGCACGAGGCCCTCGCCCCCTGGCGCGACGAGCGCGCGCAGTGCGCCCATGGCGTCCTTGCGGCCCTGCGGACGGCCGGTGCCGCGCTGTGGTTCGACGACCTCGGCCATCCGGGGCAGGCCCACGCCCTGCTCGGGGAGGCCGCGTCGGCCTGCGAGCGCCTGCCGGCCCGGGGCCGGAGCGGCGACTTCGGTTTCCACGAGGGCCTCAGGGCGGTGCTGTTCGCCCGCTCCGGAGTGCGCGACGAACAGGCCGCGGCCGACGCGCCGGACCCGCTCGGCGTCGACCCGCGCCGACGCCTCCAGCCGGTCCTGGGCCTGGACACCCACCACTGGTCGTTCAGCCTGCGCGCGTCCTTCCGCGACGGGCTGGACGCCCTCGTCGGGGCGGTCGAGGCCATCACCGGCACGTCCGAGGACGCCCCCGGCCCCGTGCCCCTGCCGCAGGACCGCGACCTGCTCGCCACCCTCGGCACCCTCACCCGGCGGTGCGACCTGCGCCGGGCGGTCCTGGGCGAACACCCGAACTCCTACGCCGGCACCACGATCCCCCGGCTGCAACGGAGCGTCGACATCGAACGCCGCCTCCACGCGGCGGACCCCGCCGCCGGCACCCGGCGCTTGGCCAGGGCCCTCACCGACCTGGCCATGGCGCAGCTCGTCGACAACGACCACGCCGTCGCGGCCGGCACCCTGCACGAGGCCCACGCGCTGCCGCGTTCTCCGTGCTCCCCGCGTTCTCCGTGGGATCCGTGCTCTCCGTGAGTGCCCCGGACACCGACTGCGCCCCGCCGCAGCGCAGTCCGCCGCAGCGCAGTCCGGCGGAGCGTGAAGCCGGCGGAGCGTGAAGCCGGCGGCGTCGGCCCTCAGACGCTACGGCTCAACGCTTCGCCGAGCCAGGCGTCCACCGCACCGGGGGTGGGGTCCGGGGAGACCTCGCCCGCCAACTCCCAGTAACGGCGCACCACGGGGTGTCCGCCGCGTGCCAGCGCACCGTTCAACTCCCGCCGGAAGGCGGGCGTGTCACGCCGCTCGTGCGAACGGGCGTGCGCCGTGACGAAGCAGTCGAGCGCCTCGCCCCCGGCAGGCGGGTGCCCCGCCACCAGGGCCGGAGCAGCCAGCGCGTACGCCTCGCGCAGGCCGTCGTAGAGCAACTCCGGTCTGGCGACGGCCGGTCGGTGGGCGGCCAGGCACCCGTCGTCCGCCGCGCGGGTCAGCTCGTGCAGCCGGGCGAAGGCCAGCACCTGCCCCGGTGAAGGCTGTTCCGGCAGCGGAGCCACCGCCGCGTCCACCACCGCGGCGGCGATCCGGGCCGGCAGGCGTGTCGGCAGCAACCGGCGCCAGTACCGCGCCGGCGCGTCCGTGGACGGCGGCGAGCCCACCGCGCCGAGCAACCGCAGGCGTTCGGCCCGCTCCCCGGGCGGGCAGTCGTGCAGCAGCCGCAGCGCCGCCTCGCGCCAGCGCATCGCCCGCAGCTCGGCGGACAGGTCCTCCAGCCGCCGCGCGACGACGTCCCGCAGCCGCTCCTCGGCGTCCTCCTCCAGGACTCCGGCGATCTCCGGCAGCGACACGTCCAGCCCGCGCAGCGAACGGATCGTCCGCAGCCGCTCCAACGCCTGCGGCGGGTAACGACGGTGGCCGCCGCCGCTGCGCTCCGCCTCCGGCAGCAGACCCCGGTCCGAGTAGAAACGCACCGCCCGCACGCTCACCCCGGCCCGCTCGGCCAGCTCACCGATGCTCAGCAGCTCGTGCGACAGCAAGACTTGAACCTCCGGCAGGGGGAGTTCCTACCGTACCCGCCATGCGAAGCGACAACGAGATCACCACCGCGTTCGTGCTGGCCTCCGGCCCCTTCACCGCCGCCGCGCTGTGGCAGCAGACCGGCGAACTGCTGCGGCGGGCCGGCGCCGAGGTCCACGCGGTGACGTTCACCGGCCTCGGAGCCGGCTCCGGCCCGGGCCGTGACACGGGCTGGGACACCCGCCGGGACACCGGCCGCGAGTTCGCCCCGGACACCCACGTCGACCTGGACACCCACATCGCCGACGTCCTCCGACTGATCGACGCCGCCACCGCGCCGCGCCTGGTGCTCGTCGGCCACGACTACGCCATCCACCCCGTCCTCGGGGCGGCGCAGCAACGGGCCCACCGGATCAGCCGGATCGTCCACCTGGACACCGCTCCGCCCCAGGACGGCGGCACACCGCTCGCCCTGGTCCCCGACCAGGCCACGCACGAGCTCCTCCGGTCCAGGCCGGACGCACCCGTACCCGCCCCCACCCCCGACCGGTGGGCGGACTGGGGCGACACCACCGGCCTCTCGGCCGCCGACCTGGACCGGCTCTCGGCACTGGCCGCGCCGCAGCCCGCCCGCACCCTGACCCGGCCGCTGCGCCTGACCCCGGCGCTCGCGGGCGTGCCGACCAGCGGCATCCTCTGCACGGCGGGCGGCACGACGATCGCGGGCCTGCAGTACCTGGTGTCCGCGGGCGTGCCGCAGCTCCAGGCCCTGGCCGACCCGCGGGTGGGCTTCCTCGAACTGGCGACGGGCCACTGGCCGATGCTCTCCTGCCCGGACGAGCTGGCCGCGGCCCTGCTGCGCGCGGCGGCGGGCGAGGGGCACCGGCTCACCCGGGCCGCGGCGGCCGAGACACCCGGCGGGAAGCCGTCCTCCGGCGACCTGCCGTCCCCCGGCGGCCGGCCGTCCCCCTCCGACCTGCCGTCCGGCGACCGGCCGGTCCGCGAACGGCCCTTCCACGAGCGGCCGTTCGTCCTGGACACGGTCGAGGCGCCGCGGATCCGCACCGGCCGGGTCGACCTGCACCTGCCGGACGCCGACGAGCCGCGGCCCGCGGTCCTCTTCGTCCACGGCGGCCCGCTGCCCCGGGGCATGCGTCCGGGGCCGCGCGACTGGCCGCTGTACACCGGCTACGCGCGTCTCACCGCGAGCCGGGGCGCGGTCGGCGCGGTGGTGGAACACGGGCTGCACGGCCCGGCCGACCACCCCGCCGCCGCGGCGCACGTCGCGGAGGCGATCGACCTGCTGCGCGCCGACCCGCGCGTCGACGCGGACCGCGTCGCCGTGTGGTTCTTCTCCGGCAGCGGTCCGCTGCTGGCCGAGCTGCTGGGGGCGCCCGCGCCCTGGCTGCGGTGCGTGGCCGCGACGTACCCGGTTCTGGTCCCGCCGCCGCCACCGTCGTCGCAGCCACAGCCGCAGCCGCAGTCGTCGTCGGCACCGTCGTCGTCGCGCGGTACCGGCGTCGACCGGCGGTTCCGGCCCGCGGCGGCGCTGGCGGGGGCCGGGCGGCTGCCGGTCGTGCTGACCCGGGTGGGCCGGGAGGCCCCGGACGTCGCCGGGGCCGTCAACGGGTTCCTCGCGGCCGCGCGGACGCACGGCACGCCGGTGCGGCTGGTCGACGTACCGCACGGGGTCCACGGCTTCGACTGCGACGAGCCGACCGGGGAGTCCCGGGCCGCCGTCGAGGAGGCGGTGCGGGCCGTGCTCGCGCACCTGCGGGACTGAGGCCGGCGTCCCCGGCGCGGTGGCCGGGATTCCACCCTGCCGATCGGCAGGGCAGAACGCCCGGGGGAGCGGGACGTTTATGCCGATCGGCACATGTGCGCGAGGGGGTGCGGCGGCGAGGCTTGGGGCATCAGGACGGCGGCCACCGGGGCCGCCGGAGGGAGGGAAGCCCACCATGTTCCGCATGCGCACCCGCGTCCGTGTCAGCACCCGTGCCGCCAGGGGCGTCGCCGCCGCCGGCCTGGCCTTCGCGGCGCTCACGGGAGCCGCCGGCGCCCCGGCCTCCGCCACAGGTGTTCCGCCCGCCGACGCCCCGTCCGCCGGCGAGGCGTCCGGCCGCCAGGACGGCGTCCCGTCCGCGCGTCCGGCAGGCGTCAGCGGCACGGCCCGGATCTCCTACGCCCTCGCCCCGGACGATGAGATCTGGTTCACCGTCAACGCCCGGGCGGCGCCGTACACCCGCCGCTTCCCGGGCACCGGTGCGGCCGAGGGCCTGCCCACCGACGCGGGGGGCACCGTCCGCTTCTCCCACCAGGTGGCCGCCACCGGGAAGGTCTACAGTGCCGAGGCCCGGGTGGACTGCCTGTCCACGGGCGGCCCGGTCGCCACGCTGACCGCCGTCGTCACCACGTCGGACGTCGGCAACGTCGGCGAGCGAATAGGCCTGAGCGTCTACCAGGGCACCGGCCACGGCGACGGCCGCCTCGGGTTCTCCTGGGGCGTGGCCAACATGGACGTGGGCGCCGACGGCAAGCCCTACCAGCCGGTGGTCGGCACGTGCATGGCCCCGGCCCCGTTCGCCCCGGTCCTGCGGGGCGGCTTCACCGTCCACCACACCGAACTGGAGGCTCCCGGGGCGGCGGGCCGATAGCCGCCGCGCCCCCGTGCGGCGGGGCGCTCAGCCGGCCCAGACGAGGAGCCCGTGCCGGTAGCGCGCGGTGGTGCGGACGAAGGCGGTGAGGTCCGTGTAGTGCGTGCCCAGGTAGGGCAGGGCCGTGTCGTCCGCCCAGAGCCCGGTCGGGTAGACGTCGGAGCGGGCGAGGTCGGCGGCGGTGACGTCGCCGAGCAGGGCTTCGAAGGGGAGTTGCGCGAGCGTGTCGGCGGCGAGCGTCACGTGCTCGGGCGTGAGCACGCGGGGCGGGCCGTAGCCCCAGTCGTCGGCGCCGGGCAGTTCCTCCTCGCCGCGGAGGAGGTCGACCGGGAACGCGTGGCGTTCGAGGAGGAATCGCAGTGCGTCCCAGGCCTTGCCGGTGTCGTGGCCGCGGCGTTCCGACGGGCTCACCGGCCGTTCCGACTCCCGCTCGGCGACCTCGTCGGCGAACACCGACGCCCAGTCCGGTTCCCGGGCCGCACGAGCCAACTCGCTTGGATTCAGGCGGAGATACAGTCCGATGATGCTCACGGGGGCCGATCCTATGAAACGTCACCCCGGGGGCAGCGGCGGCCCCGGGCAGCACCGCTCCGGGCAGCACCGCCCCGGGCAGGAAGCGAGGTGCGCCCCGCCTCCGTCGCGCTCCGCAGTGCCACCGGCCACCGTCCGGCCACGGTCCCGACCCCTACACCCTGACCACGAGGCAGCCGATCGCCCTGCCGAGGAGGCCGGGCGGCAGACGCCGGGCGGTCCACATCGCCCGGGTGCCGCGCCCGGGGAAGGCCCACAGGCGTCCGCGCGCCAGGGCGCGGTCCATCGATTCCAGAACCACGTCGACGCCCGACCCGCTCACCCGGCCCACAAGTTCGGGGGAGTCGGCGCGCATCCGGTCCAGCATCGGGGTCTCCACCGCGGGAGGGCAGACGCACACGACGCGGATCCCGTCCCCGCGGTGCTCGACCGCGACGGTCTCGGCGAGGACGTGGACCGCGGCCTTGGCCGCGTCGTACGCCCCGCCCATCGGCACGGGCACCCAGCCGGCGATCGATCCGAACAGCACCACCTGGCCGCCGCCCCGCCCCGCCCCGCCCCGCGCCGCCCCGCCCCGCCCCGCCCCGCGCCGTCATGACCGGTACCACCGCCCGGACCACGTGCAGCGTGCCGCCGCACACGAGGCCCATCATGCGCAGGGTGTCCGCCGGATCCTGGTCGAGCAGCCGCCCCATGGCCCCGACGCCGCGCAGTGCACCAGTCGGCGGGGCGGCCCCAGCTCGCGGCCCACGTCGCGGACCACGGCGTCGACGGCCGCCTGGTCGGCGATGTCGCAGACGAACGGACGCACCCCGGCGGCCTCCCCGGCCAAGGCGTCGAGGCGGGCCGCGTCGACGTCGACCGCCGCCACCGCCCACCCGGCCCGGACCAGCCGCAGCGCGGGCGCCCGTCCGATCCCACTGGCGGCACCGGTGACGACGGCCACCGCGCCGGGTGAAGACGACATCCGCACGCTCCTCGGACTGTTCGACCCGTTCGACCTGTTCGACGGCCGGGCGCACCCCGGGGTCCGTGCCCCGGCACCGGAGACCGCACCTTCCCGCCCCGCCGGGGCCCTCCCCAGACGGCACGCCGCCGACGCCGACGCCCGGAGGCCCGGGCGCCCCGGCCCGGGCACGGCGGGGGCCGCCGTGCGACGGTGAAGGGAGGACCGCGGCTCCGGGCACGCGCGGCGCCACCGAGCGGGACCACCGCGTGACGGGTCCCGGCAGGCCACGGGTCCGCGCGGCCGCCGGAGGAAACATCATGCGTGCGAGCGACAGGACACCGGGAGACCCGGGGGACGAGCACGGACACGCACCCGGGCACGCACCCGGAGACGCGTCCGGGCCCGAGCACGCTGACGGGCGCGGGCGCGGGCCCGAACCCCCGGCGCCGTCACCGGGCCCTGTGACGGCGCCGGGGACGCCCGGGAGGATGCGCGCCCGGCAGGCCCGGCAGGCCCGGCGGCGGGCCCGGCGGGCGGCCGAGTGGGGCAGGGCGAAGTACCTCGGATCCTGGGCCGAGAACCTGTGGGGGCGGCTGGACGCGGTGGACTTCCTCAGCCAGGCGATGGTGCTGGCCGCCACGCTGCTGCTGTGCGCCGTCCCGTTCCTGCTCGTGGTGTCCGCTCTGGCCGGGCGGTCGGCGGTGACCGGGCTGACGGCGCGGCTGGGTCTGAGCCCGCAGGCCTCCGCCGACGTCGGCCGCCTGTTCGCCTCCTCCTCGACCACCTCCTCGGCGGTCACCGGCCTGTCGTGGGTCTTCTTCGTCATGGGCGGCCTCGCCGCCGCCGTCTCGATCCAGCAGCTGTACCAGCGGGTGTTCCAGCTGCCCAAGCAGGCCTGGGACAGGCTGCGCGCGCTGGTCTGGCTCGCCGTGGTGGTGGGCTGGCTGGCCCTGGCCGCGCTGGTGGGCCACACGTTCCACGCGAGCCAGCCGGTGCTGTGGTGGATCATCAGCGTCGCCGCCTGCGTCGCCTTCTGGTGGTTCACGATGTGGTTCCTGCTGGGCGGGCGGGTCGCCTGGCGCCGGTTGTTGCCGTGCGCGGTCGCGACCGGCGGTTTCTGGACCGGCATGCTGGTCGTCTTCCACTTCACCTTCTCGGGCATGGTCATCGGCAACGAGCAGGAGTACGGCCCGATCGGGGTGGTGTTCACCCTCATGTCGTTCTTCATCGCGATCGGCGTGGTGATCATCCTGGGCGCGTCCATCGGCATGATGTGGCACGACCGGGGCATGTCCTTCAGGGCGGCGGTCCGCAGAACACGACGGGTGCGGCAGCCCCCGTCGTGACGCCGGCACCGAGGCCATGCCGTCCCCGCCGCCGCGCCGGTGCCGCCTTCCTGCGCCGGTGCCGTCCTCCCGCGCCGGTGCCGCCTTCGCCACGGCCCTCCCCTCCCCTTCCGGCCGTGGTCCCGCACGGACGGGCCCCCACCGCTGCTCCCCACCGCTGCTCCGCACCGCCCACCCACCCCCAACACCAGCCCTGCGCGCGCATAGTCGGCTCTTGCATTAGAAAGCGTGCGCAAGTATCGTCGCATGCAAGCAAGGCTGCACGAAGGCGCGGGGAGACGCCGAGCGGCTCACCCACTGCGCGAAAGGGAGCTCCTGATGAGCCTCACCCACCTGCTTCCCGGCCGGCTCGGCTTCGGTACCGCCCCGCTCGGCAACATGTTCCGCGCGATCCCCGACGCCGAGGCCCTGGCCACCGTCGAGGCCGCCTGGGAGCACGGGATCCGCTACTACGACACAGCCCCCTTCTACGGGGCCGGCCTCGCCGAGGAGCGCCTGGGCGAGGTGCTCTCGGCCAAGCCCCGCGACTCCTACGTCCTGTCCACCAAGGTCGGCCGGGTCATCCTCGACCAGCACGAGACCGCCGCCCGCGACCTCGGCGAGAAGGGCGGGCTGTTCGAGCACGGCAACCCGAACACGATGGTCCACGAGTGGACCGCCGAGGCCACCGAGCGCTCCATCGAGGACAGCCTCAAGCGCCTGGGCACCGACCGCCTCGACATCGTCTGGGTCCACGACATCGCCCAGGACTTCCACGGTGACCAGTGGCTGCAGAAGTTCGAGGAGGCCCGTACCGGCGCCTTCCGGGTGCTGTCCCGGCTGCGCGACGAGGGCGTCATCAAGGCCTGGGGCCTGGGCGTCAACAGGACCGAGCCGATCGAGCTGACCCTCGCCCTGGACGAGCCGCGCCCCGACGGCTTCCTGCTCGCCGGCCGCTACACCCTCCTCGACCACGAGCACGCCCTGCAGCGACTGCTGCCGGCGGCCCAGGCGCAGGGCGTCGACATGGTCGTCGGCGGCCCGTACAGCTCCGGAGTCCTCGCCGGCGGCACTCACTTCGAGTACCAGCAGGCCCCGGCGCACATCGTCGAGCGGGTCGGCGAGCTCAAGGCCCTGGCCGCGGCGCACGGCGTCTCCATCAAGGCCGCCGCCCTGCAGTTCGCCCTCGCCCACCCGGCGTCCGCCGCCGTCATCCCCGGCGCCACCCGGCCCGGCCGGATCGCCGAGGACACCGCCGCGCTGAACGAGACCGTCCCGGCCGCGTTCTGGCAGGACCTGCGCGCCGCCGGCCTGGTCAGCCCGGCCGCCCCGCTCCCCGCCGGCGCCTGAGCGCGCCGACCCGCCACCCTCGCCCGCAGAAGGACCCAGGAGATTCGATCACGGCCTCCACCTCCGTCAGCCGCGTCGTCCCCGCCACCCCCGAGAAGGTCTGGAGCCTCATCGGCGGCTTCGACGCCCTGCCCGACTGGCTCCCCTACATCTCCGAGAGCACCGCGTCCGAGGGCGGCCGGGTGCGCAGCCTGAAGAACCCCGAGGGCGAGGTGATCGTCGAGCGGCTCGTCGACTTCAGCGAGACCGGGCGCCACTACGGCTACGCCATCCTCCGGGCCCCGTTCCCGGTCACCGGTTACGTCTCCACCCTGCGGGTGCACGCCGTCCCCGGCCGCGGCGACGTCGCCGAGGGCCAGTGGTCCGGCCGCTTCAGCCCCGACGGCGCCACCGAGCAGGAGGTCGTCGACCTGTTCACCGGCATCTACGCCGACGGCCTCGACGCCCTGCACGGGACGCTGTCCGCCTGACACCGCGGACGGGCGGCCGCACCCGCCCGACGGCGCCGGGCCGGGGACACCTCCCCGGCGCCGTCGGGTCCGCGTCCGCGTGACCAGCGCGTCCGCGTGACTGCGGGGCCGTGTCCGCGTGACTGCGTGTCCGGGCCTGCGTGCTCGTGACCGCAGGCCCGTGATCGCGGCCGCGCCCGAAGACCCCCGCTACCCGCCGCCCCCCGTACGGGCGGTGACCAGGCCGGACTCGTAGGCCGCGATGACCGCCTGGGCGCGGTCCCGGACGTCGAGCTTGCCGAAGATGCTGGTGATGTAGTTCTTCACCGTCGAGAGGCTGATGTCCAGGGCCCGGGCGACCTCGGTGTTGTCGAGGCCGGTGGCCATCAGGCGCCACACCTCCACCTCCCGGGGCGTCAGCCCGCCCGTGTCGGCGACGGGCGGCGGCGCGCCGACGGGGGCCCGGACGTACGTGGAGATCAGCCGGGTGAGCAGGCGCGGGGCGACCGCCGCCTCGCCGCCGTGGACGGTGCGGATCGCCGCGGCCAGGTCCTCCGGCGAGACGTCCTTGGGCAGGAACCCGTGGGCGCCGGCGCGCAGCGCGGCCACCACGTACTCGTCCATGTCGAAGGTGCTGAGGGCGAGGACCCGGCAGGAGGGCAGCGCGCCGGCCAGCTCCCGGGTCGCGCCGACCCCGTCCAGCACGGGCATCCGGATGTCCATCACCACGACGTCGGGGCGCAGCCGCAGGGCGGCGGCGACGGCCTGCTCCCCGTTCTCGGCCTCGCCCACCACCTCGAAGGACGGGTCGGGGGACAGGATCAGCGACAGGCCGCGCCGCACCAGCGGCTGGTCGTCCGCGATGAGGACCCTGATGCCCGGTGCCGCGTCGCCCGGTGCCGCCGCGCTCACCGGGCCGCCGCCGTCCCGTGCTGGACGGCAGCGTCGGCCGTCTCGTCCGGGGCCAGCGGCAGGTCGGCCACCACGGCGAAGCCGCCCGCCGGCCGCGGGCCCGCCCGCAGGGCGCCGCCGTGCAGGGCGACACGCTCGCGCATGCCGATCAGGCCGTACCCGACCCGGCCCCCGGACGGCGACGGGTCCGGCGCGGGCACGCCCGTACGGCCCCGCGGCCCGTGCTCCTCGCCGGGCCCGCCGTCCGGGCCGAGCCCGCCGTCGTCGAGCACCTCGACGGTGACCCGGTCCGGGCCGTACGTCAGACGCACGCGGGCCCGGGCGGGCCCCGCGTACTTGCGGGCGTTGGTGAGGCCCTCCTGGACGATCCGGAACACCGTCAGGCCGACGGTCGGCGGCAACGGGCGCCGGGTCCCGTGGACGCTGAGGTCGGTCGGCAGGCCCGCCACGCGGGACTCGTCCACCAGCCGGCCGAGGTCCTCCACCCCGGGCTGGGGCGACGGCGGGGCGGTGTCCGGCTCGTCGCCGGCCCGCAGGACGTCCAGGAGCTGACGCATCTCGCGCAGCGCCAGCCGCCCGGAGGACTCCAGGGTGACCAGGGCGTCCCGGACCACCTCCGGGCGGGCGAGGTTGGCCCGGGCACCGCCGGCCATCAGCTGCATGGTGGTGATGTGGTGCGCCACGATGTCGTGCAGCTCCCGTGCGATGCGGCGGCGTTCGTCGGCCACCGCGCGGTCGGCCAGCAGCTTGCGGTTGGCCGCGACTTCCCGCTGCCAGCGCGCCACGGCGAGCCCGGCACCGGCCACGAGCAGGGCGGAGACGGGGGCGCTGACGGCCGCCTGCCAGGCGGGCACCCGCAGGTGGCTCTGGCTCAGCACGGTCAGCACCGACGTCACCACCGAGGCCGCCGCCGTCTCCAGGGTGGTGCGGGCCCTGGCCACCGAGTACAGGGCGACCACCAGCGCGGCGCCGAAGTGGGGGCTCGCCGGTGCGGACAGGTCGGCCGCCGACTGGAGCGCCAGGACCCCGGCCAGCGTCGCGACCGGGCGGCTGCGCCGGGCGAGCAGCGGCAGGGCCGACAGCGTGACCAGGAGGAAACCCGTCAGGCTCGCCCCGTGGTCACCGGCCTCCCCGGTGAACACCAGATAGCCGAGCAGGTCGATGGTGCAGGCGCCGACGGCCAGCAGCGCGTCGGCGCGCGTCCACGGCGCACCGTCGGCGTCCGCCGGGTCCACCGGATCCGCCCCGAGTGCCGCCGGGTCCGCCCCGAGTGCCGCCTCCGCCACGGGATGCTGACGCCCGCCCATGTCCGTTCCCCTCCGTGCCCGGCCCGCGCCGCGCCCTACCGTTGAGCCCCGTTGAGCCCCGACCGGGACCCGACGAGTCCCGATCATGCCTCCGACCGACCGTCATCGTCCCTGATCAGGCCCGATGACCCCATTCTGGCATCGGCCCACCCCGCCCCGGCATGCTCCCCGCGGCCGATCACGCCGGCGCGGACCAGGACCACGGTCCCGGGTCCGGGCCCGGCCGAGGACCCGGGGCCCCGGTGCGGATCGTCCCGCGCGAGGACGTCCGGGGCCCACCCCGGGTGATGGTCTGGAACCCGCCCGGGAACCCCCCGGGGCCGCCCCGGGAACCCCGGGAGCCGAGACCGACCCTGTGGACGCTCGCGTCCACCGCCGGAGGATTTTCGTGATCCGCGCACTGACCGGATACTCCACCAGAAACCCGTGGAAGGTGATCGCCCTCTGGGTGGTGCTGGGGATTTCCCTGACCCTGTTGAGCCCGATGCTGCTCTCCCGCGTCACCCAGTCCCAGACCGGGGACTTCCTGCCCAGGAGCTACGACTCGGCCGCCGCGCTGCGGATCGCCGAGGAGAACTTCGGGATGAGGCCCGACGCCACCACGGTCACGGTGCTGGTCGCCAGGACCGACGGCAAGGCGCTCACCGCCGCCGACCAGCAGCGGGTCGAGGCCGAGGCGGCGAAGCTCGCCCAGCGCCGGGTGGTCATGCCCCGGAAGGACGACGAACCGGCCTTCCTCGTCCCCGACCGGTCCCAGACCCCCCGGGTCGCCCCGGCCATGGTGGCGCCCGACCGCGGCTTCGAACTGCTCTCCGTCGAACTGACCGGGAACGCCTCCGACGCGGGCGTCCAGGGCGTCTACCGGACCTTCCGGGACGCCGCCCGGGCGCAGTTCGCCGACGCCGGGATGCGCACCGGGTTCACCGGGGGACTGGCCGACTCCGTGGACACCGCCGACTCCCACCGCACCGCCGCGACGGTCGGCAGCGCACTCGTCGTCGGGCTGATCGTCCTGCTCAACGTGCTGGTGTTCCGCAGCGTGGCGGCGGCCCTGCTGCCGCTGCTCGCCGTCGCCTTCATCGGCGGCGTGGCCGGGGGTGCCGTGGCCGGCGCCGCGATGCTGACCGGCCTCAAGCTCGACGCCGGCACCCCCGGGCTGGTCTCCGTGGTCCTGCTCGGCATCGGCGTCGACTACCTGCTGTTCCTGCTCTTCCGCTTCCGCGAACACCTGCGGGCCCGGCCCGAGCAGCCCGCCCGCGAGGCGGCCGCCCAGGTCTGTGCCCGGGTGGGCACCGCGATCACCTCGGCCGCGCTGACCATCGTCGCCGCCTTCGCCACCCTCGGCGTGGCCAGCTTCGGCCAGTTCCGCTCGCTCGGCCCGGCCATCGCCGTCGCCGTCCTGGTCATGCTGCTGGGCAGCCTCACCCTGATGCCCGCCCTGCTCGCCGCCTGCGGCCGCGGCATGTTCTGGCCCTCCCGCAGCCTGCGCCGTCAGCCGCGCGAGGGCTTCGCCGCCCGCTTCGGCACACTCGTCGCCCGCCGGCCGCTGCCGATGCTGTTCGCCGCCCTCGCCCTGCTCGGCGCCCTGACCGCCGGGACGGCCGGGATCCGGATGGACTACGGCCTGGGCGGCGCCGGGGAGAAGACCCCGGCCGCCGTCACCGCCGCCGAGATCTCCCGCACCCTGCCGGCCGGCGTCTCCGACCCCACGAGCGTCTACGTCGTCACCACGGACGGCAGCACCCTCGACCCCGGTCGGCTCGACGGCCTCTCCCGCGCCCTCACCCAGGTCGACGGCGTCGGCAAGACGGGCGCCACCGTTCTCAACGGCGACCACCGCGCCGCCCGGATCGACCTCTACCTGACCGCCGACCCGCAGAGCCAGCGCGCCCGCGACCTGGCCTCCGGCCCGGTCCGCGCCACCGTCGCCGCCCACACACCCGCCGGAACCACCGCCCACGTCGGCGGCACGGCCGCGATCTTCGCCGACATCTCCACCGCCGTCGACCACGACCTGGCGATCGTCTTCCCGGTCGCGGCCGCCCTGATCGGCCTCATCCTGCTGCTGCTCCTGCGCAGCCTGCTCGCCCCGGTGGTCCTGATGCTCTCGGTCGGGCTCGGCTTCGCCGCCACCCTCGGCGCCGCCACCTTGCTGTTCCAGCACGGACTGGGCGAACCGGGTGTCAGCTTCACCCTCCCGCTGGTGCTGTTCCTGTTCGTCGTGGCCCTGGGCACCGACTACAACATCCTCATCACCGACCGGATCCGCGAGGAGATGCGCACCCCCGGCCCGGCCCGCGCCGCCGTCGCCCGCGCTGTTCGGCACACCGCGCCCGCCGTCGCCACGGCCGGCCTGGTCCTGGCCGGCTCCTTCGCCACCCTGGCCACCACCCCGGGCAGCGAACAGGTCGCCTTCGCGATGACGCTCGGCATCCTGCTCTCCGCCGTCGTCCTGTCCCTGGTCCTGGTGCCCGCCGTCGCCGCCCTGCTCGGCCGCGCCCTGTGGTGGCCCCTGCGCCCGGCCCGCCACCGCGACCGGGCCGAGCAGGCCCAGGAGCCGGCCCGCGTCCCGGTGCCCTGACCGGCACCGCTCCGACGGGGGGGGGGGGGGGGGGCCGCCCCCCCCCCCCCCCCCCCCAAACCCACCCACCCCCCCCCCCCCCCCCCCCCCCCGACGAACCACACACAGCGTCGCCCCCACGAC
>NZ_JBHWBZ010000049.1:20342-28438 GCF_042735475.1 Kitasatospora sp. NPDC059577 | reverse complement strand
GGGCGGGGCACGGGCCCCGCCCCCTCGCCGCCCTTTCGCCCCTTCGTCCCCCGCGCCGCGCCCGCCCGTCAGACCAGCCAGCGGCCGTCGCGCATCAGCTCACGGCCTGCCAGCTCGTCCGCCTCCCGCCACGCCCGGACACGGCGCGGGGTGACCCGGAACCAGTGGTAGGCGGTGGCGAGCCCACGCGGGTCGAAACCGGTGCGTGCCGCGAACCGGTCGCCCCGCGACCTCGGCAGCGCGTCCATCGCCAGCACCTCCACCGCCCCCTCGACCACCGTGACGTCGCGGGTGTGACCCAGGGCCAGCCGGGTGCCGCGCCCCGCGGCCAGATTGCGGCCGGTCGGACCGTCCGCCGGCGTGGCCAGCAACAGCGTCCCGCCGTCCCAGTCGAAGGACAGCGGCACCAGGTACGGGTCGCCGTCCGGCGAGGCGCTGGCGAGCCACAGGTCGACGTCCTCGGCGAGCCGTCGCTCGGTGTCGCGCCGGCGTTCGGCCCGGGGCCGGGGACCGGAGGCCGCCGGTTCCTGCAGGAGGCCGAGCAGATTGCCGTCGGGGTCGACCATGGTGGCCACCAGCCGCCCGCCGCCCACGTCGTGCACGGGTTCCTTCACGGTCGCGCCCGCGGCGGTCACCTCGGCGACCCTGGCCTCGATGTCCGGCACGTGCCAGTGGGCCAGCGGAGCGGTCAGGCCCTGCGGCCCGCCGGCCGGCAGCAGCCCGACGTGCTGGCCGGAGGCCTCGAAGCCGACGTAGTACGGCTCGTCGGTCCGTGGCGGGACACCGAGCAGGGCCGTGTACACGGCCTTGGCCGTCGCCAGGTCGGACACGGGGTGCAGGACGGTCCTGACCCCGAGGGTGGCGGAGCCGGTCATGGGCACTCCTCTCGTCGTGGGCCGGTCGGGCCCGGGGCCTCCGCGCCGCGGCTCTCGTGCCGCGGCCGATCGCCGTGGTCACAGCCTCGCCCCGACGGCGGCCGCACCGCCTCCGTGCCCACCACGGAAACCCGGTACGGAACGGAACCCGGTACGGAACGGAGCCCGGTACGGAACGGCCGTGGCGGGTGCGGATAATGACCCGGTGTCAACTCCTGTGATCTCGGCTCGGGAAGCCGACGTCCTCGCCCTGCTCGGCGAGCACCTCAGCAACGCGGAGATCGCCGCGCAGCTGTTCATCTCGGTCCGCACGGTCGAGTCCCACGTCTCCTCGCTGCTGCGCAAGCTGGAGCTGGCGGACCGGCGGGCGCTGGCCCGGCGCTCCGCCGAACTCGCCCGCGCCCGGCAGCCGGGCCCGGCCCCCGCCCTCCCGGCCCCCGCCCTCCCGGCCCCCGCCCTCCCGGCCCCCGCCCTCCCCACGCCCGCCCTCCCCGCGCCGCTGACCGCGTTCGTCGGCCGGGCGCGCGAACGCGGCGAACTGGCCGAGGCGGTGCGCGCCCACCGGCAGGTGACCGCGGTCGGCCCCGGCGGGGTGGGCAAGACCCGGCTCGCGCTGGCGGTGGCGGGGGAACTGGCCGGGGACTTCGCCGACGGCGTTCGCTTCGTCGACCTCGTCCCGGTCACCGACCCGGAGCGGGTCGGCGCGGCGGTGGCGGCGGCCGTCGGCGCGGGCGAGCAGCCCGGCCGGGGCGTCGACGACGCCGTGGTGGCCGCGCTGGCGGACCGCGAGGCGCTGCTGGTGCTGGACAACTGCGAGCAGGTACGGGACGGGGTGGCCCCGTTCGTGGAACGGCTGCTCACCGCCTGCCCCCGGGTCCGGGTGCTCGCCACCAGCCGGGCCCGGCTGATGGTGCCCTTCGAACGGGTCCTCCAGGTCCCGCCGCTGTCACGGGTCGGCGGCGGCGACTCGGACGCGGTGGCCCTGTTCACGGCCCGGTCGGCCGCGGTCGGCCGGCCGCCGGAGCGGGCGGCGCTCGGCGAGGTCGCGGCCCTGTGCGAACGGCTCGACGGCATGGCGCTGGCGATCGAGCTGGCGGCGGCGCGCTGGCCCACCCTCGGCCTCGACGGCCTCACGGCCGGCCTCGGCGACCAGCTGCGGATCCTGGCCGGCGGCCCCCGCGCCGACGGCCGGCACCGGTCGGTGCGCGCGGTGCTGGACTGGAGCCACGACCTGCTGGAGCCCCGGGACCGGGCGCTGCTGCGGCGGGTGTCGGTGTTCGTCGTGCCGTTCACCGCGGCGGCGGCGGCCGAGGTCGCCGGGTTCGCCCCGCTGGACCCGGCCGCGGTCGCCGACGGGCTGGGCCGGCTCGCCGAGCAGAGCCTGCTGGCCGTGACGCACTCCGCGGCGGGCACCCGCTACCAGGCGCTGGAGACCATCCGGCAGTACGGCGCCGAACGGCTCGACGGGGCGGGGGAGTCGGCCGAGGTCCGGGCCCGGCACCTGACGTGGTGCCTGGCCGGCGCGACCGCCCTGACCGAACGCGACACCCCGGACCGGCTCGACGCCCTCGACACCCCGGACGCCCCGGTTCGGCGCGCCCGGTTCGGCGCGCTGGCGGAGGACCTGCGGGCCGCCCTCGCCTGGGCCGCCGACCGGCCGGAGCAGCGGGCACCGGCCCGCCGGCTCGCCCTGGCCCTGGCCGAACTGGCCTTCGGCGCCAACCTGCTCGGCGAGTCCCAGCAGCGCTTCGAACAGTCCGCCGCCCTCGCCGTCCCCGCCGAACCGGGCCTCACGGACCCCGCAGCTCTCACGGACCCCGCCGTCCTCACGGACCCCGCCGACCCTGCCGCCGCGCTGCGCGAGGCCGCCGGGGTGGCCGGGTGCCGCAGACGCGGCGATGACATGTTCCGCCTGCACCTCGCCGCCGCCGAGGCCGCCCGGCAGGCCGGCGACACCGCCGGCGCGAGCCGCGACCTGGCGGCCGCCGCCACCGTCGCGTACCGCTTCTCCAGCACCTTCGCGCGGATCCCCGGGGCACCGCAGGTCCACGCCCTGCTCGCACAGGCCCGGGAGTCGGCCGGCCCGGCGGACCCGGCCGCACGCGCGGCCGTCGCGCTCGCCGAGGCCGCGGTCCTCGCCGACGCCTACGGCGCCGTCCAGGGCGACGCGGACAACACCGCGCACGAGACCGTCGGATACGCCGAACGCGCCGTCGAACTCGCCCGGCTGACCGGGGACCCGGTGGCCGAGTCCGCCGCCCTCGACGCGCTCTCCGGCGCCCGCAGCTGGGCCGGCGAACCCTTCGGCGCCGCGGCGGCCGCCGGTCGCCGGATCGACGTCCTGGCCGCCGCGCCGCGCACCCCGGCCGGCACGAACGAACTGGTGGACGCCCTCGCGATGGCCGCCGGAAACGCCCTCGGCGTCGGTCAGTTGGCGAAGGCCCGCCGATGGAGCGGACAACTCGCCGAACACCCGTTGCTCGCCGAAGCGGGCCACCACGCCACGTCCTGGCTCCTGGTCACCGAGGCGTTCGCGGGCCGCGCCGACGCCGTGCTCTCGGGCGGCACGAGGTTCCTCGACGCGTGGGAACGCGGCGGCCGGCCGCGGTCGTTCGTCCTCGGCCCGGCCGCCGCGTCGGTCGCGATGGTCCACGGACTGCGCGGCGACCACGCCGCCCGGACGTCCTGGCTCGCGGTCGCGGACCGGGCCGGCCCCGTCCTGGACCACCGCCACGGCCACGGCGCGGTCTTCGACGCCGTCGTCCTGCTCCACCACGGGGACGCGCCGGCGGCCCTGGAACGGCTCGCGCCGGAACCGGACGAGGTGTGGAAGTGGGTCTGCTGGGTCTGGCTGCACTGGTACGTGGCCCTGCGGGCCGAGGCGTCGGTGCTCGCCGGCCACCCGGACGCCCGCGGGCGGATCGCCCGGGCCCGCACCGTGACCGCCGGCAATCCCGTCGCCACCGCCCAACTCGACCGGGCACAGGCCCTGCTGGACGGCGACCGGGCGCCGCTGCCCGCCGTCGCGGCCGCCTTCGAGGCGGCCGGCTGCCACTACCAGGCGGCGCGCACCCTCCTGCTCGCCGACGACGGCCACCACGCCGCGGGCCGGGCGGCGCTCGCCGGCCTCGGCCTCGCCCCGGCAGCCGTCGGATAGCCCTGCCGCCCTGCCGCCCTGCCGCCCGGACCTGCCGACCCGGCCGCGCCGTTCGGCCGGTCCGGCGGGCCGGCGGATCAGGCGACCGCGCGCCCGACCAGCGCGGCGATGTGCTCCTCGACCTCCGCCGTGACCTCCGTCAGCGCGAAGTAGGCGGGCCACATCGGCCCGTCGTCCAGCTGCGCCTGGTCGCTGAAACCGAGCATGGCGTACCGGGACTTGAACTTCTCGGCGCTCTGGAAGAAGCAGACCACCTTGCCGTCCAGCGCGTAGGCGGGCATGCCGTACCAGAGCTTGGGGGCCAGTGCGGGGGCGGTGGCGGCGACGACGGCGTGCACCCGCTCGGCCATCACCCGGTCGCTCTCCCGCATCTCGGCGATCTTCGCGAGGACGTCGCGCTCGGCCTCGGCGGCCTTCTCGGCCTTGGAGACGTTGCGCGCGGCCTTCTTCAGCTCCTGCGCGTGGTCCTTCATCGCGGCCCGCTCCTCGGCGGAGAAACCGGCGTGCTTGTCGATCCCGGTGCTGGTCATGGCCCACCCCTGTCGTCCTGAGTCCCGATCGGCCGGCCCGTGCGGCCGGACCCGATCGCCGTGATCACATCCTTCCCCGCCGGTCCCACCCACCGCATCCGTGCTGACCACGGAGAGCACCACGGACCGGCGGCGGATAACCTCGCCCGATGACAACCCCGTTGAACGACGCCGTCCGCGCCCTGCTCGACGCGCCGATCCCCGCCGTCCTCGCCACCCTCAACCCGGACGGAAGCCCGCAGATGTCGGTGGTCTGGGTCGGCCGCGACGGCGACGACGTCCTCGTCTCCACCGCCGCCGGGCGCCGCAAGGAACGCAACCTGCGCCGCGACCCCCGGGCCGGCCTCACCGTCTACGACCCCACCGACCCGCTGCGCTACGTCGAGATACGCGGCCGCGTCACCGTCACCGAGGACCCCGGGCGGTCCGTCGCCGTCGCCCTCGCCGAACAGTACGAGGGCCCCGGCGCCGGCCAGGAGTACCTCGACCTCCCGGAGGAGGTCGTACGGGTCGTCGTCCGCATCACCCCCACCAAGGTGATCGGCACCGCCACCGCCTGACCGTCCGTCCGTCCGCCTGACCACCCGCCGCCTGACCACCCGCCGCCTGACCGTCGACCGCCAGAAGCCGGGAGCCGGGAGCCGGGAGCCGCGCCGGGAGTGCCGGCAGCGTGTGGCAGGCTCCGCCCCACCACGGACCTCCGGCGCACGGCAGAAGCCGGCACTTCCGGAACGGCGGGCGGCAGTGCGGCATGACGGACGATCACCTGATCAACGAGGCCTGGCGGACCTCGCCGCCGCCGGAGCAGCTGCGTGAGCAGGCCGCCGACCCCGCTCTCGCCCGGATCGTGGCCGCGCGGATCGCCCTGCCCGCCGAGCTGATCGTCGACGGCGACCTCGTCGTGCACGGCCTCCTCGACGACCACGTCTCCGGCACCGGCCTGCCGGTCGTCCCCGGCGACCTCGTCCCCCGGGGCGCTGTCCACGCCCGGGCCCTGGACCTCGCCGACAGGTCCGCCTCCTGCCCGGCGGGCGATCTGGACGTGGAGATCGACCCGTACGACGCCACCACCGGCCGACTGCGCTCCGCCCCGGAGATCCTGCTTCCCCAGATCTACGAGGACGGCGCCGAGCGCGCCCGCAGCGGCAAGCCACCGAAGCTCGCCAACCCGAGCCACCACCTGATCCGCGACCGCCTCCACACGGGCGAACCCCTCCTCCGGCCCGGGCTCCCTGACACCCCGCCCGGCCGCGCTGCGCCACGGCCACCTCACCCCGCCCGGTACGGCCCGCTGAGAGCGCCCATCAGCACCCACCATCCGCCGGGCCCGTCCGTCCGGCCCGCGCCGCGCGCCGACACGGCGTCAGGCGGCGAGGGCGGCCCGGGTGGCGCGGTAGCGGCCGGGGGTGGTGCCGAACTGGCGGACGAAGGCGTGCGAGAGCGCGTAGGGGCTGGCGTAGCCGACCTTGCGGGCGACGGCTTCCAGCGGATCGGCGGTGGTGCGCAGCAGGCCCGCGGCCCGGGTCATCCGCCACCAGGTGAGGTAGGCCATCGGGGGCCGGCCGGTGAGGGCGGTGAAGCGGCGGGTGAGGGTGGCGCGCGAGACGCCGGCGCGGGCGGCGAGGGTGTCGGTCGTCCACGGGTGGGCCGGGTCCTCGTGGACGGCGGCGAGCGCGGCCGCCACGACCGGGTCCGTCAGTGCCGCACCCCAGCCGTCGGCGCCGCAGCGGGTGGTCCAGGCCCGGACCAGGTAGACCAGCAGCAGGTCGATCAGGCCGGGTACGGCGAGTTCGCCGCCGGGGCGCGCGGCGGTCAGTTCGGTGCTCAGCAGGTCGACGGCGGCGCGCAGTTCGGGGTGCTCGCCGGTGCGGGTGGGCAGATGGACGACCTCGGGCAGCTCACGCATCAGCGGGTGTCCGAGCCCGTGGTCGAGCCGGTACTTGCCGCACAGCAGGTCGGCCGCCCCCGGAGCGTCCACGCCGGACACATCCGGGCCCGGAGCACCCGGAGCACCCGGGGCTCCCAGGAGCCGGCGGGGGCCGAGCAGCGCGTCCAGCTCCGGCAGGCGGCCCGCCCGGGCCGCCGTCAACTCCTCACCGGACAGGGCGTGTCCGCTGCCGTGCGGCAGCAGCACCGCGTCGCCGGGCCCCAGACGCAGCGGCTCACCGCCGTCGGCCAGCAGCCAGCAGTGGCCGGCCAGCACCACGTGGAAGCCCGCGCCCGGGTAGGAGGGGATCCGGGCGCCCCAACGCCCCGCCACCTGCAGCCGGTTGGAGACGGGCCGGCCCGTCCGTACGGCGGCGATCGCGTCGCTGACCACGTCCATCCGGCCATCGTAGCCCTCCCCGGAGCGCCCCGACCGGGCAGCAGCGATGAGCCGTTCGCGTATCGGAGCGAGCCGCTGGCGCATTGAGCGGCTCACCCGGGCTTCCTAGGCTCGACGGGCAGACAGCGAACCGACGGACGAGCGGGCAGGAGGGACGAACCGTGGAACGGATCGTGCTGGGGGACGTGGAGATCATCCGGGTGCTGGAGTTCCAGGGGCCGTTCGCCCCGGCGGAGGTGATCGTGCCCGGACTGGGCGAGCCCGACTGGAACGACGCCGACGCCGCCCTGGCGCCCGAGCACTACGACCCGGCGTCCGGCGCCTACATCGGCGCCCTGCAGACCTGGGTGGTGCGCAGCGGAGGCCGCACGGTGCTGGTGGACACCGGGGTGGGCAACGGGCGCGAGCGGCCGGCGACACCGATGTTCCACCGGCGCGAGGGGAGCTTCCCGGACCTGCTGCTGGCGGCGGCCGGGGTGCGGCCGGAGGAGGTGGACGTGGTGGTGAACACCCACCTGCACGCCGACCACGTCGGGTGGAACACGAGGGAGGAGGACGGGACGTGGGTCCCGACCTTCCCGAACGCCGAGTACTACCTGCCGGCCGCCGACCGGGCGTTCTTCGACCCGGCCGCCGGGCACCCGGCCCGCAGCGGCGGCGTGCTGGACCCGACGCTGTGGACGGAGTGGGACCTGGTGTTCGAGGACAGCGTGGCCCCGGTCCTGGCGGCCGGGCAGGCGGTGGAGTGGTCGGGCTCGCTGCGCCTCGACGCGGCGCTGGTGCTGGAGGAGGCGCCGGGGCACACGCCCGGCTCGTCCGTGCTGCGGTTGGAGTCCGGCGGTGAACGGGCCGTTTTCGTCGGGGACTTGATGCACTCGCCGGTGCAGCTGGCGCATCCGGCCTGCAGCAGCTGCTTCTGCCTGGATCCGGCGCGGGCGGCGGCGAGCCGGCTGCGGGTGCTGGAACGGGCGGCGCGGGAGGGCGAGCTGGTGATCCCGGCGCATTTCGCGGGGGCGGGAGCGGCGCGGATCAGCCGCGCGGGGGAGGGGTTCTCGGCCGCCTGGGCGCGCTGACGGCCGTCCGGCCGGCATGCGGTGGCCCGGGCGGGGGGGCCCGCCCCCCCCCCCGGGCGCGGGGGCCCCCCCCCCGCCCCAGAGACGACGGCCCCCCCGGGGAGCCGGCGCGACCAGACGGGATTCTGCAGCGGC
>NZ_JBHWBZ010000049.1:18519-20332 GCF_042735475.1 Kitasatospora sp. NPDC059577 | reverse complement strand
GCTGCGGGCGGCCGGCGCGGATGGGGGGGGCCGGGGGGGCCCCCCCGCCCCCGGCCTGGCACGGGGGGCACCGCCGGACGGCCCTGGCGAGCCGACGCCCTGGCGTCCGGGCCGTCAGCCGTCAGTCGTCAGCCGAAGGCGGCCCAGGCCTGGCTGTTGGCGCTGCCCGCCGGGTTGACGGTCACGGCCGCACCGGCGCTGACGGAGGCGCTGTCCAGGACGTACCCGGTGGCCGGGTTGGTGATCGTGTAGGTGCCGCTGCCGTTCTGGGCGACCTGCCACTTCTGGTGCGTGTCGGTGGAGTTGTAGGCCTTGAGGGTGACCTGGGCCCCGGCGGTGGCGGGCGCGGTCAGGGTGAGCGGGGTCGGGCAGCTGTCGTAGATCCTGACCGTGCCGTCGGCGTTCGTGTCGAACTTCCACCGCTCGGAGGCGTGGGTGGAGTCGTAGGTGTCGAGGTCGGCGACGACGTTGGTGGTGGCGGCGCACTGGCCGGCGTGTTCGAGGGCCAGTGCGCCGCCGTCGGTGAGGGCGTGGTACTGGTTGTCGCCGACGATCGTGGGCCCGTAGTCGATGGCGTGGGAGGCCAGGTAGGCGAGCGCGGGTCCGTTGGTGGCGAGGTTGCCGTCGGGTCGGCCGCTCTTGAAGTAGTCGGCGAAGGTGGCCGGGGCGTGCGTGGTCAGCAGCGCGATGGTGCCGTTCCAGCCCCCGTCGAGGTTGTTCCACAGGTCGAGCAGCGAGCCGTCCACGTTGCCCTGGACCTGGTCGCCGGTGTTCCAGCCGGTGGTGTACGCGAAGCCGGCGCTGTTGCCGTCCGGGAAGACGTACCGGTAGTCCTTCAGGAGGTAGGCGGCGACGGAGTCGGCGAAGCCCTCGGTCCAGGCGCAGCTGCCGGAGCTGACCAGGTTGACGTAGTGCGGGCTGCAGTTGGTGACGGTCGGGAACGTGCCGTCGTACAGCCGGTGCATGAGGAAGTGGCCGGCCTCGTGGAGCACCGTGTGCTCGGAGTCGGGGTCCGCGGAGGAGAGGTGGACGGTGTTGGCCAGGTCGTAGTACGGGCCGTCGGAGGAGCCGTCGGTCCACCGGACGTTCAGCTCGGTGCAGGCGTTGCTGTTCGCCTCGTGGGAGGACCAGCAGTCGCTGGTGGTGTTGTTGCGGTTCCACCACAGGAGGTTGACGGTGTCGAAGGCGTGCCAGGCCCGGGCGGCGGTGGCCGGCTTGACGGTGCCGAGCGAGGTGCTGGCGGAGACCGGCCGGGCGGGCGTGTCCAGGGTGTAGGGGGTGCCGGTGGTGTCGCTGACCTTCCACAGCTTGGTGCTCTCGGTGCGGAAGCGCACCCACATGCTGTTCATGGAGGTGGTGGTGACGGGGGTGTAGCAGAGGTTGAAGCCGCCATCGGCGAGGGCGGTGTACTGGTAGTCGGCGGTGAGCTGGCGGGGGGAGTCGGTGGACTTCTCGTTGCCCCACAGCGCGACGTTGGCGTTGCGCACCGGCTTGGTCCTCGTGGGCTTCGCGGTGCCGTCCTCGGCCGACTGGTAGTCGTACTGGAGGTTGCCGCTCAGGCAGAGGGGGGAGGCCGCGGCGGCGGGGGAGGCGGTCAGCGGGACGGCGGCGGTGGCGGCGAGGAGGACGGTGCCCAGGGCGGCGAAGCCGCGCGGCAGTCGGAGTCCGATGGCCAAGGACGGGTTCCTCTCGGGAGGGCGGCACCCGGGGGTGCCGCCGGCGGTTCCCTGATCGGTCGGGGGGGGGCGGGGGGGGGCGGGGCCGGGGCGGGCGCCGGGCCGGCGGGGCGGCCGCCGGGGGGGGCGCCGCGGCC
>NZ_JBHWBZ010000049.1:16595-18509 GCF_042735475.1 Kitasatospora sp. NPDC059577 | reverse complement strand
GCCCGCGCCGGGCCGCCCGAGCGGGCGGCGGGCGCGGGCCCCCCCGCGGGGGCGGCGGCCCGCCCCCGCCGGGCCCCCGCACCAGGATCACCGTCGGGCACGGTCGCGGTAAGAGCGCTCGGAAGCGCGGGGCGCGGGCCGGTGGTCCGGCGAGTCACTTCGGGTGCGAAGCCGCCGCCGCACGCCGTCCGGATCGTCCTCGCACCGCCCGGCCCGCCCCCTCTTCCTCACCCGGCCCGCGCCCTCCGGGCCCTCCCCTCCCCACCTGCCCCGCCCTCTCCCGCACCTTTCCTTGCTCGCCCGCGCAAGTTCTTGCTCAGCCGAGCAAACTGCTCTACAGTCTTGCTCAGGCAAGCAAGAATCTGCTTGCGAGGGCAGGGAGGTGTGGGGATGGGGCGGACGTTCACCGAGTCGGGGCGCCGGGCGCAGATCGTGCAGGCCGCCATCGAGGTGGTCGCCGAACTGGGCTACGCGAAGGCGTCGTTCAGCCGGATCGCGAAGCAGGCCGGGCTGAGCAGCACCGGGATGATCTCGTACCACTTCGCCGGCAAGGACGACCTGATGCACGAGGTCGTCGCCGAGGTGACCCGGGTGACCGGCGAGTTCATGGCGCCCAGGATCGGCGCGGCCGAGGGGGCGCGGGCCCGGCTGCGGGCGTTCATCGAGTCCAATATCGAACTGCTCGCGTTCCGGCCCGGCCACCTGAAGGCGCTGATCGAGGTGCTGCCCAACCTCGGCGGGGACGATCCGGCCGCGGTGGGCTACACGGCCTCCATGCAACTGCTGATGGAGCAGCAGGAGCAGGCGGTCAAGGCGGCCCAGGAGGCGGGCGAGTTCCGGGAGTTCGATGCCCGGCTGATGCTCGTCGCGCTGCGCGGGTCGATCGACGCCGTGGTGCTGCGCTGGGTGGGCGACCAGGACTTCGACGTCGCCGAGGCGGGCCGCGAGCTGGCGGACATCTTCGACCGGGCCACCCGCGCCGAGTCGTAGCGGGACCGCCCGGAACCGGCGGGCGCGGCAGGTCGCACACGGGACAGGACAGGGGAGTGGGAGTCATGGCAGGGGTGAGCGTGATGGGGGAGACCGTGAACGAGCAGGTCCAGCAGGAGGCCGGCGCGGGGACCGGTGCGGAAGCCGGCGGGCAGGGCGCCGTGCCGGGCGCGGACCGCAAGGCGGGCGCCGCCAAGCGGGCGCTGGTCAAGTCGCTGGTCTTCGAACTGGCGCTGCCGCTCGGTGGGTTCTACCTGCTGCACGGCCTCGGGCTCAGCCAGTGGGCCGCGCTCCTGATCAGCGGTCTGCTGCTGGTGCCGTGGCTGGTGCTCGGGATGGTGCGCAGCCGCCGGGTCGAGGTGATGCCGGTCTTCACCCTGCTGATGGTCGCGCTCGGCGCGTTGATGTCGATGGTCAGCGGCAGCCCCCGGGTGCTGCTGGTGCGCGACAGCTGGGTGTTCGGTGTGCTCGGGCTCTGGGTGCTGGGCACCCTGGCGACGCGGCGTCCGTTCATGCTGACCGCGGCGCGTTCGATCGTCGCCGCCAAGCTCGGTGAGGCGGGCGCCGAGGAGTGGGTGGGGCGCTGGGACCACGACGCGGTCTTCCGCCGTCACCTGCGCCTGCTCACCGCCGTCTGGGGCCTGGGGTTCGCGGTGGACGCCGGGATCCGGGTGACGCTGGCCTGCACCCTGCCGGTGGACGCGGTGCCGCTGGTGAACTCGCTGCAGTGGCTGGTGGTGCTGGGCGGGCTGTTCGGCTTCCACTTCTGGTACGTCAACCGTCACGGCCTGAAGGTCTGACGGCCTGAACGCCTGAACGTCCGGAGGGCCTGACGGCCTGACGGTCCGAAGGTCTGACGCCGGGCCGCGGGGGTGGCCGGCGCCTGACCGGGACGCGGACGGGGCGGTGCGCGGGATTCCGCGC
>NZ_JBHWBZ010000049.1:0-16585 GCF_042735475.1 Kitasatospora sp. NPDC059577 | reverse complement strand
TCTGGGGGGGGGGGGGGGGGGGGGGGGGGGGGGCCGCCCCCCCCCCCCCCGGGCCGCATTCCGGCCGACCGGCGCCGGCCGGCGGTGGCGCGGGCTTCGTCAGCCGTTGTTCCAGGTGGCGCCCGCACCCGTGAACGAGCCGGAGACGCCGTTGTCGTCCGCCCGGATCCAGAAGTCGGCGTGGGGGACGCCGTCGGGGGAGACGGAGGACTCGGCGGCCGCGACCCCGGCGCCGTTCTGGTTCGCAACGAACGCGCCCTTGCCCCAGGCCGCGTCCAGGCCCTCCTGGGCCGAGGCCAGGCCGGCGCAGCCGATGACGAGCGGGGTGGTCAGGGCGGCGAGGGCGACGACACGCTTGAAAGCACGCATGGAAAATCTCCTCCACGGAGTTCATGAGTCGGAAGGGGGCGGCGCCGATCGGCCCGCCGCGACTTCGGACAGCCGCGCGCCGCGACCCCCCCCCGCAAGTGCTGCCACCGCCCGACCGGACCTCACGGCCCGTCAGACACACCGGTCCGACCTGCAGGAATGCGGATCGTGTGCGGACTCCCGGATCGGTCGGGCGAAGCAGGCCCGTGGGCCCTTTCGCGTTCCGGGGGGGCACAGCCGGATTCCCGCCCCCGAGGCGCGTTTGCGCCCGCCCTTCCGGGGCCCGCCCCGACGCGCCGCCAGGGCCCGGCGCCGGCCGGCGGGGCACTGGTCCGGCGAGGCGTTGCTCCCGGGAGGCGGACGTGCGCGAGCGCAGCCGGCACGTGGCCGCGGTCAGGGCAGGGCAGGGCCCGGGTTCGGGGGCCGGTGGGGGAGGGGGCGGCGGACCGGGTGTTCACGGCCTGCCTGTGGCGCCGGCACCGGATCCCGGAGGTCTCCGTGTTCGGTCCGGAGGCGCACGGGCTGATGCGCCGGGCCGACGAGGCCGCCGCCCGGCTGCGTGACGGCGCGTCGACGGAGCTCGGCGCGCTGCGGCCCGACGTCATCGAAGGGTGCGAGTTCAAGCCCGGAGCGGTGGACGAGAGCCGGTACCGGCCGCTGTCCGGTGCGGCCGTCGGCTTCCACCGGAGGGCGCCGGTGCCCTTCGTCCGGCCGGTGTGGCACGGCCGGTGTGGCACGGCCGGGAGCACCGCCGGCCCTCGGGCGAGCGGGCCGGTGCGGGCTGCCGGGCCCGGCCCCGCCTGCCGCGCCCGGCCGACGAACACCCGGACGGTGTCCGGACCGAGGAGGCCCGGGAGGCCCGGACGACCCGGGGGAGCGTCCGACGGCGGGACCTCCGCCGGGGCCCCGGGGCGGACGCGCGATCCGCGGGCGGGCGGGCTGCCGGGCCGCGGGCGCCCGCGGACGGGAGCCGGCCGCGACCGCCCGCCCGGGGCCGGGGCCTACTGCTCGATGCGGACCTTGTCGGCCTGCATCCCCTTCTGGCCCTGGACGGCCTCGAAGCTGACCTTCTGGCCCTCCACCAGGGACTTGAAGCCGCTCCCCTCGACCGCACGGAAGTGAACGAACAGGTCGGGCCCGGACTCAGGGGTGATGAACCCGTACCCCTTCTCGTCGTTGAACCACTTGACCGTGCCGTTCTGACGCTCCGCCATGTCTTCCCCTAGTCGATGTGAATCATTGCCGACCGCGATCCTTTCACGTTCGGTGAGGGAACGAGTGCCAAACGTCACGCGCGTCCCGCTTCCGGCCGCGCGCTCCCGCCGGGCCGCCGGCCCCGCCGGGGAATGGTGTGCATGGGGTGAAGCGGGCGGCGGGGTCCGGATCCCGGTGGTAGGCAGTCGCAGTGACAGCGGAGCTCGCACTCCCCGCCCTGCTGCGGCTGATCGACGAGTGGTCGACCGCCTTCCGCGCCGCGGTCGCCGCCGCGCCCGGCCCGGACGCCCAGGTGCCGACCTGCCCCGAGTGGACGGTGTCCGACCTGGTGCGGCACCTGGGCGAGGTGCACCGCCGCTGGGTCGCCACCGTCGCCGTGGGTCCCGCCGACGGGCGCAGCGAAGGGGAGGGTCCGGCCGCGCCCCGCGAGCGCGAGGCCCTGCCGGCCTGGTCGGCGGAGGGGACGTAGCTGCTGCCGGACGCGTTGCGCGTGGCCGGCCCGGACGCCGGCTGCCGGACGTGGTGGGGCGCCTCGCAGTCGCCGCAGACCGCCAGCGCCGTCGCCCGGCACCAGATCCAGGAGGCCACGGTGCACACCTACGACGCCCAGGACCGCGGGCACCCCGCAGCCGCTGCCCGCCGACGCGGGCACGGACGGCACCGACGGCGTCGACGCGTTCCGGCACACCTGCTGCGCGACGCGGAGCCCCTGGCCGTACGAGCCCGCGGCCGCCGAGGGCCACGCCTGGCGCCTGTGGCTCTCCGCCGACGGCGCGCGCCACCCGGCTGCCCGTGCCCGCCCCGGAGACCGGCGACGGCCCGGACGTCCCCGTCGCCCGCACCCGCGGCACGGCCGGCGAGCCGGTCCTCCCCCGTACGACCGCAGCCCGGCGGACTCCCTGCAACTCGACGGCGGCACACGCCTGTTCGACCTGCTCCGCGCCGGGGAACCGGAGGAGTAAGCCCCCGTCCCCGTCCGGCCCCGTCCCCGCCCGCCTGACAGCCGCCCGCCCGGCTGCTCAGCCGCCGCCGCCCATCCCGCCCTGGGCGGCGACCATCGTCAGGTTCAGCCCGCCCACCGCCCGGGCCAGCCCCGGGGACCGGTCGGCGATCCGGTCGGTGAGCTCGGCGATCCGCCCGGCGTGGGCCCGGCGGTCGTGCCGCGAGAGCACCAGCCGCAGGTGCCCGTGGGCGGCCAGTGCCGCGAGGACGGCGTCGGCGAACGGCACCGCGGCGACCGGGGCGCCGCCGCGGACGAGCCCGGCCACCCGCACCTGGAGGTCCAGGGCCTCGCGCGGGTCCGCCATCGCCACCGGGCGCCGCGGCACGACCGGGCCGTAGGGGTCCCGGTCCGCCATGGTCACCACGCCGAGTACTGCGAGCCGTTCCTCGACGGCCTCCAGGGTCTCCTCGCGGTTGCGCCTGATCCACGACCTCCAGGTGTGCGGCCGGCTGCCCAGTTCGGCGAGCAGGGTGTCCAGGACCGGGTCCGCGGTGGCGGCGGCGGAGACGACCCGCACCCGGCCCGCCGCGTCCTCGGCGGCGGCGCCCCGGTGGGCGAGCTCGGCCAGGGCGCCCGCGCGCACCAGGAAGCCGGCCCGGGCGCGGTCCTGCAGCGACTGGGACCGGGTGTCGAAGGCCAGCAGGTAGACGTCCAGGTGCAGTCCTCGGCTCATGCCTCCGACGATACGGCGCGCCCGCCGGCCCGCCGTCGGCCTCGGGGCCGGACCCGTCTCCACCTGCGGGAGTACCCTCGGCCGCCGTCCGTTAGGATCCTGCCGATCTTGGTCGAGCACGTGTACGGGGGATGTTTCATGAACGGTGGTCCGCGGCTGGTCGGACTCGTCCAGTCGGTACGGATCCAGGGGGCCCTGCTGCTCGCCGTGAGCCTGGTGAGCTGCGTGCCGGCCTTTCTCGGGGGAGCCGGCGAGCCGGACCCGCTGAGGAGCGCCGGCACCGGCCTGCTCCTCTTCGCGACGACCTGCTACGGACTCCAGCGGGCCCGCCGGCCCTGGTACCGGGAGCGGCTGGAGCGGCTGAGCCCGCCGCCGCCGACCGCCGAGCCGGTCCCGCAGGGCGAGGCCTTCGACCTGTTCTCCCGCAGTCTCACCGCGCCCCTGCTCCTGGTGCTGCTGATCGGCCTCGCGGTCGGCTACGCGACGGGGATCCCGGTCGGCATGTTCGTGGCGGGCATGGCGGCCGGGATGCTCCTGCAGTCCCGGTGGCTGGCGGCCGAGGAACGGCGGCTGGGCGGCCGGGTCCTGTGCCTGTACACCCCGGTCCGCGTCCGGGCCGACGACCCCGACGGCCCGCTGTACCGCCGGTCCCCCTTCTGGATCGTCCGCGAAACCCCCTGACCCCTCCACCCCGCTGACCCCTTCATCCTCCGCCCCCGCCTGCCGCACACACACGCCACGGCCGCCCGCGGACGAGCGCGCACGCGCGTCCCACCCGGCCGAGCACGTCCCGCTCAGCCGAGCAGCCGCAGCCGGGTCGCGGCGACACCGAGCCGCACGCTCTGGCCCCACACGAGTTCCAGGGCGTCCGCCTCGATCCCGTCCCCGAACGCCACCAGGTGCTCCGACTCGACCGTGAGCACCAACCGCCGCCCGGCCTCCAGCACCCCGTGCACGTGACCGGTGCCCGTCGCGGGGGAGGGCCACGCCTCCCGGACGAACCAGGCCAGCGCCGGCGCCCCCGGCGCGGGCAGGGCCACCGGGCCGCCGCGCTCCAGCCAGGCCGAGCGGCACCAGCCGGTGGCACCCGTACCGGTGCCGACCAGGACACCCGACGACGCCTGCGCCTCCCCGGCCCCGGCTTCGGCCCCGGCAGCGTCGGACGCGCCGTCCTCCGTCCCCAGCCGGTAGCGCGCCGTCTGGTGCCCCGGCTGTCCCACGTACACCTCGTTCAGCGCCAGCAGCCGCTGCCCGTCGTCGGCCACGGCCTCGACCATGGTCCGCTCCTGCACCGCCCCCTCGCCCCGCGCCGCCGCCCGCAGCAACCCGGCCAGCCCGTCGACCCGGTGACGCACCAGCACGCCGGGATTGCGGCCCGGATCGGCGTCCACCCCCACCACCGGCTGACCGTCCAGGTACTTGGCCACATTGGCCACCAGACCGTCCTGACCCACCACGGCCACCACGTCCCCCGGCTCGAACAGGAACCGCGGCAGGTCCGCCCGTTCGACCCGGCTGCGCCGCCAGTCCAGCGGCACGGCCGCCGCCGCCCCGGCGAGCGCCTGCGCCTGCCGCCGGTGCCGCTCCTCGACCTCCCGCGCCGACCGGCCCCGCGACGCGAGGAAGAACGCGGCCTGCCCGGGCGTGCCGTGACGGGCCACCAGTTCCTCGTACTCGGTGCGCCGGTGCACCAGCACCACCCGCGGGGCGAGCGTCACCGCTGCGCCCCGGGTGCACCGAGCCGGGCCAGCAGACCGGTGAGCACGTCCGGGGTCAGCGTCACGCTGTCGATCCGCGGCAGGTGCTCCGCCAGCCGCATCAGCGCCAGCGCCCGCAGCACCGCCGGATCGGCCTGCTGGTGGGCCGCCAGCCACGCCGCCTCCGCCGCCGCCCGGGCCTCGCCGAGTTCGCGGGAGGCCTGTGCCTCGGCGGCGGCCAGCCGGGTGCGGCGCTGCGCCTCGGCGTCGGTGCGCACCCGGTCGGCCGCGGCCTCCTCCTCCGCCTGGAGCCGCTGGTTGGCGCCCTGCTGGGCGAGCAACTGCTCTTCGCGCCGGGCGAGTTCGATGCGGTTGGCGAGTTCGTTCTCGGCGATGCCGCGCTCGTGCTCGACGGCCACCGCGCGGCGCTCGAAGGTCGCCCGGTCGGCCTCCTGCTGCACCAGTTCGCGGGCCGGGGTGCGCAGCGCCCGTTCGACCTCGGGCTCGGGCCGCAGCGCCACCACCCGGACGGCGATCACGGCGAGTCCGGTCTCGGTGATCCGGGGCTCGCCGGCCAGGCCCTCGGTCATCCGCCCGCGCACGGCCTCCACCCCGTTCGCGAGGGCGCCGGCGAGCGGGGTGCGGGCGAGCAGGCCGAGCGCGTGCTGCTGGGCGGTCTCGGTGAGCAGTGTGGCGAGCTGGTCGAGCGGGGCCGCGCGCCAGGCGCCGGTGTCGGGGTCGATGCCGAAGTCGACGCGGGTGGCGGCGGTGGCCGGGTCGGTGATCCGGTAGGTGAGCGTCGCCTGGACGCTGACGTCCTGGAAATCCGAGGTGCGGGCGTGGAAGAGCATGGCGAGTTCCCGGTCGTCCACCGGTACTTCGGAGATCGCCGCGGTCAGCGGCCGGAACCAGAACGCCAGCCCGGTCCCGTCGTGGGCGACCCGGCCGCGCCGCAGGTGGCGGATGTGCGCGGTGGGAACGGCGCGCAGGTGGCGCAGCCCGAATCGTCTGGTGATGTCGGCCATCGGAGAACCCCTTTTCGTCACGTCGACGATATTGGGCCGCCCCGCTTCTCGTCAAGATGACGAAAATAGATGAAGAGGGAACCCCGGGGAAACGAGGAGGGCGCCGCCGCGCCCGAAGACACAGCGACACCCTCACCCGGCCCTCATCCGGCCCGGCCCTGCCCCGCCCCCCCCGGGGCCGCGGACCCGAAACCCCCCGCCCTCAGGCCTCCAGGACCAGCTGCAACAGCTCCCGCAGCGCCTCCCGCTGGCCCGCCGTGAGCCCGGCCAGCGGCTCGGCGGCGAACGGCATCCGCTCGCGCAGGTCGGCGACCACGGCGCGCCCGGCCGCGGTGGCGGCGACACGCTTGACGCGGCGGTCGGCCTCGTCGACGCTGCGCTCGACCAGGCCCCGCGACTCCAGCCGGTCGATGATCACGGTCACGTTGGACGGCTCCGCGTGGAGCCGCTCGGCGATGCGGCGCGTGGGGACCGGGCTCTCGGCGGCGAGCAGCGCCTTGGCCTGCAGCGGGGTCAGGTCGTGGGCCGCGGCGGCGGCCTCGGACTCCTGGGTGTAGCGGCGGTTGACGGCCGCGAAGAGGCCGACGACCTCCCTGGTGAGCTCATCCGATGGGTCGGGCATGGGGTCCAGCGTAGCCAGGTGCTTGACAGGGTTGAATGTCGGCCCACATAGTTATGGTCCATAGTGGTTATGAACCATAAGCATTCGAGAGGTCACACGATGAGCACCAAGACCGTCCTGATCACCGGCACGTCCTCCGGCATCGGCCTGGCCACCGCCGTCACCGCCGCCCGCGCCGGCTGGCACGTGATCGCCACGATGCGCGACACCGCCAAGGCGGGCGCCCTGCTGGCGGCGGCCGAGGAAGCCGCGGTCACCGTCGACGTCCGCCCCCTGGACGTCACCGACCCCGCCTCGGTCCAGGCCTGCCTGGCCGGCCTCGACCACCTGGACGCACTGGTCAACAACGCCGGCGCCGGCCACGTCGGCACCCTGGAACAGGAGAGCGTCGAGGACGTGCGCGCCGTCATGGAGGTCAACTTCTTCGGCGTCCTGCACGTCACCAAGGCCGCCCTGCCCCTCCTGCGCGCGAGCAGGGGCCGCGTCCTGACCGTGACCAGCGTCGGCGGCGTCATCGGCCAGCCCTTCAACGAGGCCTACTGCGCCGCCAAGTTCGCCGTCGAGGGCTTCATGGAGTCCCTCGCCCCGGTCGCGGCCACGACCGGCGTGGCCGTGAGCGTGATCGAACCCGGAGCGGTCGCCAGCGAGTTCGTCGCCAACGTCGGCCTCGCGGACGACGCCCTGGAGCAGGCCGGACCGTACGCCCCGGCCCTGTCCGCCTACCTGGACCGCACCCGCGGCGCCTTCGCCAACGCCCAGACGGCACAGGACGCCGCGGCCCGGATCGTCGACCAGCTCACCGCCGAACACCCCGCCTTCCGGCTGCTCACCTCCGACGCCGCGCGCGCCTTCGCCGCCACCAAGCTCAAGGACCTCGACGGCTCGGCCGTCCAGGCGCTGACCACCGCCTGGGTCGCCGGATAACACCGCAGCGCGGGCCCGGACACCGCCACACCCCCGGACACCCCCCGAAGCGGACGGTCCGATCGGTCGACGCGCCCTGCGAGGCGCCCCTGCGACCGGCCGCCCGCCGACTACACTCGCCCACCATCAGCCGCCTGACCAGCGAAAACAACGAACGGCTACCCCCGCAGCAGCAGGAAACCGCGTCGAAAGGCAGTGCGTTGAAGGTGACCGAGATCCTCCCGGGTTCCCCGTGCTGGGCCCAGTTGAGCGCCCGCGACCTCCCCGCGGCCCAGCAGTTCTACGGCGAACTGTTCGGCTGGACCGCCGAGACCGACCCGGACCCGCAGTACGGCGGCTACACGACCTTCTCCCACGACGGCGCGCCCGCCGCGGCCGTGGCCCCGCTGATGAACCCGCAGCAACCGGTGATGTGGCTGCTGTCCTTCGCCGCCGCCGACGTCGACCGCACCTGCGAGTCCGCCAAGGGCGCCGGCGCCCAGGTGTGGATGGGGCCGACGGAGATCGGCGACCTCGGCCGCTGGGCCCTGCTCAGCGACCCGACCGGCGCGCCGTTCGCCCTCTGGCAGAAGCGCGGGTTCGGCGGCTTCGGCGTGGTGGACGAGCCGAACGCCTTCGGCTGGGCCGACCTGTCGACCCGGGACAGGGACGCCGCGCTCGCCTTCTACCAGGGCGTCCTCGGCTGGCGGGTCTGGCCGCACGACACCTACCCGATGGTCGGCCTGGCCGACCGGATGTTCGGCGGCGTGATGCCCATGGACGCCTCCTTCCCGCCGGAGGTCCCCTCCCACTGGAACCCGTACTTCACGGTCACCGACGTGGACGCGGCCGCGGCGACCGCGACCCGGCTCGGGGCCGAGGTCCTGCACGGGCCCGTCGACGTGGAGATGGAGAACGGCCCGAGGATCGCGGTGATCCGCGACCCGCAGGGCGCCACCTTCGGCGTCTTCGCCCCCCTCGCCGACAGCTGACCCCGCCGGGCCGGGACCTCGGGACCCCCGCCCCGACGTCCCGGCCCCTCCACCACCCGCCCCCGGTCACCCGCCCCCCGCCGCGCCCCCCGCCGCTGCGCCCCCCGCATCCCCGTCGCCCGTCTCCCCGCCTCCCGCCTCCGCCAGGAGGGCCAGCAGGCTGCGACGGGCGGCGTCGACGTGTTCGGCGGCGAGCCGGCCGAGTTCCTCGGCGTCGCCGCCCGCCCGCAGCAGGCGGGCGAGCTCGCGGTGCTCGTCGACGACCAGCGCCCGGTACCGGCCGCGGGCGAGCGAGACCCGCTGCAACTGGAACAGGAACACCTGGGAGCGCACGGCCTGCCAGGCCGCGGTGAGCCGGCCGTTCCCGGCGGCCTCGTAGACGCGGTCGTGGAAGGCCATGTCCAGGGCGAGCAGCCGCGGCACCCCGGCGCCGGCGGCCAGTTCGGCGGCCATCCCGTCGACGAGCCGGTCGAGTCCGTCGAGCTGTTCCGGCGTCGCCCGGCGCATCGCGGTGACGGCCGCCAGCCGGTCGAGCGCGGCGCGCACCCGGTAGACCTCCTCCACGTCGACGGCGCTCGCCGCCACGACGGTGGTCGGCCGGTGCCAGCCGGTGCGGATCAGCCCCTCGTGCTCCAGCCGGGCGAGCCCTTCACGCACCGCCCCGCGGCTCACGCCCAGCGACTCGGCGAGGTCGACCTCCCGCAGCGGGGCGCCGGGCGGGAAACGCCCGTCGAGGATCGCGTCGCGCACCCGGTCCGCGACCTCGTCGGCGAGCCCGCGCCGGACCGCCTTCCGCAGGGGTTCATCATTCATGTCCGAATGTTGACATCAGCAGGGTGCGGGGATCAAGGTGAGGGCCATGACCCGTCCCGCCTTTCACCTCGCCGTCCCCGTCGACGACCTGGCCCGCGCCCGCGCGTTCTACGGCGGCGTGCTCGGACTCCCGCAGGGCCGCTCGACCGACGGCTGGGTCGACTGGGACCTCCACGGCCACCAACTGGTGACGCACCTCGTCCCCGAGCACCGCCCCGAACCCGCCGGGCACGGCACCGTCGACGGCCGCCCCGTCCCCGTGCCGCACTTCGGACTGGTACTGGACGTCGACGCCTTCCACGCCCTCGCCCGGCGACTGGCCGACGCCGGCACCGGGTTCGTCATCGAGCCCACCCTGCGCTTCGCCGGACAGCCCGCCGAGCAGTGGACCATGTTCCTGCTCGACCCGGCCGGGAACGCCCTGGAGTTCAAGGCGTTCCGCGACGAGACCCGGATGTTCGCCCGATGAGGGGCGTCCTGGTCACCGGTGCCTCCCGGGGCATCGGCCGGGCCGTGGCGCACGCGTTCGCCGCCCGGGGCGACCGCGTCGCCGTGCACTACGTCTCCAGCCGCGCCGGGGCCGAGGAGACCCTGGCCGCGCTGCCCGGCGAGGGACACCTCCTGGTGGACGGCGACCTCGGCGACCCCACCGCCGTCCAGCGGATCGCCGAGACCGCCGACGCCGGGCTCGGCGGGGTGGACGTCCTGGTCAACAACGCCGCCGTGGCCACCGCGGAGACGAACGCCCACCACCCGGCCGAAGCGTCCTACGACGACTGGCAGCAGGTCTGGCGCCGCATGGTCGACGTCAACCTGCTCGGCGCCGCCAACCTCAGCCACTGCGTCGCCCGCCGCCTCATCGCCCGCGGCGCACCCGGCCGGATCGTGCACATCGGCTCGCGCGGCGCCTTCCGCGGCGAACCGGACCACCCCGCGTACGGCGCGAGCAAGGCCGCGCTGCACGCCCTCGGCCAGTCCCTGGCCGTCGCCCTGGCCCCGCACGGCATCTCGGTGACCTCGGTCGCCCCCGGCTTCACCGCCACCGACCGCGTCGCCGAACGCCTCACCGGCCCGTCCGGCCCGGCCCTGCGCGCACAGAGCCCGTTCGGACGGGTCGGCACCCCGGAGGAGGTCGCCGCAGCCGTCCTCTACCTGGCCTCGCCCGAGGCGACCTGGGCCTCCGGCACGGTCCTCGACCTCAACGGCGCATCCCACCTGCGCCTGTGACCCGCCCCCGCCCCCGCCCCCGCCCCCGCCCCTCCCCACCCCACCCCGCCGCCGTCAGCCGCCGAAGACGGCCTTCGGATCCCCGGTGAACCAGGCGTTGTCGATGCGCATCCGCCGGATGAGCCAACGACCACCCTCACGCACCAGATCCACCGTGTAGGGGTTCTTGAGCAGGGCGTGCGTACCCGGCTCACCGACGAGCAGGTGCTGCGCCTCGACCAGCGCGGTGAGCCTGGCGGTGTCCCCGTCGACACCGACGCGCGGGTTGGTGACCTGGTGGGTGGTGTCCACCCGGCCGGCGAACATCGCCAGGATGGCGTCCACGATGAAGTCCCGACCGGTCATCAGGGGCGGCTCGCCACCCCAGCGCGCCGCGGCCGGACGGAAGTCCAGCTCCGCGTCGGCGGTGAAGGCCGAGGCGAACAGCTCACGGTCCTTCAGGTCCTGCCCGAGGGCGAACCGCAGGAGGGCGTCCGTGATCTCGGCACGGTCGCGCAACTCGCCGACGACCGCGGCGATGTCGTCGGGCCGCGCGGTCAGGGCCTGCAGGGGCTCGGTCGTCATGATGTCCTCCGGTGGAATCGGTGAAAGCGGCCGGGTTTCGACGTCCCCCACTCTGCTGCCGTGACCGATGGCGAACAACGCCCTTCTGCGCAATGATCGTTGACTCGGGCTTGACGACGGGGTGGCGCGTGATCGAGCGGTACGAGGTGGAGTCGTTTCTGGTGCTCGCGGAGGAACTGCACTTCGGGCGCACCGCCGAGAAGCTGCGGGTGTCCACCGCGCGGGTCAGCCGGACCATCCGCAAACTGGAACGACGGGTGGGCGCCGCCCTGTTCGACCGCACCAGCCGCCGCGTCGAACTCACCCCGCTCGGCCGCGCGTTGGCCGACGACCTGAGGCCGGCCTGGCAGGCCGTCGAAGCGGCCCTCCAAAGCGCCGTCGAAGCCGGGCGCGGCCTGTCCGGCAGCCTCCAGGTCGCCTACGTCGGCGCGGCCGCCGGCCAACTCCTCATCGGGATCACCCAGTTGTTCCGTGAACGGGCCCCCGACTGCGACGTCCGGCTACGCGAGGCCCGGATGACCGAGACGACCCGCTGGCTGCGCGACGGCGACGCCGACCTGTGCCTCGGCCCCCTCCCGGTGCACGAACCCGACCTCATCTGCGGACCGCCCCTGGTCCGCGAGGCCCGCATGCTCGCGGTCCCCGCCGGACACCCCCTCGACCGCCCGCACGGCGCCACCACCGAGGACCTGACGAACCTCCCGGTGATCCGACTGCGGGACGGCACCGCCGTCCCGCCACCCCTCCCACCGGGCCCGGCAGCCGACAGCATCCAGGAAGCACTCACACTCGTCGGCGCCGGCCACGGCGTCCTGCCCGTCGGCGCCCACACCCGCCGCTACTACCCGCGCCCCGACATCGCCTACGTCGCCCTCGCCGACGCACCACCCCTCGAATGGGGCCTGATCTGGCCGCAGAGCCGCACCACCGCCCGCGTCCGCGCCTTCACCCGCGCCGCAACCGACCTGGTCACCGACCCCACCCCCACCCCCTGACCCCCTCCGCCCACCCCCTGACCCCCTCTGCCCCTGGCGAATCTGCGCCAAGCAGAGAAACCCCATCCCCGAACCCCCCGGAGGCAAGAGTGGAGCCGACGGCACACCCGCCCCCGACGAGGAGACCGGATGACCCCCCTCACCACACCCCGACCCCACGCACAGGACGACGACACACCCCTCAGCCGCTTCGACGACCACCTCGCGGCCCACCTGCTCGCCCAGCGGATCGTCCTCCTCGGCACCCAGGTCGACGACGTCTCCGCCAACCGGGTCTGCGCACAACTGCTGCTCCTCTCGGCCGAGGACCCGCGCACCGACATCAGCCTGTACATCAACAGCCCCGGCGGATCGGTCACCGCCGGCCTGGCCATCCACGACACCATGCAGCTCATCCCGAACGACGTCACCACGCTCGCGATGGGATTCGCCGCCAGCATGGGCCAGTTCCTCCTCACCGTCGGAGCCCCCGGCAAGCGCTTCGCACTGCCGAACGCGCGGATCATGATGCACCAGCCCTCGGCCGGCATCGGCGGCACCGCCGCGGACATCGAGATCCAGGCACAGAACCTGGAGTACACCAAACAGGCCATCGAACGGATCACCGCCGCACACACCGGCCAGAGCGAGGAGACGATCGCGCGCGACGGCGACCGCGACCGCTGGTTCACCGCCGAACAGGCCCGCCAGTACGGCATCGTGGACCGGGTGGTGCAGTCGCTCGCCGACATCCGCCCGGCCGCACCGCACCGACGGATGGGACTGTGACATGAGCTCCTACCCCGTTCCCTACGTCATCGAGCGCACCGCACAGGGCGAGCGCTCCTACGACGTCTTCAGCCGACTCCTGAACGAACGGATCGTCTTCCTCGGCACCGGGATCGACGACGGCGTCGCCAACGTCGTCATCGCCCAACTCCTGCACCTGGAGTCCGCGAACCCGGAACGCGAGATCTCGATCTACCTCAACTCGCCCGGCGGATCCTTCACCGCCCTGATGGCGATCTACGACACGATGACCTTCATCCAGTCACCGATCTCCACCTTCTGCGTCGGCCAGGCGGCATCCACCGCGGCCGTCCTCCTGGCCGGCGGCGACCCGGGACGACGGTTCGTGCTCCAGCACGCCCGGGTCCTGCTCGGCCAGCCGGCCAGCGCGGGCCGCCAGGGGACGGTCTCCGACCTCAGCCTCGCGGCCAAGGAAGTGATCCGCATCCGCTCGCAGGTCGAGGAGGTCCTGTCCCGGCACACCCACCACGACGCCGCGACGCTGCGCGCCGACCTGGACCGCGAAAAGATCCTCACCGCCGAGGAGGCCGTCGCCTATGGCCTCGCCGACCAGGTGCTCACCCGACGACTCGCCCTCACCTGACCCCTCCCCTCACCTGACCCCTCCCCTGATTCCTCCCCTCACCCGACCCCGCACCGGCGGCGCCCACCGGCCCCGCCGGTGCGGGGTCACGCGACCAGGCACAGACCGTCGTGCCGCCCCGTCGACGCACGCCCCCGGCGCCCCCGCTCCACCCGGTTCCGCGCAGACCGCACCAGCTCCTCCTGAGCGAGCGACAGCACATCGGCCAGGCCCAGCCCGAGCGCCCGGGCGGCAGCCGCGAGCACCTCGGACGACGCCTCCTTGCGCCCGCGCTCCAGCTCCGACAGGTAGGGCATCGAGATCCGGGCCGCCTGCGCGACGTCCTTCAGGGTGCGCTCCTGCGCGAGCCGCTCGCGCCGCAGCACACCACCGACGAGGTCGCGCCACAGCGGCTCCCTCACCGCGGGTGCCTGCGCGGGCGGCGGGCCCTGCGGACGCAGGGGGATGACGCGGGCTTCGTCCGGCGCATGAGTGCTCACCCCATCAGCCTAAGGATCCGAGGCCCCGTGGGAAGACAGCGGCATTCCGCTCTGGGTGAAGCCGATGCCATCACGCCCCCGACCACGCCACGGGTCTGGACAGCGACCCCGGAGTCGGCCAGTGTTCACCACCATGACCCTCCCGCCCCCCGAGCGCACCGCGCTCCTCGCAGCGGTCACCGCACTCGGCGACGAGGCCGTCACCCTCCTCGCCGACAGCCGCGGCGACACCCCGATACCCGGCGCCGAGTGGACGGTCGCCGAGGCCGCCGCCCACCTCGCCATGGCCAACGAACTGATGGCCGCCCTCGCCGCCGGAGAGGAACGCCCCTACGGCGACGGCACCGCGGGCTCACTGGCCGCCGCCAACGAAGCCGCCCTGGCCGCCCGCCCCGAACGCGACCCGGCCGCCCTTGCCGAGGAGATCGCCCGACAGGCACACCGGTTCACCACGGCAGCCGCCCCACGCACCGGCACCGACCCGGTACGGACCCCGCTCGGTCCGATGGACCTGGACACCCTCGCCGCCTACCTCCTGACCCACATGCTCGGCCACCTCTACGACATCGCCCTGGCCCTGCACCGCCCACACCCCATCGACCGCCACCGCGTCGCCCTGACCCTGCCCTTCCTGCGCACCGTCATGCCACGGGTCACCAACCCCCACACCACGGCCGGCCACAACGCCTGCTACCGGCTACGGGTACGCGGCCTGGACACCTTCACCGTGACCTTCACGGACGGAACCGCCACGGTGACCCAGGACCCGCCCCGACGCCCGGACTGCACGATCCTCACCGAGCCGGTCGCGTTCCTCCTCATCGCACTGGGCCGCTACACCGCCATCGACGCCCTCACCCGCGGCAAAGTCCTCGCCTGGGGCCGCCGGCCATGGCTGGCCCCGACCTTCCCCACCCTCTTCACCGCCCCCTGACGTACCCGGACCGATCTGAGTACGCCTACTCAAGCTGCCCGGCACCGACGGCCGCGAGGATGGCGGTACCACCCCGCCGAAGGCCACGAAGGAACCACCCATGCTCAGCCGGATCGCCAGCACCCTGATCCCCGTCCTCGGCCGTCTGTCCGTCACCTCCGACATCCCGGGCCCCATCGCCCCGGGCAGCATCGTCGCCGCCAACCACAGCTCACTCGCCGACCCCGGCGTCGTCCTGGCCGCACTGCGCCGGCTGGGCACCGAACCCGTGGTGATGGCCGCCGCCGGACTGTGGCGGATACCCCTCCTCGGCACGGTCCTACGGGCCGGCGGACACATCCCCGTCCACTGCGGCACCGCCCACGCCGCCACCGCCCTCGACACCGCGGCAGCCGCACTCGCCGCCGACCGCGTCGTCCTCATCTACGGCGAAGGCGGCCTCCCGAAACACCGAGACTCCCACGACAGCGAGCCCCGCCCCTTCCGCACCGGCCTGGCCCGACTCGCAGCGGCAAGCGGTGCCCCCGTCGTCCCCCTCGGCCAGTACGGCGCCCGCCGCCTCAGCTCCGGCAGCGCCGCCAAACAACTCGCCGGATTCGCCACCGCCCCACTGCGCCGCCCCACCCTGCACGTCCACCTCGGTACCCCCCTCCACCTCGAAGGCGACATCACCGAGGCAACAACCACCGCCCACCACGCCGTCACCGCAGCCTGGACCACCGCAGCCCACCACCTGCACGCCGACACCCACCCCACCGAATCCTGACCTGATCCTCCGGCCCACCACCTCCCCAGCGCCGCGCCGCCGCCCCGCGCCTCCGAACACGCGAGTCCCCACCCCGCTCCGCGCAGGATCCCCTGACACACCCATTCTGATACATCAGGCCGATCCCCACATCGAGAGGCAGCAGCCGAAGCCACGCTCCAGGCTCGTCAGCCCGGACGAACCCGGGCGGGAGCACAACCAATCCACAAAGCGCCAACGCCCCAGCCAGACTGATCCGAAATCAACTGAAGCCACCACTCAACGACTTAGACGCACACCAGCCCCCTCGCACCATGAAGCGAAGCGGAGCAGTGCCAGGCGTGAAGCAACACGATGGGAAGCCGACTACGGGGCTCCACGTAGCGGAGCAGGTTCAGAACAGCCGACCGGGCGAGCTGGACGAGGAATTCAGGAAGGCACCGCACTCGGGACCGAACCACCCGAGCCCCACGGAGCGAGGTCCAGCCCGAGCGCAAAACCTGGGCCCATCTTCGGTCCAACTCAAGCACCAGCTCAGGGAGCAAGCCCCAGTCGCCAGGCCCGTGGAGCGAAGCGGAGCGGGGCCGGCAACCTCAGGGAGAGCGGCCGGGCGAACTCAGGAGAGCACCCAGGCCCCGGCTATTTTCCTCATGGAGCGAAGCGGAGTGAGACTCATTGCTCAAAGGGTGAGCAACTTTTCATGGGGCATCAGTGGCCTCATGAAGCGAAGCGGAGTGAGGCCGGCCCGAGCGCGAAGCGCCGGGCCCGGCGGGCGGCGGCCCGCGGCGCGGGCCCGCGGGGGCGCGCGCGCCGCCGGCCGGGGGCCGCGGTCCGGCCGGGGCGGGGCCCGGGTTCGGGGGCCGGTGGGGGTGGGGGCGGCGGACCGGGTGTTCACGGCCTGCCTGTGGCGCCGGCACCGGATCCCGGAGGTCTCCGTGTTCGGTCCGGAGGCGCACC
>NZ_JBHWBZ010000048.1:73877-74580 GCF_042735475.1 Kitasatospora sp. NPDC059577 | reverse complement strand
CCACTCATCCCGGGGCCCGCTTTCTGTTTTTAACCCTCCGGGGTTACATCCCTGTGTGCCCCCCCCCCCCCGCCGGCCCGGGCGTAACCCCCGGGGGGCCCTTCGACGTTTTCGGGCTGCTGAGCAGGCCGGCGGAGGCGGCGCCCGGGCCGTACGGGCCCGGCCCGCACGGGCCCTCCCCGGGCCGGTCGCACCCGGGCGGAGCGGCCGGTAGGAGGTGCTGCGTCAATCCTCGGGCCGGACCGCCGGGTTGGCCGCACCGGTGGCTGGTCACGATTGGGACACCGGTGTGTATCATCGGCCGCAAGGGCGGTCTGGCACCCGGCCGCCCGTTCGCGCTCGAAACGCAACTGGACTCGTCGGCCCGGTCAGTCAGGCCGGATCCGGCTCTTGAGTCCACCAACGCAAGAAGGACGAGGTCCCGCGGTGAAGAAGCTTCTCCTGGTCGCCCTGGTCGCCCTCGGCGGCTTCTTTGTCTACCGTCAGGTCCAGGCGGACCGCGCCGAGCAGGACCTGTGGACCGAGGCCACCGACCCGGTCCCGGCCGGTCGCTGAATCCGGGCGATCTGACGATCGACGGTCTTCGGAGGCGCCGACCCGCGCCTCCCGGGCCGGGGGGGGGGGGCGGCCCCCCCGCCCCGCCCCCCCGCCCCGCCCCGCCCGCCCCCCCCCCGCCAGCGGGGCGCCCGCGCGAGGCCCGAGC
>NZ_JBHWBZ010000048.1:73448-73867 GCF_042735475.1 Kitasatospora sp. NPDC059577 | reverse complement strand
CCCGGACTTGTGGACGGTCGCCACCCACCCGGACCCGGCCGGAGGCTGAACCGGGCCTATATTCACATCCACGGTCTGCGGACTCCCCGCCCCGCGCCACCCGGGCCGGCCGGCCCGGTCGACCGACCGGACCGGCCGCACCCGGGGAACGGCACTGCCGACGGGGGACGGCGCTGGGAAACGCGCCGGAACCCGGTACGCTAGTGCCCGTTGGCACGCGCGGTGCCGTCGAGGGGCATTAGCTCAGTTGGTAGAGCGCTGCCTTTGCAAGGCAGATGTCAGGAGTTCGAGTCTCCTATGCTCCACAGTTCGTAGCATCACCGATAGGGGGGGGGCGGGGGCGGGGGGGGGGGGGGGGGGCCGGGGGGGTTGGGGGGGCCCCCCCGGAGGGGAGTGGGGGGGGGGTGCGGGGGGCGGGC